>NZ_MWLL01000163.1 GCF_002198675.1 Kineosporia sp. R_H_3 | reverse complement strand
CCGGCTGCAGCGCCTGCAGGCGCTGCCGCCGGGGCCGGGGACGTCGGGGCCGCCTGCTGCGCCGCGGGCGCCCCGGTCGTCATCGTCGCTGTCGTCCCGTTACCGGACGTGGGCACGCCCGACCCTCCTTCGATGGTTCCCGGCTTGCCGTGGGGCAGGTCCGAGGGCTGGTAGTCGGCGAAGAACTCCCACCACGCAGGGTCGACAGAGTTCTTGTCGGCCAGGTACTGCTGGTACAGCTCGTCGACGAGCCACTCGTTGGGCCCGAAGGACGAGGCGTGCTCCGGCGAGGCGTGCTGGGTCACGGCGTGGATCGCCTACTTCCAGTGCTCGGCAAGACGTCAGCGGCTTCCGTCAACAGTACCCAAGGACCTGCTGAACGAGTTCACGAGGTGATGACCTCGGCGGCGGACGACGGACCGCACGCGACGAGCGGTCGAACGGTCCGCCGGGCCGCGCCGAACGGCACAGGGGGGCAGCCCGCGAGGGGCTCCCCGACGCCGGTGTCAGCGGATCCACGGTCGGTGAGTCTGTCAGGTGACGTCCCGACGCAGCGTGAGCGCCGCGCCGACGCCCGCCGACACCAGCGCGTACCCGAGGAGCACGAGCACGCCGCCCCACCAGGGCAGGTACGCCGCGTCGAAGCCGCCTGCGCTGGTCGGGGGCGTGACGATCGCCGTCGTGGCCTGGCTCGGCAGGAACTTCGCGACCGTCCCCGCGTCGAGGGCGTTGAGCCCGAGCGCGAGCAGCGGCTCGACGATCCAGGCGACGCCGACCGAGAGCAGCAGGGCGAGGACCTGGTTGCGGATGAGCGTCCCGACGCCCAGCCCGAGCACCGCCCAGAGCGCCACGGCGACGACGGCGAGCCCCATCGAGCGCGGGACGCCGTCCGTCGTGAGACGAAGATCACCGCCGCGCAGGGCGATCGTCGACGCGCCGGCGACCACCCCGGCAAGGACGGTGACGACGCCGTAGACGAGACCGATCGCGCTGAGCGCGACGAGCTTGGCGAGGACGACCCGGACGCGCCGCGGCGACCCGAGCAGGGTCGCGGTGATCGTCTGGTGCCGGTACTCCCCGGCCATGGAGACGACGCCGATGACGAGGGCGAACAGGTACGCCGTGCCGAGACCGGCCGTGTAGACGGACCGGACGACGGCCGGGTCCTCGACGCCCGGGGTCGGGGTGCCGTCAGCGCCGCTGAGGCCGGCGATCGCGGCCGTGAGGACCGCGAACGCGGCCGCCGTCACCGCGACGCCGATGAGCAGCCCCCACCACAGACGCGTCGTCGAGAGCTTGCGCAGCTCGGCGCGGACGAGGCGGTTCACCGGGCCACCTCCTGACCGGTCCAGGCAGCCTGGACGGCCCGGCCGGCCTGGCCGGCCTGGCCCGCCTGGCCGGTGCCGGATCCTGCGTGCCCGTAGCCGGTCGGACCGCCGTCGGCGGTCGCGCCGTTCCCGACGAGGCCGAGGAAGATCGACTCCAGGTCGCTCTCGGCGGCCCGCAGCTCGTGCAGCTCGACGCCGGCCTCGAAGGCGGCGTGCCCGACCTGGGCCGGGGTCGCGCCGGCGGGGGTCGGCCCGCCGACGCGCAGCGCGCCGTCCGGTCCCGGTGGTTCGACCGTGAGGCCGGCCTGCGCGAGGACCTCCGCGAGGCGCTGCGGCTGCGGCGCCCGGACGACGACGGCCGGGGCGCCCTCGAGCTCCTCGAGCGAGGCCTGCCGGACGAGCCGGCCGCGGGCGATGATGACGACGTCGTCGACGGTCTGCTGGACCTCGGAGAGCACGTGGCTCGACACGAGCACGGTGCGGCCCTGGCGGGCGAGGTAGCGCAGGAAGCCGCGCAGCCAGGCGATGCCCTCCGGGTCGAGCCCGTTCGCCGGCTCGTCGAGCAGGAGCACGGGCGGGTCGCCGAGCAGGGCCGCGGCGAGCGCGAGCCGCTGGCGCATCCCGAGGGAGAACCCGCCGACCCGGCGGTCGGCCGCGTCGGTGAGGCCGACCAGCCCGAGGACCTCGTCGACCCGCGCGTCGGGGACGCCGCCGGCGGCCGCGAGCACCCGCAGGTGGTCGCGCGCCGTCCGACCGGCGTGGAAGCCGGTCGCCTCGAGCGAGGCGCCGACCGTGCTCGTCGGCTCGGGCAGGTCGGCGTACGGCACGCCGCCGACGAGCGCCGTGCCCGACGTCGGGCGGACCAGCCCGAGGAGCATCCGCAACGTCGTCGTCTTGCCCGCGCCGTTCGGGCCGAGGAAGCCGGTCACCCGGCCGGGCCCGACGGTGAAGGACAGGTCCTCGACGGCGGTGACGCTCCCGAACCGCTTCGTGAGGTGCTCGACCGTGACGGACGGCCCGCTGGTCATCGGTACTCCTCGCCTCTCCTGATGGCCGCCGGTGCCCGGAGGGCCGCGGCCGGTGCGCCCCACGCTAGGCAGTCCGCCGGTCGGGACGGATCCGTCGCCGGACGGAGCCGGTGCCCGTCGGTCCTCCGCCGTGCGGAGGGGGTGGTCCCATCGAAGGGGCGGCCCTCCACCGGCGCGACCGCAGACGTGTCGGCCACTCGTGACATCCTCGCCGTGACGCGGCCCGCGGTCCCATGACCTCGGGCCCGGTGTCCCGGCCAGGACCAGGAGAGCCCGTGCAGTTCCTCAACGACGCGCGGGGCGGCAGCGCCCCGCTCACCGACCTCACCTACTCGGACGTCTTCCTCGTCCCGTCGCGCTCGCACGTGACGTCCCGGCTCGACGTGGACCTGTCGTCGGTCGACGGCACGGGGACGACGACCCCGGTGGTCGTCGCGAACATGACCGCGGTGACCGGCCGCCGGATGGCCGAGACGGTCGCCCGCCGCGGCGGCCTCGCCGTCCTGCCGCAGGACGTGCCGCTCGACGTCGTCGCGGACGTCGTCGCGTGGGTCAAGCGCCGCCACACGGTGCTCGAGACCCCGGTGACGCTGCGGCCGGGGGAGACCGTCATCGACGCGCTCCACCTCATCCCCAAGCGCGCCCACGGTGCCGTCGTCGTCGTCGACGAGGAGCGCCGTCCGCTCGGCGTCGTCACGGAGGCCGACTGCCGCGGCGTCGACCGGTTCACCCTCGTCGGCGAGGTGATGTCGACCGAGGTGCTGACGATCGACGCGACCCTCGTCGAGGGCCCGGACGGCCTGGCCCGGACCTTCGACGTCCTGCACGGCGCGCGGCGCAAGTTCGCGCCCGTCGTGCGGGACGGCGTCCTCGCGGGGGCCGTGACCCGCACCGGCATGCTCCGCTCGACGATCTACGCCCCGGCGCTCGACCCGGTCGGCCGGCTGCGGATCGGCGGGGCGATCGGGATCAACGGGGACGTCGCCGCGAAGGCGGCCGCGGTCCTCGCGGCCGGGGTCGACGTCCTCGTCGTCGACACCGCGCACGGCCACCAGGAGAAGGCGGTCGAGGCGGTGCGCGCGGTGCGCCGGCTCGCCCCGGCCGTCCCCGTCGTCGCGGGCAACGTCGTCACCGCCGCCGGTGTCCGGGACCTCGTCGAGGCGGGCGCCGACATCGTCAAGGTCGGCGTGGGCCCGGGCGCCATGTGCACGACCCGGATGATGACCGCCGTCGGCCGCCCGCAGTTCTCCGCCGTCCTCGAGTGCGCCGCGGCGGCCCGTGCCCTCGGCGCGCACGTCTGGGCGGACGGCGGCGTCCGGCACCCGCGCGACGTCGCCCTCGCGCTCGCCGCCGGGGCGAGCCAGGTCATGGTCGGCTCGTGGTTCGCCGGCACCTTCGAGAGCCCGGGCGACCTGCTCGTCGACGAGCAGGGCCGGGCGTACAAGGAGTCCTTCGGGATGGCCTCGTCACGTGCCGTCGCGGCCCGGACGAAGGCCGACACGCCGTTCGAGCGCGCCCGCAAGGCCCTCTTCGAGGAGGGCATCTCGACCTCGCGGATGCACCTGGACCCGGTGCGGCCCGGCGTCGAGGACCTCCTCGACCACATCACCTCGGGCGTGCGCAGCGCGTGCACGTACGTCGGGGCGACCTCCCTGCCGGAGTTCGCCGAGCGCGCGGTCGTCGGGATCCAGTCGCACGCCGGCTACGAGGAGGGGCGCCCCCTGCCGTCGGGGTGGTGAGACCGGCGCCACGGCGCGGTGGTGGGGCTGCGGGCGGGCCCGGCGTCCGTACGATGGACGCACGATGCCTTCACGACCTACGCCCCGCCCGCACGCCCGCCGCCAGGACCGGACCGTCGCGTGACCGAGTGGATCCTCCTCGGCGTCGCCGTCCTGCTCACCCTCGGCACCGCCCTCTTCGTCGCCGCCGAGTTCTCCCTCGTGGCGCTCGACCGGCCGACCGTCGAACGGGCCGTCGCGGCCGGTGACGAGCGCGCCGAGGGCGTCCTCGCCGCCGTCCGCAGCCTGTCGACGCAGCTCTCCGGCGCCCAGGTCGGCATCACGGTGACGACCCTCGTCGTCGGCTACCTCGCCGAGCCGTCGCTCGCGACCCTGCTGCTCGGCCCGCTCACGTCGGCGGGGCTGCCGGCCGACAGCGTCCCCGGGGTGTCCGTCGCGATCGCGCTCGTCGCCGCGACCGCCTTCTCCATGGTCGTCGGCGAGCTCGTGCCGAAGAACTTCGCGATCGCCGAGCCGCTCGCGACCGCCCGGGTCGTCGCCGGACCGCACCGGGCCTTCACCCGCGCGGTCTCCCCGCTCGTCGCGGTGCTCAACGGGACGGCGAACCGGATCCTGCGCTCGGTCGGCGTCGAGCCGCAGGAGGAGCTGTCGAGCGCCAGGTCGCCCGCCGAGCTCGCCTCGCTCGTGCGCCGCTCCGCGCGCGCCGGCACGCTCGACGAGCAGACCGCCACCCTCCTGACCCGGTCGCTCGACTTCGGCACCCGGACGGCGGCCGACGTCATGACCCCGCGGGTGCGGGTCTCGACGCTGCACCGCTCGGACACCGCGGAGGACGTCGTCCGGCTCGCACGCGAGTGCGGGCACAGCCGGTTCCCCGTCATCGGGGACGACGCGGACGACGTCCTGGGCGTCGTCCACCTCAAGGCCGCGCTCGCCGTCCCGCGGGACCGCCGGGGCGACGCGTACGCCGGCGGCCTGGCCGTCGAGGCGCTGCGGGTGCCGGAGACGATCCGGCTCGACCCGCTCCTCGTCGAGCTGCGCGGGCACGGCCTGCAGCTCGCGGTCGTCGTCGACGAGTACGGCGGCACCGCGGGCGTCGTGACGCTCGAGGACGTCGTCGAGGAGCTCGTCGGCGAGGTGTCCGACGAGCACGACCGGACCCGGCCGGGGGCCGTCCGGCGGCGCGACGGCTCGTGGGTCGTCCCCGGGCTCATGCGGCCCGACGAGGTCCGGGAGCGCACCGGCGTCGAGCTGCCCGACGGCCCGGCGTACGAGACGGTCGGCGGGCTCGTCATGGCCCGCCTCGGCCGGCTGCCGCGCACGGGTGACGAGGTCCGGGTGGACGGCGCGCTCGTGCGGGTCGAGCGGATGGACGGCCGGCGGATCGAGCGGGTCCGGCTGGCGGTGCTCGACGCGGACGACGCGAACGGCACCCCGGCCGACCGGGACGGGCAGGACCCGGCATGAGCGACCTGTCCGCCCTCGGCGTCGCCGTCCTCCTGCTGCTCGGCAACGCCTTCTTCGTCGGCGCCGAGTTCGCCGTCATGTCGGCCCGGCACAGCCGCGTCGAGCCCCTCGTCGCCCAGGGCAGCCGGGCCGCCCGGACCGCGCTGTGGGCGATGGAGCACGTCTCGCTCATGCTCGCCGCCTGCCAGCTCGGCATCACGGTCTGCTCGCTCGGCCTCGGCGCCGTCGCGGAGCCCGCCGTCGCCCACCTGCTCGAGGGCCCGTTCGCCGCCGCCGGCCTGCCCGAGGCGTTCGTGCACCCGGTCGCCTTCGCGATCGCGCTGACGCTCGTCGTGTACCTGCACGTCGTCGTCGGCGAGATGGTGCCGAAGAACCTCGCGCTCGCCGGCCCCGAGCGGGCCGCCCTCGTGCTCGCCCCGCCCCTCGTCGTCGTCGCGCGCGTCGTGCGGCCGCTCATCGCCGTGCTCAACGCCGTCGCGAACGGGGTGCTGCGGCTCCTGCGGGTCACCCCCAAGGACGAGGTGTCGTCGACGTTCACCGCCGAGGAGGTGCGCTCGATCGTCACCGAGTCGACCCGGGAGGGTCTGCTCGACGACGGCCAGGGCCTGCTCGCCGGGGCGATCGAGCTCGGCGACCGGCGGGCCGGTGACGTCATGGTGGCCTGGGACCGGCTCGTGACCGTCTCCCGGCCGGCGACCCCCGAGGACGTCGAGCGGCTCGTCGCGAAGCACGGGTTCAGCAGGTTCCCGGTGGTGCCCGCGGCGGGCACCGGGGACGTCGTCGGCTACCTGCACGTCAAGGACCTGCTCTACGCGGACGACGAGCGCTACACCGAGCCGGTACCGGACAAGCGGGTGCGGACGCTGGCGTCGGTCTCGCCGCGGGACGACGTCGAGGACGTCCTCGCGGTCATGCAGCGCTCCGGCTCGCACCTCGCCCGGGTCGTCGGGACGACGGGGGAGACGCTCGGCGTCGTGTTCCTCGAGGACGTCCTCGAGGAGCTCGTCGGTGAGGTCCGGGACGCCACCCAGCGCCGCGTGCCGCGCTGACGAGCCGCGCTGACGTGCAACCGACGTGCCGCCGACAGGCCGCCGACATGCCGCACCGGAACGGGCCCGGACGACGGCCTACGGGCCCCGGACCCGATCCGGACGGCGTGTCGGCGGGTGTGTCGGGAGAACCCCGGGCGCGCCGGGCCCTTGGGCCCGGCGGTCACCCTGCGGGCCCGGGAAGGGGTCGGAACCCTACCGTCAGCGTGGGTTTGGCGTAACCCTCGGTGACATCAAGCCTTCCCTAAGGGCGAGTTCGTCACGCTCGGGAGTCGATTGGGGCGTTCAACACGCCGCCGGTGACTTGCGCTCGGACCCCGTGTCCGATTTATAGTTCCGTGACTTCGACGCCGGGTACCCCACCTGGCGGGAGTCGAAACCTCGTGAGTCCGAGTGTTCGAAGGAGGATCTGGGCCCGTGCCGTCGCACCGCGCGGAGACCCCGACCCCCCGCCGCCGGACCGACCGTCCCGACATCTCCCAGCGCCGCCAGGCGCGCGCCACGGCGCCGGTGGAGCCCGGGTACGACCCCCGCGTCGAGGCAGCCCCGCAGTACGCGACCCTCGCCCCCGCCGGGCTGCTCGAGGACCGGCCCGCGGCCGACGCGTACGACGTGTACGACCCGGCCCCGTTCAGTGGCTTCGAGAGCTTCGAGACCGGCGGCCTGGACCTCGGCGGCCCGGGCTACCACGGCGCCCCCCACCACGACGCCGGGCAGCACGAGACCGAGCAGTACGACACCCAGCAGCACGACACCCGGCACCGCACCGCCACCCCCGCCCCGTCCGACGGCTACGACCTGTTCGGCGGGGCGTTCGCGTCGCCGGTGTCGGCCGCCGCGCCGGCCTCGGTCGTCAAGGGCGGCCCGCAGCAGCCCATGACGCGGGCCCAGCTCCGCGCCGCCGAGGGCCCGCTGACGAACCGGTCCTCGCGCCGCCAGGCGGAGAAGGCCGACAAGGCCGGCCGCACGCGCCGCCCGGCTCCGCAGGCCGTGAGCCCGCGCGACGCGGTGAAGAGCGGCACCACGCAGACGACGAAGGCGCCCCGAAAGGGCCGCACCGGGCTGAGCCTGCCGCAGGTCGGCGTGGCCAGCGCCCTGGGCCTGGCGACGATCGCCGCGCCGCTCACTGGCGCGCTGTCCGTCCCCGCCGTGAAGACCGCCGCCGAGCCGATGCCCGCGGTGGCCGCCGAGGCCCCGTCGGTCGCCTTCCCGCACGTGGCCGCCCCGGAGGCGAACGCGGTCGAGGAGGCCAAGCTCGTCCCCGGCGCGAACGACGGCTCGACCGTGCCGAGCACGCTCGCGGCGCCCCGCACGATCATCGTCACCCGGGCCTCGCGGGACAGCGAGCGCTCGGTGCTGCCGGGCTGCGACGGCAAGATCCCGCGCGGCGAGACGTGGAGCAACGGGCAGATCGCGACGAAGGAGCTGTGCACGCTCTGGGAGCCCAAGCACATGCTCCGCGCGGACGCCGCCGTCGCCCTGGCGAAGCTGAACATCGCCTACAAGAAGCGGTTCGGCAAGGACATCTGCATCACCGACTCCTACCGGACGCTCAGCGAGCAGCGGCACCTCAAGGCCATCAAGCCCGGCCTCGCGGCCGCGCCCGGCACGAGCAACCACGGCTGGGGCGTCGCCACCGACCTCTGCGGCCGCATCGAGGACTACGGCAGCGCGACCTACCGCTGGATGCGCGCCAACGCCCCCGCCTACGGCTGGGAGAACCCGGACTGGGCGCTGCCCGGCGGCTCCGGCCCGTTCGAGCCCTGGCACTGGGAGTACATGCCGGGCGAGAAGGTCGGCCCCGGCTCCGACTGAGCCGGCCACCTTCCGGGCGCGTGGGTCAGTGCCCGCGGAACGCCTCCTGGAGCCACCACGAGCCCTCCGGTGACGCCACCCGCGCGTGCACGAGCAGCGGGCGCGACCGGTCGCCGTCCACCCAGCGCCGGACCCCCTCGACGTCCTCCGGGCGCCGCACCGTGACGGTGTCGAAGCCGTAGCCCGCCCCGATCGCGGCGATCTCCGTCTCGGGGAACGTCACCGTGCCCAGCGGCTCCCCGGCCGTGAAGTGGTGCACCTCCGCGCCGTACGCCGCGTCGTCGTAGACCACGACGACGAACGGCAGGCCGAGCCGGCGGACGGTGTCCAGGTCGGCGGCGGACATCAGGGCGCCGCCGTCCCCGAGGGCCGCGACCGTCAACCGGTCCGGCCGGGCGACCGCCGCGCCGACGGCGCTCGCGAGCCCGAGCCCGATCGACTGGAACGCCTGCGTGAAGACGAAGCCGTGCTCGTCGGGCACCGCCAGGTACATGCTCGGGTAGCCCATGAAGTTGCCGGAGTCGACCGCGACCGTGCGGGCGGCGGGGAGCACGTCGTCGAGCAGCGCGGACAGGGTCCGCGGGTCGATCGTCCCCGCGGCGGCGTCCGACCAGTCCTCGTACGGCACCGACCGCCACGAGCCGTGCGCCGCGATCCGCGCGGCGAGGACGGTGTCCCGCCCGCCGTGCGAGGGCAGGGCCTGCGGGCCGCCGCGGCGGCCGAGCGCCGCCGTCACGGCCCGGGCGGTGCGGGCGACGTCGCCGACGACGCCGAGGTCGACGGGCCGGTTGCGGCCGAGCGCCGCCGGGTCGACGTCGACCTGGGCGACCCGGCTGCCGGGCCGGAGGAGCCGGCCGTGCCGGGTCGTCCACATCGTCAGGGTGCAGCCGAGCGCGACGACGACGTCGGCGGCCTCGACGAGGCCCGCGGCGAGCGGCGTCGCGAAGCCGCCGCACACGTCGAGCGCCCAGGGCTCGCCCGCGAACAGCCCGCGGGCGGCCGCCGAGGTGGCCAGGAGCGCGTTCGCCGCGTCCGCGAGGGCGAGGACCTCGGCGCGGGCGCCGCGCGCGCCCCGCCCGGCGACGAGCACCGGCCTACGGGCCCCGGCGAGCAGCGCCGCGAGCGCCTCGACGTCCGCGGCCGAGGCGTCCGGCGGCTCCGGCGGCGGGGGAGCGGCGAGCGTCGCGAGCCCGGCGGCGACGTCGTCCGGCACGTCGAGGCCCTGGACGTCGAGCGGCAGGTTGAGCAGGACCGTGCGGCGCTCGTCGCGCGCGAGCAGGTACGCGGCGCGGGCCTCCTCGACGCACGTCGCCGCCGACGTCACCCGGGCCGTCGCCGCCCCGACCGCCGCGGCGAGCGCGGGCTGGTCGACGAAGAAGTTCGACGCGCGCTGCGTCGCCTCCGCCGCGAGCACGAGCAGGGGGGTGCGGGACTTCGCCGCCTCGGCGATCCCGGTCATCGCGTTCGTCAGGCCGCAGCCCTGGTGCACGCTGAGCGCCCCGACCTCGCCGGTCGTGCGGGCCCAGGCGTCGGCCATCGTCGCGGCACCGCCCTCGTGCCGCGCGGCGACGAACCCGGCGCCGCCCGCGACGAGCGCGTTCGTCACGTGGAAGTTGCCGCTGCCGACGACGCCGAACACCTGGCGGACGCCGAGCCTGCCCAACGCCGTCCCGACCGCCTCCGCGACGTGCACCGCCGGCCTCCGTCAGCGCTCGACGAACGCGAGCACGCGTGCCGGGCTCCCCGAGCCGCCGCGGATCGGCAGCGGGGACGCGACGACGACCGCACCGGTGGCGGGCAGCCGCGCGAGGTTCTGCAGCTGGGTGAGGCCGTACTTGCCGGCGCCGAGGAGCATCGAGTGGCACGGGAAGGCCGGGTCGAACGCGAACGCGCCGCCGGCGTCGGTGCCGACGGTCTCGACCCCGACCCCGAGGATCGGCGCCTCGGCGGCGAGCCAGCGCGCGCACTCGACGCTCACGCCGGGCGTGTGCGGCCCGTTCTCGTCGGCGTTGAGGATCTCCGCCTGGTCGTGCGCGCGGGCGTCCCAGCCGGTGCGCAGGAGCAGCCAGCCGCCGACGGGCAGCGGGCCGTGCTCGGCCTCCCAGGCCCGGACGTCCTCGACCTCGAGGAGGAAGTCGGGGTTCTCGGCGACGCGTGCGGTGACGTCGAGGACGGCCGCCGGGCCGACGAGCCGGGCCGGCGGCACCTGGCTCACGTCGTCGAGGCCCTGGCCGGTGACCCAGTGCACCGGTGCGTCGAAGTGCGTGCCGGTGTGCTCGCCGGTCCGGAAGTTGTTCCAGTACCAGCCGGGGCCGCGGTCGTCGTAGCGGCTGATCTCCTCGCGCTCGAACCGCCACGTGTTCCCGAACGGCTCGGGGAGCATGAGGATCGGGGTGTCCTCGTGGAGCGGCGCGGTGAGGTCGACGACCTCCACCGCCCCGGACGCGAGGGCCTCGACGAACGACGACAGCACCGACATGGGGGTCTCCCGGGGAGCAGGCCCGCCACGCGGGCGGTGGACGTGCCGGACGATACCGGCGCGCACCGACGAGCAGTAGACGCGCGGATCACCGGGTGCGACCGGAACGGCCGCTGGTGATCGGGGTATGACCGCACTAGAGTCGCGGTGTGACCCGTAAGCGAACCTTCAGCCTGCCGGACGACCTGTCCGACGAGCTCGACCGGGCCGCCGGGGGCAACGCCTCGGCGTACGTCACCGAGGCGGTCCGGGAGCGGCTCGCCCGGGACGCGGCCGTCGGCCGGATCGACGAGCTGTTCGGCCCGCCCGACCCGGAGGCGATGGACTGGGCCATGGAGCTGCTCACCGGCAAGCGACCCGCCACGCCCGCGACGTGATCGGCGGCCGGGTCCTCGACGCGGCGGCGATCGGCGACATCGTCATCGGCCGCACGGTGTACGGGGGTGCGTTCGTCCGTGCGGCCCAGCAGGTCGGCATCACGCTCGTGCTGCCCGCCGTCGCGCTCCAGGAGGCCTGGATGGCGTGCCGGGAGAAGGACTGGCCGTTCCTCGAGCTGCTCCTCGACCTGCCCGTGACGCTCGTCCACCCGCTCGACGGCTCCGGGGCCGAGCGCTCGGCGCTCATCGCTCGGGCGTCGTCCCCGCGTCCGAAGCAGGGCAAGCACCAGGCCCGCCCGGTCTGGGACGCCTCGGCCGCGCACGCCGTCCTCGTCGCCCGGGACCGCGGCTGGCCGGTGCTCACCGGTGACGTCCGGCGGATCCGGGCGCTCGACGCGACGATCCCCGTGGAGACGCTGCCGGCGCCCTGACCGGAACGCCCGCCGGCGGTCAGCCGGCCTCGAGCAGCCGCACGACCTCGGTCTGGCCCTTCTCCCGTGCGTGGTCGAGCGCCGTCAGCCCGCCGCGGTCGCGGATGCCGCGGTCGGCGCCCGCGGCGAGGATGCTCCGGACCACGGCCTGGTGCTGCGGACCGCCGTCGCCGAGGATCACCGCCTCGAGCAGGGCAGTCCAGCCGAGGTTGTTCACGTGGTCGACGGCGACGCCCGCGGCGAGCAGCCGGTCGACGACCTGCGGGTAGCCGCGGTGCGCGGCCCGGATGAGGCCGGTGCCGTCGAACGAGTCCAGGGCCCGGACGTCGCCGCCGTGGGCGAGCGTGAGGTCGAGCAGCCGGACGTCGTCCCCGATCTCGGACGTCGCGATGAGGTAGGCGCTCTGCTGCGTGGAGTCCTCGTGGTTGACGTCGGCGCCCGCGTCGACGAGCGCGCGGGCGGCGTCGACGTGGTTGCCGTACGCGGCCCGGACGAGGGCCGTGGCACCGGTCGGGTCCACGGCCCGGACGTCGGCCCCGGCCGCGAGCGCGGCCCGCACCGCGGCGGTGTCGCCGGCCGTCGCGGCGGCGATGAGGTCGAGGTCGGCCCGGGACGTCGCGGCGGGTGCCGTGGTCGGGGCCCCGGCCGAGGCGGCGGAGGAGGTGGGCCGTGCCGCGGGGGAGGCGCCGCCGCCGCGACGTTCGTCGTCCGGCCCGAGCGCGCCGGAGGCCACCAGGGCGCCCGCACCGACCGCGACCGCCACCGCGACGACCACCCCGGTGCCCGGGCCGCGCCGTCCCGTCCGCCGGGTCATCGCCGCCACCTCAGCGCCCGAGCAGGTCCGCGTGCCAGCGGGCCGCGACGTCGGGGTGCGAGCGCAGCCGCACCTTGAGGGTGTTGAGCCCGAAGCTCGCGAGGATCGGGTTCGACGGGTCGGTGCTCGCGCCGCCCGGGGCGAGCGCGGCGAGGTGCGGCGGGAGGTCCACGGGCGTGAGCGTCGCGTGCAGCGCCGGGTTGTGGAAGTAGGCGACGGAGAGCCGGTCGACGCCGGGGGGCGGGCTGAGCACCCGGTGCACCGCGGCGCGGAAGTACCCGTGGGTGAGGAGCTGGACCATCTCGCCGAGGTTGACGACGTACGTGCCGGGCACGCGCGGGACGTCGACCCAGGTGCCGTCGCGCTCGACCTCGAGGCCGCCGACGTCGTCCTGGAGGATCATCGACATGAAGCCGGTGTCCCGGTGGGCGCCGACGCCCTGCCGGTGCGCGCCGTCGTCCGCGCCGTCGTCCGTGCCGCCGGGCGCCTGCTCCGTCGCCGGGTAACGGATGATCTTCAGCCGGAAGTCGGGCCGCGGGTCGACGATCGGGGCGAAGAACTCCGCCGGCTGGCCGAGGGCCAGCGCCAGGGCGCGCATGAGGGTCGTGCCCGTCGTCTGCATCTGCGCGACCCAGGGCTCGACGGCGGCCCGCAGCCCGGGGAGCGCGGCCGGCCACAGGTTCGGCCCGCGCATCCGCAGCCAGGCCGGGTCCCCCTCGGCGAGCTCGGGTTCGGGGTCCTCCGGGCCGATGTCGAGCTGGTCGCGGCGGTCCGGGCGGCCGGCGGTGTACTCGCCGCCGGTGCGGGTGTAGCCGCGGAACGCGGGGGAGCGGACGTTCTCGACGCTCAGCCGGTCGGCCTCGGGCAGGTCGAAGAACGCGAGCGACTGCGCGACGACGGCCTCTTCGAGAGCGGGGGAGATCCCGTGCCCGGCGAGGTAGAAGAAGCTCACCTCGTGGCAGATCTCCCGCAGCGCGTCGACGAGCTCCGCCGCGGCCGGCGACGCCGGGTCGGTGCGGAACGCCGTGAGGTCGAGGACGGGCAGCGCGGTCACGGACGCAGGATAGGCAGCCTGCCCTGCCCGCTGTCGATGCCCGGACCCGCGGCCGTCAGTCCCCGAGCTCCTCCCGCAGCAGCGCACCGAGCCGTTCGAGGCCGTCCTCGAGCCGGTCGTCGGGCAGCGCCGAGAAGCTCATCCGCGCGTGGTTCGACTCCTCGTGCACCGGGAAGAACGTGCCGCCCGGCACCCAGGCGACCTTCGCCTCGGGGATCATCCGCCCGCTCATGAACGCCGCGGTGTCGAACCCCTCGGGGAACGTCGCCCATGTGAAGAGGCCGCCCTGGGCGCGGGTGAACCGCACGGACGACGGGAACCACCGCGCGACGCCGGCGAGCGCGACGTCGCGCTTGTGCCGGTAGGAGGCGCAGATCCGGCCGATGTGGGCGTCGATGTCGTAGCGGTCGAGGTAGGCGGACGTCGCGGCCATGTTCAGCGTGCTGCACTGGGTGTCGGTCGCGGTCTTGAGCAGCGTCAGGGCGCCGAGGACGTCGCGGTCGGCGAGCACCCAGCCCAGGCGCATCGACGGCGCGAGGATCTTCGAGAAGCTCCCGAGGTGGATCACCCGGCCGTCCGGGGCGAGGCTGCGCAGGGTCGGCAGCCGCTCGCCCTCGTAGCGCAGCTCGCGGTACGGGGTGTCCTCGAGGACGACGAAGCCGAACCGGCCGGCGAGCTCGACGAGGTGCTCGCGGCGGCGCAGCGAGAGCGAGACGCCCGTGGGGTTCTGGAACTCCGGGACCGTGTAGAGGAACTTCGGCACGTTGGCGGGTGAGGCGGCGAGCAGTGCCTCGAGGGCGTCGGTGTCGAGGCCCTCGTCGTCCATCGGGACGGTGAGGTAGCGCGGCTCGTACGGGTTGAAGGCGATGAGGGCCCCGAGGAACGTCGGGTTCTCGGTGAGCACGAGGTCGCCCGGGTCGAGGAGCATCTTCGCGACGAGGTCGAGCCCCTGCTGCCCGCCCTGGACGACGAGCAGGTCGTCCGCGTCGCAGGTCATGCCGTCCTTGGTGAGCCGCTCGGCGACCTGCTCGCGCAGCCGCGGCATCCCCACGGACGCCGTGTACTGCAACGTGTTCGCGTGCGCCGGGGTGAGCAGGTCGGCGTAGACGGCGGCGAGCTCGTCGACGGGGAACAGCGTCGGGTCCGGGTAGCCGCCGCCGAACGAGACGATGGCCGGGTCGTCGCCCAGGCGCAGCAGCTCGCGGATGGCGTTCGGCCGCACCCGGGACATCCGGGCGGCGACGGGCAAGCTCACGCGTGCCCCTCGAAGTCGTCGGCCTCGTCGCTCGCGATCTCCTCCTCGACGCTCACGGCGGCGCCGTCCTCGCCGACCCGGATCGTCGCCCGGCCGGCCGCGATCGTCGCGTCGAGGCCGAGGATCTGCGTGAGGCTGCGGCCGCCCGCGTGCTTGGCGCGCCAGGCCTCCTCACGCTCGGCGACGAGGGCGGTGAGCCGCACGACCTGGGCGAGGTGCCGGCGGGGGACGACGACGAGGCCGCTGCGGTCGCCGCGGACGACGTCCCCGGGCTCGACGACGACCCCGCCGCACTGGACGGTGACGTTGAGGGCCCCCGGCCCGGTGTTCGAGCCGGTCGCGGGGTGGGTGCCGCGCGCGAACGTCGCGAGCCCGACCTCGTCGATGCCGTCGACGTCGCGGACGGCGCCGTCGACGACGAGCCCGACACCGCCGCGGGCCGCGAGCGCGCCGCTGACGATGTCCCCGACGACGGCCGCGTCGAGCCGGCCGCCCGCGTCGACGACGAGCACGTCACCGGGGTGCACGACGTCCGGGCTCTTGAGGACGAAGAGGATGTCGCCCGGCTTCGTCCACAGCGTCACCGCGACGCCGCACAGCTCGGTGCCGCCCGCGGTCCAGCCGATGCCGGGGCCGACCACGCCGACGGGGCCGCCGCAGTCCGCGATCTGGGTCGTCGGGAACCGGCCCAGGGCGGCGACGAGGTCGGCGTCGGGCCGGTCGACCAGCTCGTGGACGCTCCACTGGTCGGGGTGGGACTTGCTCATCGCGGCCTCCTCGCACGGACGGGCCCTCATTGTGGCGCCCCGTCCGCACCGGGCCGCGGTGCGGGCCGGCGGGAGCGCCTCACCGGTAGGCGTCGAGCGTGCGCCGGACGTGGTGGTCGATCCATGGCCTCGGGGTCGCCACCCGACGGACGAGATGGCGGTAGAAGAGCGGGCCGACCAGGGCGTCGACGAAGGCCGCCGGTTCCAGGCCGGGCGGCAGCTCGCCACGGTCGACGGCGGAGCGTACGACGGCCACGACGTCGGAACGACGCTCGTCGGTCAGACGCGCGTACCGGTCCGCCACGACCGGCGCCGAGTCGATCGCAGCGACCACCGCAGGCAGCGTGCGCCCCCACTCGCTGGAGCGCAGGGCCTCGGCGAGACCCGTCAGCATGCGCGTCAGCTGCGCTGCGACCGGGAGCGAGGCACCGGCATCGGTGGGCGGTTCGAGGAGGTCGTCGAGGGCTTCGGCGAGCAGGTCGTCCCGGCTCGGCCAGTTGCGGTACAGCGTGCTCCGGGCGACGCCCGCCTCGCCGGCGATCGCGTCGATCGTGGTACCGCCCAGCCCGTCGCGCCGCAGCACGGCGCGCGCCGCGGCGAACACCTTGGTGCGGGTCCGCAGCTGACGCGGGTCGAGCACGTCCTGGCCGGCCTCGTCCACGGGGCCATTCTACGCACCACATCTGTCGCACATCTGCGCTACAGTTCTGTTGCACAGATCGGGGATCGTGAGAAGGGACGAGGGCATGGCGGAGACGGCGGAGACGGCACGTCGCAGTGTGGGGTCGATGACGGTGCTGCACCCGCACCAGGTGTCGCCCGGGTTCGTCGAGGACACCGTCCAGCACGGTGGTCCCGTGACCCTCGACCCGTTCCTGTCGATCACGGACTTCCGGATGAGCAGGCCGACGTTCGCGCCGCACCCGCACGCCGGGTTCTCGGCGGTGACGTACATGTTCCGGGACTCCGCCGGCTCGTTCCGCAACCGCGACAGCCTGGGTGACGTCAGCCTGATCGGCCCGGGAGACCTGCACTGGACCCAGGCGGCGCGCGGGATGATGCACGAGGAGATCCCGACGAGCCCGGTACGGAGTGCCACGGGATGCAGCTGTTCGTCAACCTGGCCGCCGCGCACAAGCACGCCGCGCCGGGCGCTCTTCATCTCGCGGCCGCCGACGTCCCGGTCGTCGTGCCGTCGGACGGTGTGACGGTGCGGGTCGTGACCGGCTCGGCGCTCGGTGTCGCGTCACCGCTCGAAGGGCTGCTGACCCCGGTCACGCTGCTCGACGTCGACCTCGGGGCCGGTGCGGCGGCCGAGATCCCGGTCCCGCCGGACCGGCGCGCGGTGCTGCTGGTCGTCTCGGGTGGCCTCACCGTCGCCGGCACCACGCTGCCGCAGCATGCGGTCGCCTCGCTCGACGGTCCCGCCGGGCTGGTCGGTGCCGTCGCGGGAGCCGAGGGCGCGACCGTCGTCGTCCTGGTCGGTGCGCCGATCGCGGAACCGGTGCTGTTCGGTGGTCCGTTCTGCATGAACACCCGGGCCGAGCTCGCCGACGCGGAGCAGCGCTTCCGTCGGGGCGAGATGGGCCGTCTCGCCCCGTCGTTCTGATCCGGAGGTCCGAACCGTGAGCAGCTTCACCCCCCGTGAGCTCGACTACCTGGCCGGCCAGCGACTCGGTCGCATCGCGACCGTCGGAGCGGACGGCACGCCGCACGTCGTCCCCGTCTCGTTCCGCCACAACCCGGAGACCGACACCATCGACGTCGGAGGTCACGGCCTGGCCGCGTCGAAGAAGTGCCGGGACGTGGCCCGCGGCAGCGCCGTCGCGATCGTCGTCGACGACGTGCTGCCGCCCTGGCAGCCGCGCGGCGTCGAGGTGCGCGGCAGCGCGCAGGTCCTCGCCGCAGGTGGATCGTCGGTCGGGGCCGGCTTCGATCCCGACCTCATCCGCATCGTCCCCAGGCGCATCATCGGCTGGGGTCTGGACACCGACCCGTTCCGGCCGAACGCCCGCGACGCGTGAGAGGCGGGCGGTGTCGCCGGGGGAGCCCAGGACTTTGAGACAATGTCCTGCCCGACCCCGCCGCCCCCGTCCCCGAGAGGCCCGAACCCGTGTCGCACGACCTGCCCGAGCCCGACCGCCGCACCGGGGAGGGGATCGCCGCGGAGGACCTCGACGTCGTCCTGCGGGTCATGCGCCAGCTCGACGGGCTGCCGCTGGACCACCCCGACGCGATCGCCGTCCGGATGGCCACGGCCGAGGTCTTCAAGCAGGTCAAGCAGCGGCGCCGCAAGGAGAAGCAGCAGCAGGTCCGCTCGAACGACGACGCCGTCACGGCCGCCACGGCGACCGGGGCGCCGGGCCGGATCGACGACGAGACGCAGGGCCTGCCGCTCACCTCGAACGCCGAGGGCGCGATCGCCGGCACCCTGCTCCGGGCGCGGTCCTGCTACATCTGCAAGGACCGGTTCACCGTCGTCGACGCGTTCTACCACCAGCTCTGCCCGCCGTGCGCCGCGATGAGCCACCGCAACCGCAACGCCCGCACCGACCTCACCGGCCGGCGCGCGCTGCTCACCGGCGGCCGGGCGAAGATCGGCATGCACATCGCGCTGCGGCTGCTGCGGGACGGCGCCCACCTGACGATCACGACCCGGTTCCCGAACGACGCCGTGCGCCGCTACACCTCGATGCCGGACAGCGCCGACTGGCTGCACCGGCTCAAGATCGTCGGGATCGACCTGCGGGACCCGGCCCAGGTCATCGCGCTCGCCGGGTCGGTCGCCGCGGCCGGCCCGCTCGACGTCCTCGTGAACAACGCCGCGCAGACCGTGCGGCGCTCCCCGCAGGCGTACGCCCCGCTCGTCGCGGCCGAGTCGGCGCCGCTGCCCGCCGGGCCGCACCCCGAGGTCGTCACGTTCTCGCGCGCCGGGGACGCCGTGTCGGGGTCGCTCGGCGGCTCGTCCGCCGTGCCGGTCCAGGGCGGCCCGGACGGCGCCGCCGACGCTGCGGACGGCGGTGCGAACGGCGGTGCGGTCGGTGACGGGGAGCCGGTCGTCGCGCACTGGGCGCCGTCCCCGCACGCCCTGACCGCGCTCGCGCTCACGGCCGGCTCGGCGTCGATGGACCGGGTCGCGGACCGGACGGCGATCGACGCCGGCGGCCTGCTGCCCGACCTCGCGCACACGAACAGCTGGGTGCAGACCGTCGAGGAGGTCAGCCCGCTGGAGATGCTCGAGGTGCAGCTGTGCAACAGCACCGCGCCGTTCATCCTCGTGAGCATGCTGCGGCCGGCGCTGCGGGAGGCGGCCGCGAAGGCGCCGAGCGGGCGGGCCTACGTCGTCAACGTGTCGGCCATGGAGGGCCAGTTCACCCGCGGCTACAAGTCGCCCGGCCACCCGCACACGAACATGGCGAAGGCCGCGCTCAACATGCTCACGCGGACGAGCGCCAAGGAGATGCTCGAGACCGACGGCATCCTCATGACGGCCGTGGACACGGGCTGGATCACCGACGAGCGCCCGCACCCGACGAAGCAGCGCCTCGCCGAGGAGGGCTTCCACGCGCCGCTCGACCTCGTCGACGGCGCGGCCCGGGTCTACCACCCGGTCGTCGCCGGCGAGGCGGGCGAGGACCTCTACGGGTGCTTCCTCAAGGACTACAAGCCGTCCAACTGGTGAGTCGCCGGGCGCGGCCCGGCCGCCCGGTGCGGTTCGGGTGAACTGTCCGGCCTGTTCCCCGGCGCCGCGGCGGTGTGATCCCTAGGATCCGTCTGTGCCGGATCGGGGTCCGGAAGCACCGGAACGCACCACGGTCGTCGTCGGGGTCGACGGCGCAGGTCGCACGCACCGCCTGGACGAGCTCGCGGCGGTCGCGGACGGCCCGGTGCTGCGCGTCGGTGCGCCGGTCCCGGCGGACCTGCTGCGCGAGCTCCTGCGGGGAGCGGCTGCCGACGGGGCGCTCGTCCTCGTCGACGACCCGCACCGGCTCGACGACACCGCCCTGGCGCTCCTCGCGGCGTCGGCGCGCGACGGCGTGCCGACCGTCGTCGCCCGCCGCCCGGTCGTCGGGTCGGCCGCGCTCGCGGACCTCGACGAGGCGGCCGCCGGCCAGGGCCGGGTCGAGGTGCTCGCACCCCTCGACGCGGCCGGGGTCGGGCGGATCGTGACGGCGGTGACCGGCGCGGTCTGCCCGCCGCGGCTCGCCGAGCAGGTGCGGACGGCGTCCGGCGGGCTGCCCGCGGTCGCCGTCGCCGTCGCCTCCGCCCTGGAGGCGACCGGCGGCGCCCTGCCCGANTCGACGGCGCCGGCGCCGTCGACGGTGCGGGGCCGCCCGCGCCCGCGCTCGCGGCCCGGCTGCAGCGCCGCCTCGCCGCGATCCCGCCGGGGCACACCCGGCTGGCCCGGGTGCTCGCCCTGGCCCCCGACGCGGGCGACGAGATCCACGCCGCGGCCTCCGGCCTCGACCGCGCCACCGCGACGGACGCGCTCGGCACCCTGCGGCTCATGGGTCTGCTCTGCCCCGGCTCCGACCGGCTCCTCCCCGCCGTGGCCGCGGCCCTGCTCGCCGGGCTGGCCCCCGCGGAGCGCCGGCGGCTCGACGAGGACGTCGCCCACGCGCTCGCCGGGTCCGGCGGGGCGGCGGTGCGGGCGGCGGAGCACCTGCGCTCGGCGCGGGCCCGGGGCGCGGCAGCGGCGGCGGCCTACTGCGCGGCCGCCGAGGAGCTCCGGTTCACCGACCCGCAGGCGGCCCTCGGCTGGTTCGAGGAGGCGCAGGAGGCGGGTGCGCCGGTCGCCGAGGTCGCCGCCGGTGCGGCGGAGGCCGGTGCCCTGCTCGGTCTCGCGGTCGACACCGACCCGCCGCCCGGCGCGGACCCCGACCGCGCCGCCCGGCTGGCCCGCGTCGCCGGGGCCCTCGCGGCAGCCGGCGGCCGCCCCGGGCGGGCCGGCGACCTGTTGCTGG
>NZ_MWLL01000162.1 GCF_002198675.1 Kineosporia sp. R_H_3 | reverse complement strand
GCCGACGCCGCGCAGGCCGACGCCGCGCAGGCCGACGCCGGCGTGCGGGGCGGACCGGGCGGACCGGGCGTCCGAGAGGTACGGACCGCTCGGGACGGTCGCTCACGGGCAGGCTCTAGGCTCGACCGGGCCGTGGCACGCACCGTGCCGGGGGCAGCACGGCGCAGGCGTCGCACGATCACGCACCGCGCCGCACGCATCGAGGAGGGCTCCGCATGACGCACCTGCCGACCGGGTCGGACGCACCGTCGGCCCAGGACGCCGCTGCGCTCGTCGCGGCGACGGTCGCCGCCGTCCGTCCGCTCGACCCAGACGCGACCCGGCAGGCTCGCGAGCGGCAGGACCGGCTCACGAAGCCGCGCGGCGCCCTCGGGGTGCTCGAGGACGTCTCGGTCCGGCTCGCCGGCCTCGCCGGGGTCTGCCCGCCGCCGATGCCCGAGCCCGCCGCGGTGGCCGTCTTCGCCGCCGACCACGGGGTCCACGCGCAGGGGGTCACGCCGTGGCCGCAGGAGGTCACGGCCCAGATGGTCGCGAACTTCGTCGCGGGCGGCGCCGCCGTCAACGCGTTCGCCGCGCAGGCCGGGGCCCGGGTCGTCGTCGTCGACGTCGGGGTCGCGTCCCCGCTGCCGCTCGCCGAGGGCACGGAGGACGTCCTGCTCGACCGACGTGTCCGGGCCGGCACCCGGGACCTCACCCAGGGCCCGGCGCTGACCCGCGACGAGGTGCACGCCGCGCTCGCCGCGGGTGTCGACGTCGCGCAGCGCCTCGCCGCCGAAGGGCATCGCTGCCTGCTCACCGGTGACATGGGCATCGCGAACACCACGGCGTCCGCCGCGCTCGTCGCCACCTTCACCGGGGCCCCCGCCGCCGACGTCACCGGCCGGGGCACCGGTGTCGACGACCAGACCTGGCGGCGCAAGGTCACCGTGGTCGAGCAGGGCCTCGCCGTCCACGCCGACGCCGTGGCCGCCGCCGGGACCGACCCGGTCGGTGTCCTCGCCGCGTTCGGCGGGCTCGAGCACGCGGCGATCGCGGGGTTCGTCCTCGGCGGCGCCGCCGCCCGCGTGCCGGTGATCCTCGACGGCGTCATCGCCGGCGCCGCGGCGCTCGTCGTCCGTGCGCTGGCTCCCGCCGCGATCGACGCGTGCGTCGCCGGCCACCGGTCGGCCGAGCCGGGGCACGCCGTCGCCCTCGAGGCCCTCGGCCTGCGGGCGCTCGTCGACCTCGACCTGCGCCTCGGCGAGGGCACCGGCGCGGTGCTCGCCCTGCCGCTGGTGCAGGCCGCCGCCCGCGCGCTGCGCGACATGGCGACCTTCGACTCGGCCGGTGTCGCGGACAAGGGCGACACGGCGACGTCCTCCGCATGAGCGACGGTGTGACCGCCCCGGCGCCGGACCCCTACCTCGCCGGGCTGCGCCTCGCGGGCCGCCGGGTCGTCGTCGTCGGCGGCGGGGCGGTCGCCCAGCGCCGGGTGCCGGGGCTGCTCGCCGCGGGCGCCGACGTCACCGTCGTCGCGCCCCGGCTAACGCCGACCCTGGAGCCGCACGCCACGACCGGCACGATCACGTGGCACGAGCGCACCTACGCGGACGGCGACCTCGACGGCGCCTGGTACGTGCTCGCGCTCACCGACGACGCAGCGGTCAACGCCCGGGTCGTCGCCCACGCCGAGGCCCGACGCGTGTTCTGCGTCCGGGCGGACGACGGGGCGCGGGGCACGGCCGTCACCCCGGCCACGGGGCGGCAGGGCGCCGTGAGCGTCGCCGTGCTCGGCGGCGGCGACCCGCGCCGGGCCGTCGCCGTCCGGGACGGCGTCGTCGAGGCCATGCGCGAGGGCCGCCTCGACACCCTGCCGCGCCGGCCGCCGAGAGTGCAGGGGGCGACGGTGGCGCTGCCCGGGGTCGCCGTCGTCGGCGGCGGCCCGGGGGACGCGGACCTCATCACCGTCCGTGGCCGCCGCCTGCTCGCCCACGCCGACGTCGTCGTCGTCGACCGCCTCGCCCCGCAGGGCCTGCTCGCCGAGCTCGCCCCGCACGTCGAGGTCGTCGACGCCGCGAAGCTGCCGCGAGGCCGGTTCATGGCGCAGGAGGCGATCAACGCCTGCCTCGTCGAGCACGCTCTCGCCGGCCGGTTCGTCGTCCGGCTCAAGGGCGGCGACCCGTACGTCTTCGGCCGCGGCTCCGAGGAGGTCGAGGCGTGCGTCCGCGCCGGCGTCCCGGTGACGGTCGTCCCCGGCGTCACGAGCGCGATCTCGGTCCCCGGCCTCGCCGGCATCCCGCTCACGCACCGCGGCGTCGCCCACGAGGCCGTCGTCGTCTCCGGCCACCTCGCCCCCGACGACCCCGGCTCGCTCGTCGACTGGCCCGGCCTGGCCCGGCTGCGCGGCACCCTCGTGCTCCTCATGGCCGTCGACCGGCTCCCGCAGATCGCGGAGATCCTGCTCGCCCACGGCCGCGACCCGCAGACCCCCGCCGCGGTCGTCCAGGACGGGTCGCTGCCGACCGAGCGCGTCGTCACCGGCACCCTCGCCGGCATCGCCGGCGCCGCGACCGCCGCGGGGGTCCGGCCGCCGGCGATCGTTGTCGTCGGGGGAGTCGTCGCGCTGCGCGAGCGGCTCCTGCCGTCGTCCGCGCCCGCCACGGCCCCGGGCGTCTGACATGGAGCTCGTGTCGGACGACGGCGCCCGGTTCTCGCTCACGGTGCTCGGGTACGAGTTCCCCGACGTCGAGGCCCTCGCGGCCACCGACCCGGACGCCGAACCCGACGAGGACGACCTCAACTGGCTTCTCGTCCGCGGCGACGTCACGACGGCCGACGGCACGCGGTGGTCGTTCGAGGACGGCTGCCTCACCGCCTGGGAGGCGGCCGACCTCGGTGCGTGGCTGCGTGCGGTCGCGGACGGCGTCCCCGCCGACGTCACGGACGCCTGGCTCGAGGACGGTCGCATCTCCTTCACCGAGCCTGCTCTCGCGTTCGACCTCGCCACGGTCCCGACGCCCGGGCGGGTCGCCGTCCGCGTGACCCTCAGCGCCGAGGCGCTCCCGCCGGACGCCGCCAGCCGCGCTCCGGTGACGCTGACGCTCGTGACGGCCGCCGACGCGCTCGGCGTCGCCGCGGGGCGCTGGACCCGAGAGCTGGCGCGGTACCCGCCACGCTGACGGTTCAGGCCATCTAGCGACCCGCGTCCGCGTTCACCCGCCATTCATCCAGGGCCGGTATGTGTCTGCCATGGTGGATCGGGCGAGCCCGCAGGGCCGCTTCTGGCAGGCCGACGGGTCCTTCCTCCTCACCGAGGGTCTGCTGTCCTCTGCCCGCCGGATCGCGGGCCTGGGCGCGGCCATGGGGTTCGTCGGCTGGCTGCTGTACGTCGTCGTCGACGGCTACCTGGACGGACGGCTGCAGCCGCACCCGGTCGCGGGCACGCTCGCCATCCTCGCCTTCCTGGGCCCCATGCTGGCGGCGCTCTCATGGGCGTTCTTCAGGACGGTCTCCCGGGCCGTGCGACATGCAGTGATCATCCGCGTCGACGTCGACGGCGTGACCCTGGGCACGCCGCCTCAGGACATCGGTGTGCGGCACCGGACGGCCTCGGAGCACCGGACGGCGTGGGGGGACGTGGCAGGGGTGCGCACCTACGGCCTCACCTGGGAGGTGGAGGTCGACGACAAGCGCCAGAACAGGTTCGGCTGGTTCTTCCAGGTCGACCACCGGGACGGGACGGCGGACCGCCGACAGCTGCCGGACAGCGTGGGTGACGGCGCGCAGGTCCTGGCCGCGGTCCGCCACCTCGCACCGGGAGTGCCGGTCCGCCTCGCCGGCCGGTTGCCCGAGTACGCCGACCCGCTGACCTGACACACGCCCGGATGCTCCCCGCCGCATGGCGTGAACGGGTGACGTCCGCGACCAGGCGCGGTCGACGTCCGCCCGTCGTCGGCGATCCGGGACCGTACCGGGGATCGGCACCGCCCGGTCGACCGTAGATTGCCTGTCATGACCGACGCCCAGACCCTCGACGTCCTCGGCAACGCGAAGTACGTGCGCCTCACGACCTTCAAGAAGGACGGGACAGCGGTGCCGACCCCCGTCTGGCTGGTCCGCGACGGTGCGCACCTGCTCGTCATCACCGCCCTCGGCACGGGCAAGGCGAAGCGGCTGCGGCACACCGCGCGCGTACTCCTCGCGCCCTGCGACGGGCGCGGCCGGGTCAAGCCCGGCGTCACCGATGTCGAGGCCACGGCCGAGCTGCTCACCGACCTCGCGGACGTCGAGCGCACCCAGCAGCTCGTCAAGGCCCGCTACGGCTTCATGTACACGATCGCGATGTGGGCGCAACGACGCCGCGGCACCGACGTGAGCGAGGGCGCCGCGATCCGCATCACCGTCTGACGCGCGGCCGCCGGACGCCGGGACCGCACCCGCTGCTGCTCAGGCTCCTCGGGTGCACACGATCGACGTCGTCCCACGGCCCGTGGACGTACTCGCGGGGAGCCTGACCGGTCTCGCACGGCGTAGGCAGCGGTGAGCCGCCGCGCCGCGCGGCTCAGGTTCGTCGCGGCGGTGACGTGCGGCGTGCGCGGACGACGGTGCCGTCGGCGCGACGGACGTCGGGCAGCCGACCGGCTCCGGGGACGAGGACCTCGACGACGCCGTCGGGCCTCGGGGCCTCGGAGGCCGACCGGCCGGCCGCGGTGCGGTCGCGCACCCCGACGTCCCGGTCGTCGAGGAAGCACGAGACCCAGAGGGTGCCGAACGGGCCGGTGAGCGCGAGCCGTCGCTGCCGCGGCGGGGTGCCGGCCTGCGGGGTCGCGTCACCCCAGGCACGGACGACGTCCCCCGCGACGAGCAGGTCGTCACCGGCCTGCAGCACGACATCGCTGCGGGCCTCGCCGTCGAGCGTCTCGACGACCCAGGACAGGCCGTCGCTGCGCATCCCGACGACCCGGACCGGCACCGGTTCGAGGGCGCGGGCGAGGAACGCGCTCGTCCGCCGCTTCAGAGAGAGGCGGGTGGTTGACGACCGCCGTGAGCGCGGCACCGACGAGGGCCGCTGCGATACCGAGGAGCACGAGGTCGAACGGCCGGCGGACGACGGCGACGGCGAGCGTGACGGCGCCGGGACCGCCGACGAGGACCAGCACCGTGACGGTGTGGTCGCGGGCGCGGGCGGCCGTCACGGTGCCCGGCCCGAAGGAGGGGCGGACCACCGCGTCACCACGGACGTCGACCGGCGCACGCCCGGGATCCGCACCCTCCGCCTCGTCCGCGGCGTCGGCCGTGGCCCGGACCCTGGTGCGCAGGCCCGAGAACGTGAACCAGCCGAGGATGACGGCGCCCCCCGTGAGGTGGACGCCGACCCAGGCCTCGGCGAGCAGCGGAACCCCGACGACGACCCCGATCGGCAGGATGACCATCGCGGACGTCGCCCACGGCCGCCGCCGGAACGCCCGCGCCCAGTACCCGTCGGGTCGGGCCCGCCGCAGCATCCCCGGCTCGAGCGCCGGCCGCTTCGTCGCGTCGTCCGTCGCGTCGCCCGTCACGCAGCGGTCCGCACCGGCGGGACGTCGGCGACGATCGCCCGCAGCCGCGGCGCCGTCAGCGGGTGCACCTTCGGCGAGACGGTGCGCCGGTCGCCGAGGGTGAGGACGACCGGGTCGTGGTCGCGGGCGTCGACGTCGGCGACGAGGACGTCCCCGACGACGGCGTCGGCGAGGACGCCGGTGCGCAGCGCGGTCCACGCGAGGGTGTCGCAGGTGAGGACGAGCAGGCCGCGGCCGGGGACGCCGACGGCGCGGACCGTGAGCGTCGTCCGGACGAGCGGGCGGGCACCGAGCCGGCGGGTGTCGTAGAGCCAGGGCAGGTCGACGGTGAGCAGGACGTAGAGGCCGAGGCCGACGAAGGCCGACAGCAGTGTCGGGTCCTCGCCGGGGTGCCGGGAGACGTGGTGGCCGAGCGGGGCGGCGACGACGAGCACCAGGCTCGCGACGACCCGGGCACGCCGGTGCCGCCGCTCGACCGCGGCGTCGGCGGGGCCGGGCGGCGGCGCGGCGGCCGGGTCCGTCGTCACCGGTCGGCGCAACGGCGCCGGCCCCTTCGACACCGGGCGCCGGACGGCGGCCGTCGCGACGGCCATGAGGCCCAGCGCCCCGACGCCGAGCGCGGTCGCCGGCAGCCCATCGCCCTCGAGGACGAAGCCGGCCCCGAGCAGGGCGATGACGACGCCCGCCACGAGCAGGAAGCGCACCCGGCACCGCAGCAGCGCCGCGGGCTGCGCCCCCCACTCACGGACGTCGCAGCGCCCGCCCCCGACCCCGATCACGGCGCCAGGGTAGGCCCCGCCGGACCGCCCGGGACGGCGGTCCCGTCAGACGGCCAGCCAGACGGCGGTGTCGGCGGGCAGCTCGGCGGACGCCGACAGGTCCAGCGGGACGCTCGACAGCAGCACCGTCCCCGCGGGCAGCGGCACCGGCGTGGACCCGCAGTTGACCAGGCAGGCGACACCCGGCTCGCGGCGGAAGGCGACGACGTCGTCCCCGAGGTCGAGCCACGTGACGTCCGCGCCCGTGCCGGCGCCGAGGCCCGGCAGGTCCCGCCGAAGCCGCAGCGCCTCCCGGTAGAGCGCGAGCATCGACGTCGGGTCGCCCTCCTGGGACGCCGCGGACACCGCCGCCCAGGACGCCGGCTGCGGCAGCCAGGGCGCGGCGTCGCCGAAGCCCAGCGACGGCCCGTCCGGCGCCCACGGCAGCGGCACCCGGCACCCGTCGCGGCCGCGCTCCACGTGCCCCGACCGCTCCCACGTCGGGTCCTGGAGGAGCTCCTCGGGCAGGTCCTCGACCTCCTCGAGGCCGAGCTCCTCGCCCTGGTAGAGATACACCCCGCCGGGCAGCGCGAGCTCGAGGAGGAGCGCGGCCCGGGCCCGGCGGCGGCCGAGCTCGACGTCCGTCTCGCCGTTGTCGCCGTGCAGCGGGTCCGCCGAGCGCTGCGACTGCGGCCGGCCGAGCCGGCTCACGTGCCGGGTGATGTCGTGGTTGCTCAGGGTCCACATCACCGGGGCACCGACCCGGTCGTGCGCGGCGAGCGAGCTCGTCGCGGTGGCCCGCAGCTCGGCGGCGTCCCACGCGGCGCGGACGAAGTCGAAGTCGAAGGCCGTGTGCAGCTCGTCGGGGCGCAGGTAGGCCGCGAGCCGCTCGGGGGAGGACACCCACGCCTCGGCGACGAACAGCTTCGGCGGGTCGTAGGAGTCCGCGAGGACGCGCCACTCGCGGTAGATGTCGTGGACGCCGGGCAGGTCCCAGTGCGGGTGGTCCGCACGGTCCGGGGTGCCGAGGAGGTGCTCCTCGTCGTCCCCGAGGTCCGGCATCGCCGGGTCCTTGACGAGACCGTGGGCGACGTCGATCCGGAAGCCGTCGGCACCGCGGTCGAACCAGAACCGCAGGATGTCGAGGAACTCGCCGCGGACCTCGGGGTTCTCCCAGTCGAGGTCCGGCTGCTTGGGGTCGAACAGGTGCAGGTACCACTCCCCGGGCGTCCCGTCGGGCTCGGTGACCCGCTCCCACGCCGGGCCGCCGAAGACGGCCTTCCAGTCGTTCGGCGGCAGGGCGCCGTCCGGGCCCTTGCCGGGCCGGAAGAGGTACCGCGCCCGCTCCGGCGAGCCCGGGCCTGCCGCGAGGGCCGCCACGAACCAGGCGTGCTCGTCCGAGGTGTGGTTCGGGACGATGTCGAGGATGACCTTGAGGCCCAGGGCGTGCGCCTCGTCGATCATCGCCTGCGCCTCGTCGAGGGTGCCGAACGCCGGCTCGATGTCGCGGTAGTCGGAGACGTCGTACCCGCCGTCCGCCTGCGGTGACGGGTACCACGGGTTGACCCAGATCGCGTCGACGCCGAGCGCCGCGAGATAGGGCAGCCGCTGCCGGATGCCGGCGACGTCGCCGAGGCCGTCCCCGTTGCCGTCGGCGAAGCTGCGGATGTACAGCTGGTAGGTCACCGCCGAGCGCCACCACGGGTCGTCCGTACGGGTCGCGGCGGGAGCAGCAGCAGGAGCAGGGGCGGGAGCGGCTCCGCCGGCGGCGGGCGCGGAGGCCGGGCCGGTCGTCGGGGCGGCTGCCGTGTCGGTGGTCTCGGGCGTCACGGCCGACCACACTACAAGCGCTTTCACGGACGTCACCCCGACTGCGCCCCGACGTCCGCGAGAAAAACGCGCGTCGGGTGCATCCGGATGATCGACGTGCGCGGAAGTGGGGTCGACAACGGCGTCCGGCCGTCGATCCGAAAGGTCTCGCCCATGAAGCTCTCGCGCCGCCTCGCCCTGGTCGCCTCCGCTGCGGCCCTCTCCCTCGCGGGCACCGCCGCCGTCGCCCCGTCCGCCAGCGCGACGACGACCGGCACGAAGTCCCTCGCCGCGGTGCTCACCGCGGACAAGAGCGGCTTCGACACGAACAAGTACGACTACGACATCGTCACGGCCGCCGTCCTCGCGGTGCTCGGCGCGAAGCCGAAGTCGGCCGTCGGCGTCCTCACGAAGGGCGACGTGGCCGTCACGGCGTTCATCCCGAACGACCAGGCCTTCCGGTACCTCGTGCACTCGCTGACCGGTAAGTGGGTCAGCAAGGAGAAGGACGTCTTCGCCGCCGTCGCCGGCCTCGGCATCGACACCGTCGAGACCGTGCTGCTCTACCACGTCGTCCCCGGCGCGACCGTGACCGCGAAGCAGGCGGTCAAGCTCGACGGCGCGAAGCTGACGACCGCCCAGGGCGGGACGATCAAGGTCAAGGTCACCTGGCACTGGTGGATCCCGACGATCACGCTGCGGGACAAGGACACCAACGCGAAGAACCCGGTCGTGAACAAGGTGAACATCAACAAGGGCAACAAGCAGATCGCCCACGGCATCAACCGGGTGCTGCGCCCGGTCGACCTGCCGCCGCTCGCCGCGCACTGACGAGCCCGCTCCACGACGACCCGGCAGGCCTGCGCCTGCCGGGTCGTCGGCGTCCGGGGGCTGTCGCCCGGGCGACGGCCGGTCTACGGTGATCTTGTCGCCGTCGGCAGGGGGTCGTCATGCCGTTCAAGGAGCACCACGTCGGCAAGGGCACGATCGCCTACCGGGGCGAGGACCCGGAGTACTGGTCGCGGAAGTCCGCGTCGTGGCGGCCCCGGCGCAACGCCGTCACCGTCGCGCTCACCGTCCTCGGGCTGCTCCTGCTGGGCTTCGCGGCGAGCCCGCTCGCGCGGCACCACCAGGAGGCCGAGGTGCTCACGCGGACGGCGGTGACCCCGCTCGACCCGGACGACCGCCGCGGGCCGCACGCCGTCCTCCAGGTCCGCGTCCTCCACGAGGGGGCGACCGCACCGCTCGAGGTCCTCGCCCCCACGGAGGTCCTCACCGACGACGCCTACCGGCCCGGCGCCGTCGTCACGGTGACGACCGGCGGGGCGGGGACCACCGTCCTCGGCGCCGACGACCTGCTGTGGCCCTGGGTCTTCGGCGGGCTGCTGGCCGCCGTCGCCCTCGGCCGGTTCCTCGGGGACCGGGCGACCGCGGACCGGCCGCACCGCTTCCGCTGAGGGCGCCGTCCTGCCGCGCCCTCGCGGACCGGTAGTTTGGAGGTCATGGCGGAATTCATCTTCACCATGACGAAGGCGCGCAAGGCGCTCGGTGACAAGGTCATCCTCGACGACGTCTCGATGTCGTTCTACCCGTCCGCCAAGATCGGCATGGTCGGCCCCAACGGTGCGGGCAAGTCGACCATCCTCAAGATCATGGCCGGCCTCGACCAGCCCTCGAACGGCGAGGCCCGGCTGACGCCCGGCTACACGGTCGGCATCCTCCAGCAGGAGCCGCCGCTCACCGAGGACAAGGACGTCCTGGGCAACGTCCAGGAGGGCCTCGGCGAGATCAAGGTCAAGCTCGACCGGTACAACGAGATCGCCGAGAAGATGGCGGTCGACTACTCCGACGAGCTCATGGAGGAGATGGGCCGGCTCCAGGAGGACATCGACCACGCCGACGCCTGGGACCTCGACGCCCAGCTCGAGCAGGCGATGGACGCCCTGCGCTGCCCGCCGCCGGACGCCGACGTCACCGTCCTGTCGGGTGGCGAGCGCCGCCGGGTCGCGCTGTGCAAGCTCCTGCTGAGCAAGCCCGACCTGCTGCTCCTCGACGAGCCGACGAACCACCTCGACGCCGAGAGCGTGCTCTGGCTCGAGCAGCACCTCGCCGGCTACGCGGGCGCCGTCATCGCCGTCACGCACGACCGGTACTTCCTCGACAACGTCGCGCAGTGGATCGCCGAGATCGACCGCGGCCGCCTCTACCCGTACGAGGGCAACTACTCGACGTACCTGGAGAAGAAACAGGAGCGCCTGCAGGTCCAGGGCCGCAAGGACGTCAAGCTCGCCAAGCGCCTCAAGGAGGAGCTGGAGTGGGTGCGGCAGAACGCCAAGGGCCGCCAGACGAAGAGCAAGTCCCGGCTCGCCCGCTACGAGGAGATGGCCGCGGAGGCCGAGCGCACCCGCAAGCTCGACTTCGACGAGATCCAGATCCCGCCGGGCCCCCGTCTGGGCAGCCAGGTCATCGAGGCGAAGGGCCTGACGAAGGGCTTCGGTGACCGGGTGCTCATCGAGAACCTCTCGTTCTCGTTGCCGCGCAACGGCATCGTCGGCGTCATCGGCCCGAACGGCGTCGGCAAGACCACGCTCTTCAAGACGATCGTCGGTCTCGAGCCGATCGACTCCGGCGACCTCAAGGTCGGCGAGACGGTGAAGATCGCCTACGTCGACCAGGGCCGCACGTCGCTCGACCCGAAGAAGAACGTCTGGGAGACCGTCTCCGACGGCCTCGACTACATCAAGGTCGGCCAGGTCGAGATGCCGTCGCGGGCGTACATCTCGGCGTTCGGCTTCAAGGGCCCGGACCAGCAGAAGCCGGCCGGCGTCCTGTCCGGCGGCGAGCGCAACCGGCTCAACCTCGCGCTCACGCTCAAGCTCGGCGGCAACCTGCTGCTGCTCGACGAGCCGACGAACGACCTGGACGTCGAGACGCTCGGCTCGCTCGAGAACGCGCTGCTCGAGTTCCCCGGCTGCGCCGTGGTCGTCTCCCACGACCGGTGGTTCCTCGACCGGGTCGCGACGCACATCCTCGCCTACGAGGGTGACGACGAGAACCCGGCGCGGTGGTTCTGGTTCGAGGGCAACTTCGCCTCGTACGAGGAGAACAAGGTCGAGCGGCTCGGCGCCGACGCGGCCCGCCCGCACCGGGTCACGTACCGCAAGCTCACGCGCGACTGACCCTGCCGCAGGAGCCCCCCGGCGTCGTCGGGGGGCTCCTGCGCGTCACGACCGGTGCCCGCGGGCCGGGGGAGCCACGACCGGTTCGTCCCGCATCGTGGGCGGACGCCGTGAATCGATGCATCGGCCGTTGGTGATGTCCATACTGGCCTGCGTGCATGATCGACGACCCGGTGCCGGACCGGCTCCCGGCCCCGAGGGGGCTGCGTTCACCGGGTCGTGCAGCCGCCGGACCGGCGCCGTCCTGGCCGCCCTGGGCCTGGCCGGCGTGCTCGCCGCCGTGCTCCTCGCCCCGGCCGGGCAGCCCGACCACCGGCCGGTCACGGGCTACCTCGTCGGGGCGCTCGTCGCCCTGGCCTCCGGGCTCGTCGTCCTGCTCGCCCAGCGCTTCGGCCTCACCCTGCGGCCGGCGGTGCACATCCCGCCGGCCCGGGTCGTCGGCAGCCTCATGGTCGTGCGCGGTGCCTCCTGGTTGCTCCTCGCGGGCTCCGCGCTCGACGGCCGGGTCGGCGTCCCCGAACCCGGGGACGCCGTCAACCCGGTGACCGGGTTCCTCGCGATCGGTGCGGCCCTCGCCGCGGCGCGCGGGCTGCGCCCCCACCGGTCCCGGCTGCTCGTGCTCGAGATCCTCATGACGACCTCGACGACGCTCCTCGCGCTCTGGGCGGTCGCGTTCAGCCGGGCGGCGGACGACGTCGCCGCCGCGGACCTCGCGTGGTGCCTGGCGCTCGTGGCCGTGTTCGTCGTGCAGCTCGTCACCGGCATCCTCGTCCTCGGTGCCGAAGGCGTGCTCCGGACGAGCCCGACGACGGTCGCCCTCGTGCTCATCACCGTCGGCGACGTGACCGGTCTGCTCACGTCGCTCTCGGGACCGCGGCACGTGCCCGCGGTCGCCCTCGCCTGCTGGTGCCTCGGCTGGCCGCTGCTCGCGTGGCGCGTCCTCACCGTGCGGACCGGTGCCGCGCCGGCCCCGACGCACCTGATGCGGCTGCGGCGCCAGGCCGCCACGTCGACGATCGTCCTCGCCGTCTCCGGTCTCGGCGTCCTCACGGCGATCCTCACCTGGGTCACGGGGATGGCCCCGGCACCGACCGGCGCCGTCGCGGGCACCCTCATGATCCTGTCGCTCGTGTCGTTCGCGCTGCACGAGGCGTTCGTCGGGGCCGACCGGCTGCAGCTCACCGAGGACCTCGCCGAGCAGGCGCTGCGCGACCCCTGGACCGGCCTGGCCAACCGGCGGGGCCTGTCCGAACGGATCCGGCTGGTCCCGGCCGGCTCCGAGTGGGCGGTGCTCGCCCTCGACCTCGACGGCTTCAAGGCCGTCAACGACGTCCACGGCCACAGCCGCGGCGACACCGTGCTCGCCGAGGTGGCACGTGTCCTGCGCGCGAACGCGCCGCCGGGCGCGCTCACCGCCCGCACCGGCGGGGACGAGTTCGCGATGCTCGTGCCCGGGGACGTCGAGCACGGCCGGCAGATCGGCGCCGCGGTGGTCGCCGCCGTGCCGCGCGCGCTCGAGCCGCTCGCCCTCGCCGTCCCCATCACTGTGAGCGTCGGCGTCGGGCGGCTGGGGCCGGGCGGCGCGGCCGCGGCGGATCCCGCGGGCACCGACCCGCTCACGCCGCTCGTCGAGGCGTCCGCGGCGCTGCGGTCGGCGAAGGCCGGCGGCCGCAACCGGGTACAGGTCTACCCCGGGCACGTCGCCCGGCTGCGGGAGCGCAGGCTGCGCGTCGAGTCCCGGCTGCGCGACGTCCTCGGGCCGCAGCCCGCCGGGCCCGCCGCCGGCCCGGCGGAGGACGTCGCCGGCGGGGTGACGTCGGTCGGCCAGCCGGTCGTCGACCTCGCGACCCGGCGGGTCGTCGCGGTCGAGGCCCTCGCCCGCTGGCACGACGCCGAGCTCGGGACGGTCCCGCCCTCGGAGTTCGTCCCGGTCGCGGAGGAGACCGGCCTCGTCGCGTCCATGGGCACGCGGGTGCTGCGGTCCGCCCTCGACGGCTTCGCCGCGCAGGGGCTCGTCGGCAGCGGGCTGACCCTCGGCGTCAACGTCTCGCCGATCGAGCTGCGCAGCCCGTCGTTCGCCGAGTCCGTCGCCGGGATCCTCGCGGCCGCGGCGTTCCCGCCGCGGCACCTCGTCATCGAGGTCACCGAGGCGGTCCTCGTCGAGGAGGACGACCCCGCGGTCCGCGTCCTCGGGGCCCTGACCGACCTCGGTGTCCGGGTCGCCATCGACGACTTCGGCACCGGCTACTCGGCGCTCGGGTACCTGCGGCGGCTGCCGGTCCAGGCGCTGAAGATCGACCGCTCGCTGCTCGACGAGGCCCGGACGACGATGCGCACCCGGCACCTGCTCGCCGGTCTCGCGGACCTCGCGGGCCGGATCGGGGTCGCCGTCGTCGTCGAGGGCGTCGAGGACGAGCACACGGCCCGGATGGCCGAGGACCTCGGTGCCTCCCTGGGCCAGGGGCACTTCCTGGGCCGGCCGATGCACTGGGCCGGGGTCGCCGATCAGTTCCGTGGGAGCGCGACCAGCCCGACGTGACCGCGCACCGGCCGGGTTGCGGACGAAGATCACGCCGCCGGCGCGAACCGGTCATACTGCACGCGTGCTGCGCGTGCCCCGACCCGACCGGACCCCCGGGTCGGGCGCCGTCCTGCGCGTCGTGGTGGCGGTCGCCTGGCTGGGCTCGGTCGCCCTCGTCGTCGCCGACGTCGTCCGGGACGAGTCGGTCCTCGCGTCCGGCGGCCTCGTCGCCACCGTGGGAGCGGCGACCGCGCTCGTGGGCGAGCGCCTCGGCCTGCGCCTCCCGCCGCGCGGACCCGCCGAGCCGTCGCTGCGGGCCTTCGCGCTGGGCTCCTTCGTGCGCGCCTGGACGTGGCTCGTCCTGGCCTGGGAGCAGTCGCGTGCGCCCCTCGGGCTGCCGGCGTTCGGCGACCTGCCGCTCGCCGTCCAGACGATCGGGGTGGCGGTCGGGGTGCTCGTCGTCTCCCCGTACCGCAGCCTGGTGCGCAGCCTGCGCCTCGGGCTGGACGCCCTGCTGGCGACCTTCGGCGTGATCCTCGCGCTCTGGGTGCTCGAGATCGGCCCGGAGGTGGGGTTCGACCTCGGCCGCGGGCAGGTCCTCGTCGCCCTGGCGCTGTGCTTCGTCCTCACCCTGCAGGTCGCGCTCGTCGCGCTCGTCGTCGTCCGGGAGCCCGTGACGTCCGGGCCGGCGTCCGTGCTGGGGGTCGCCCTGCTCGTCGCCGCCGAGATGGGGCTCGTGATCACCGGCATCACCGCCGGGCCCGCGGACGGCGGCCGGCACGTGCCGTGGCCGCTCACGCTGGGCTGGTGCATCGGCTGGGGCGTCACCGTGCGCCAGATGCTCTACAACCGGTCGGTCCCCGCCGAGCTCGTGCCGGTGGAGACCGCGGAACGCCGGGAGATCCGGTCGACCGACCTCGCGACCGGGGTGGTCGTCGGCTCCGTGGTCCTGGTGCTCGTCGGCGTCCTGCTGTTCCCGCAGGAGGGCCGGGCGGTGCCGGGCGGCCCCGTCGCGGCCGCGGCGGTGCTCGTCGCGGTCTGCCTCTTCGCCGCCCGGGAGAGCGTGCTCGGCCGGCTGCGGGCCCGCCTCACCACCCAGCTGCGCTGGCAGGCCCGGATCGACCCGCTCACCCACCTGGTGAACCGCCGCGGTCTCACCGACCGGATCCGGCGGATCCCGCCCGGTGCGGAGTGGTCCGTGCTCGCGCTCGACCTCGACGGTTTCAAGGCCGTCAACGACGTGCACGGCCACGCGGCCGGCGACGAGGTGCTCGTCGTCGTCGCCGAGGCGCTGCGCGCCCTGGCCCCCGACGACGGGGTCGCCGCGCGGACCGGCGGCGACGAGTTCGCCGTCCTCACCCCGGGCGACGTCGACGCCGGTCGTCAGCTGGGCAACCGGATCGCCGCGGCCGTCCGCGAGCAGGTCGCGGGTCTCGGCCTCGGTCCGCGGATCACCGTGAGCGTCGGCGTGGGCCGGGTGGACCCCGCCCCCGGCGCCGTCCCGGGCGTGCGCGGCCTCGCGCCCGCGCACGCCGCGCCCGACCGCCTCGTCGCCGTCGTCGAGGCCGCGGCCGCGCTGCAGGCGGCGAAGGCGCTCGGCCGGGACCGGGTGCAGGTCTACCCCGGGGTCGTCGCCCGGCAGCGCGAGCGCCGGCTGCTCCTCGAGGCCCGGCTGGCGCAGGCGCTGGCCGACGGCTCGGTCACGGCCGTCGGGCAGCCGATCGTGGACCTGCGCACCGGCGCCGTCGTCGCCGTCGAGGCCCTCGCCCGATGGGACGACGACCTGCTCGGCCAGGTCCCGCCGGCCGAGTTCGTCGTCGTCGCGGAGCGCTCGGGCCTGGTCCCCGAGCTCGGCCGGTGCGTCCTCGCGTCGGCCGTCGAGGGCTACCGCGAGAACGGGCTCGTCGGCTCCGGGCTGCGCCTGGCCGTCAACGTCTCGCCGCTGGAGCTGCGCGGGCCCGGGTACATCGACGGGCTCGCCGACGTCCTCGCCCGGACCGGGATGCCGGCGCGCGACCTCGTCGTCGAGGTCACCGAGGCCGTCGTCATCGAGGCCGGCGACCCGGCGGTGCGGGTGCTGTCGGCGATCAACGACCTCGGGGTGCAGGTCGCCATCGACGACTTCGGCACCGGGTACTCGGCACTGGGGTACCTGCGGCGGCTGCCGGTCCAGGCGCTCAAGGTCGACAAGTCCCTCGTCGGCGAGGCGCAGACGAGCGTGCGGACCCGGCAGATCGTCTCCGGCGTCGTCGACCTCGCCCGCCGGCTCGGGCTCGTCGTCACCCTCGAGGGCATCGAGGACGGCGACACCGCCCGGCTCGCGGTCGACCTCGGCGCCGACCAGGGGCAGGGCTACTGGTTCGGGCGGCCCGTCACGTGGGACCTCGTCGCGCTCGCAGCGTCGCAGGAACCCCCCGGCGCGGCCGCAGGGTGACGAGCGGCTGCAGGCCGGGGTCGAAGCCCGGCGTCACCTCGGCCCGCCAGTCCCGGGCCAGCGTCGCGAGCAGCAGCGTCGCCTCCATCTGGGCGAACGCGGCCCCGATGCAGACCCGCGAGCCGGCCCCGAACGGCAGGAAGGCCCCGCGGGGCTGGCCCGGGGCGGCCTCGTCGTAGCGGCCCTCGGGGTCGAGCCAGCGCTGCGGCCGCCACCGGTCGGCGTCCGGGCCCCACGACTTCGGGTCGCGGCCCAGCGCGAACGGCGAGACGAAGCAGACCGTGCCGGCCCGCACCTGCGTGTCGCCGAGGGTGATGTCGGTGGTCGCGACCCGGGTCGTCGTGTGCGCCGGCGGGCGAAGCCGCAGCGTCTCGGCGACGACGGCCCGGGTCACCGGCAGCGCCTGCCAGTCCGCGCGGTCCAGCGCGTCGAGGGCCTGCGGCGTCGCCAGCTCGGCGTCGAGCAGGGCCGCCGCCTCCGGGTCTCGGGCGAGCTCGTACCAGGCCCACGACAGGAGCACCGCCGTGGTCTCGTGCCCGGCGAGCAGCAGGGTGAGGACCTCGTCGCGGACCTGCCGGGCCGGCATCGGCTCGCCGGTCTCCTCGTCCCGGACGGCGAGCAGCATGCTCACCATGTCGCCGGTGTCGCCGCCCGCGCGCCGGGCCGCGACGACGTGCTCGACGACCTCGTCGAGCGCTTCGACGTCCCGGCGGACCCGCCGTCGCAGCGGCGTCGGCAGCCGGACGGCGAGCAGGCCGAGCGGTCGCATGACCCGCGGGAAGAGGCTCAGCAGGTCGCCCTGGGCGCGGGCGACGGTCGCAGCGTCCTCGGTGACGTCCATCCCGAAGATGGTCCGGCCGACGACGTCGAGCGTCAGCGCCGACATCTCCTCGGCGAGGTCGAGCCGCTGCCCGTCGTGCCACAGTGCCGAGCGCTCTCGCGCCGCCCGGACGGCGTCGGTCGCGTAGACGGCGATCCGGCCCGGGTGGAACGCCGGCTGCACGAGCCGGCGCTGCCGCTTGTGCAGCTCGCCGCTGCTCGTGAGCAGACCCTGGCCGAGGATCGTCCGCAGGACGGCGATGCCGCGGCCCTGCGTCGTCCCGGTCGGGCGCGTGAGCAGCTCGCGGGCCAGCCCCGGGTCGCACAGCACCGCGAACCGGATCGGGCCGGAGCGGCCCTGGACGACGCCCGAGTGGGTCGCGACCAGCGCCGCCATCTTCTCCGGCATGGCGTCGAAGTCCAGCAGGAGCCCGCGCAGGCCCGGGGGCGGGCCCTGCGCGGCGGGGGCGGCGCTCGTGGCGGTCATCGCGGCAGGCTCTCCCGGGGCACCCGGACCATGCCCTCCTGGGCGACCGAGCACGCGAGCGTGCCGTCGCGGGTGTAGATCCGGCCGAGCCCGAGGCCCCGCGAGCCCTGCGCCGACGGGCTCTCCTGGGTGTAGAGCAGCCAGTCGTCGGCCCGCGCGGGCCGGTGCCACCACATCGCGTGGTCGAGGCTGGCCATCTTCAGGCCCGGGGTGATGAACGCGAGGCCGTGGGCGCGCAGGATCGGCTCGAGGAGCGAGTAGTCGCTCGCGTAGGCGAGGACGGCGGCGTGCAGCGCGGGGTCGTCGGGCAGCCGGCCGACGGCCCGCATCCACAGCGACTGCCGGGTCGACGGCTCCTTGGCCGGGTCGACGTAGAGCGGCTCCTCGACGTGCCGCAGGTCGATCGGCCGCTGCCGCACCCAGTAGTTGCCGCCGTAGGTGCCGGCGAAGCGCTCGGCGACCGACGGCAGCGTCTCGGGGGCGGGCACGGACGGCATCGGCTCGGCGTGGTCGACGCCGTCGGCCGGCTCCTGGAACGAGACGATCATCGACAGGATCGGCCGGCCGAACTGGAGCGCGTGCGTGCGCCGGGCCGAGAACGAGCGGCCGTCCCGCAGCCGCTCCACGGCGAAGGAGATCGGCTCGTTCGAGTCGCCGGCGCGCAGGAAGTAGCCGTGCAGCGAGTGCACCGGCCGGTCCGCGTCGACCGTGCGCTGGGCCGCGACGAGGGACTGCGCGAGCACCTGCCCGCCGTAGACCCGGCCCCACGGCTGCGGCTGGCTCTCCCCGGTGAAGACGTCGTCGCCCTCGGCGGGCACCGCGCGCAGGTCGAGCACCCGCAGCAGCGTCTCGAGCGCCTCGTCCGCGTCGGCCGGGGCCTTCTCCTGCCAGGCGGGGTCGGGCTCGCGCACGGGGCGGGTCTCGGTCTCGTCCGCCGGTGGGGCGCTCTGGTTCGTCTCCTCGGGCACGGGCGTCATTGTGTCCCTCCCTCCGGTGCGGCGCCCACCATCCGGGCGGCGAGGTCGGCGTACAGGGCGCCCAGGGCGGCGGGGGAGTCCCGGCCGGCCGGGTCGTACCAGCGGGCGACGTCGATGCCGAGCGACAGGACCGCCCGGGCCACCCGCCGCGGGTCGGGCGCCGTCATGACCTCGGCCCGGACGCCGTCCGCGACAGTCGCCTCGACGGCCCCCTCGATCCTGCGCCGCAGCGCGACCGAGTGCGCGCGGGCGTCGTCCGGCAGCGCCCCGAGCTCGTACTGGACGACGCGCGCGATCCGGTGGTGGGTCGCGTGCCACGCGACGAAGTCGGCGACGACGAGCCGCAGCCGCTCGACCGGATCGGTGCCGCGGGCCACCGCGGCCTCGACGAGCGCGAGGGCGGCCTCGTGGCCGGTGCTGCTGATCTGGGCGAGCAGCGCCGCCTTGCTCGGGTAGTGCACGTAGAGCGCCGCGGGCGACAGCCCGGCCCGGGCGGCGATGTCCCGCGTCGTCGTCGCGTGGTAGCCGCGCTCGGCGAACGCGTCGACCGCCCCGACGAGCATCCGCCGTGACGCCTCCGGCTCGACCGCCGCCCAGAGGGCGTCGGGCGACGTGTGCGGCACCACGACCTCCCGGTGGTTGACGTCGGCGCCCCGGTCCGGCGACGCTGGTCCGAGCATCGGAGGTAAGCAAGCGCTTAGTCAAGGCCCGGCCGCGGACCGGGCCGTCGGCCGACAGTGGGGGAGCCCGTTGGAACGCACGATCTTCACCGAGGAGCACGAGGCGCTGCGGGCGTCCGTCGCCGAGTTCCTCGACCGGCACGTCCGGCCGCGGTACGACGAGTTCGTCGAGGCGAAGGCGATCCCGCGCGACGTCTGGATCGAGGCGGGCAAGCAGGGCTTCCTCGGCCTCCAGGTGCCCGAGGAGCACGGCGGCGGCGGGGTCGCGGACGACTACCGGTTCACCGTCGTCCTCGGCGAGGAGCTGAGCAAGGTCTCGGCCGCGATGTCGTCGTGCCTCGGGATCCACGCGGACGTCGTCGCGCCGTACCTCACCGAGCTGACGACCGACGAGCAGAAGGCGCGCTGGCTGCCCGGGTTCTGCAGCGGCGAGATCGTCACGGCGATCGGCATGACCGAGCCGAGCGGCGGCTCCGACCTCGCCGCGCTGCGGACGACCGCGGTCCGGGACGGCGACACCTTCGTCGTCAACGGCTCCAAGACGTTCATCACGAACGGGTACGGCGCCGACCTCGTGCTCGTCGCGGCCCGCACCGATCCGGCCAAGGGCGCCAAGGGCATCTCGCTCATCGCGGTCGAGACCGGTATGGCGGGCTTCACCCGCGGCCGCAAGCTCGACAAGGTCGGCCAGGACGAGTCCGACACGGCGGAGCTGTTCTTCGACGACGTCCGGGTGCCCGCCGCGAACCTCGTCGGCGAGCTCGACCGCGGGTTCGTCCACATGATGGAGCGGCTGCCGCAGGAGCGGATCGGCGCCGCCGTCGGCAACCTCGCGCACGTCCGGCAGATCCTCGACGAGACGATCGAGTACACCAAGGCGCGCAAGGCCTTCGGGCAGTCGATCGGCAGCTTCCAGCACAACAAGTTCCTCATCGCCGACCTCGTGACCCAGGTCGAGGTCGCGCAGGCGTTCGTCGACCAGTGCGTGCTCGCGCACTGCGACCGCCGGCTCTCCGCCGTCGACGCGGCGAAGGCGAAGTGGTGGACGGCGAAGGTGCAGAACGACGTGCTCGACGCGTGCGTCCAGCTGCACGGCGGCTACGGGTTCATGAACGAGTACCGGGTCGGCCGGGCCTGGCGCGACGCCCGGGTGACGAAGATCTGGGCCGGCTCGAACGAGATCATGAAGGAGCTCATCGGCCGAGACCTGGGGCTGTGAACCCGGGCGCCGCCGCGGGTACCTGTGACGTCGGAGACCTGTGAAGATGCACCACGACGGGCCCGAGGGCGGGACCGCGACGAGGAGGGCACCGTGACGATGGGACGCTTCGACGGCAGGGTGGCCGTCGTGACCGGCGCGAGCCGCGGCATCGGGCTGGCGATCGCGCAGCGGCTCGTCTCCGAGGGCGCGAAGGTGGTCGTCACCGCCCGCAACGCGGGGCCGCTCGCGGAGGCGGTGGAGCTGCTCGGCGGCCCGGCGCACGCCGCCTCCGTCGCGGGCAAGGCGGACGACGTCGCGCACCAGGAGGAGGTCGTCCGGACCGCGGTCGAGCTCTTCGGCGGGCTCGACGTCCTCGTGAACAACACCGGGATCAACCCGGTGGCCGGCCCGGTCGCGAGCACCGACCCGGCGGCGATCGCCAAGACGTTCGCGGTGAACTTCACGGCGGCCGCGGGCTGGGTCGAGCGCGCCTGCCAGGCGGGGCTCGGCTCCCGGCCCGGCGCCGCCGTCGTCAACATCGCCTCGGTCGCGGGGCTCAAGCCCTCGCCGCCGATCGGCGTGTACGGCGCGAGCAAGGCCGCGCTCATCCATCTCACCGCCGAGCTCGGGGTCGAGCTCGCCCCGCGGATCCGGGTCAACGCGGTCGCGCCGGCCGTCGTCAAGACGAAGTTCGCGACGCTGCTCTACGAGGGCCGCGAGGAGGAGGTCGCCAGGGCCTACCCGCTCATGCGGCTCGGGGTCCCCGAGGACATCGCCGGCCCCGTCGCCTTCCTCGCGAGCGACGACGCGGCGTGGGTCACCGGGCAGACCCTGACGATCGACGGCGGCCTGCTCCTCGCCGGGTCCGTCGCATGAGCACGCCCGCCTCGCCGCCGCCCACGCCGCCGCCGTCCACGCCCCCGCCGACGATGCAGGCGTGGCAGGTCGGCGCGCACGGCGAGCCGGTCGACGTCATGCGGATCGTCGAGGTGCCGGTGCCGACGCCCGGGCCGGGGCAGGTGCTCGTCGAGGTCTGGTCGACGGCGCTGAACTTCCCGGACGTGCTGCTGGCCCGGGGCCACTACCAGGAGCGGCCGCCGCTGCCGTTCACGCCCGGCATCGAGATGTGCGGCCAGGTCGTCGCCGTCGGCCAGGGCGTCGGCCGGCACCTCGTCGGGGAGCGGGTCGTCGGCACGACGGTGCTGCCGCAGGGCGCGCTCGCCCGCTACGCGATCGCCCCCGCGTCCGACATCCACGAGGCGCCGACCGGCCTGGACGACGTGACGGCGTCCGCGCTCCACATCGCCTACCAGACGGCCTGGTTCGCGCTGTACCGGCGGGCGAACCTGCGCGTCACCGAGACCCTGCTCGTGCATGCCGCCGCGGGCGGTGTCGGCAGCGCCGCCGTCCAGCTCGGCAAGGCGGCCGGGGCCCGGGTCATCGCCGTCGTCGGCGGGCCACTCAAGGCGATGGCCGCGCGCGGCCTCGGCGCCGACGTCGTCATCGACCGGACGACGACCGACGTCGTCGAGGCGGTCAAGCAGGTCACCGGCGGCAACGGCGTCGACGTCGTCTTCGACCCGGTCGGCGGGGCGGCCTTCACCGCCTCGACGAAGGTCGTCGCGTTCGAGGGCCGGATCGTCGTCATCGGCTTCGCGAGCGGCGAGATCCTCCCCGCCGCGACGAACCACCTGCTCGTCAAGAACTACTCGGTCGTCGGCCTGCACTGGGGGCTGTACCGGTCGAAGAACCCCGAGCTCGTCCGGCGCTGCCACGAGGAGCTGACGAACCTCGTCGACGCGGGCGCCGTCCGGCCGCTCGTCAGCGAGCACATCGACTTCGACCGGGCGTCCGCGGCGCTCGGCCGGCTCGCGGCGGGGGAGAGCACCGGCCGGATCGTCGTCGCGCCGCCCACCGCGTAGCCCCCGGCCCGACGAGAGACGGGCGCCGGCGCACACCGCGTGCGGTGCGCCGGCGCCCGGTCTCGTGCCGCGGAGCGCCCCGTCCGCGCGGACCGGCGGTGCTCCGCCTGCCGTCGGTCCCTTCGGAACGGTGATCTGCTGGTCGGACGCCGCCGCCGCGGGCTTGAGCCGGACGGGCGACCCGATCCCGCGTGACCCACGTCACGAAGCCCGGGGCGGTGCTCGGCCGGGGGGTGCGCGGTGGTCCATCATGGGGCCGTGCCTCGCCACCGGGTGCTCACGCCGCTGCGCTGGTCCGACATGGACGCATACGGCCACGTGAACAACGTCCAGTTCCTGCGCCTCGTCGAGGACGCGCGCGTCGTCGCGTTCGCCGCCGCCGGCAGCGACGAGGGGGGCTCCGTCGTCAGTACGGGCCTGCTCGTCGCCCGGTCGGAGATCGAGTACGTCGAGCCGCTCGTCTACCGGACCGCGCCGGTCGCCATCGACCTGTGGGTCACCGCCTTCGCAGGGGCCAGCTTCGACCTCCAGTACGAGGTCCGCGACGACCCCACCGAGGAGGGCGGCAAGCCCGTGATCTACGCCCGGGCCGAGTCGACGCTCGTCCTCTACGACCTGGAGAACCACCGGCCGCGGCGGATGACCCCCGAGGAGCGGACGACGCTCGAGGCCTGGGTCGACGAGCCGTTCGTGTGGCGCTCGCGCAAGGCGCGCAGCCGGTGACCGCCCTGCTGCTGGCGGACGCCGAGGTGCTCGGCGACCTCGCGACGTTCGTCGCCCGGGCCAAGCGGGTCGACCCGGACGGCGCGGCCCGGCTCGTCGGGCACGGGGACGTGCTGGCCGTCTACGTCTCGCCGATCCACGGCGGCGGCGGCCCGACGGTCCTCGGCCTGCGGACGCTCGCGCTCGCGGCCCCGACCGACCTCGACGTCACCGTGCCGCTCGCGGCGCTCACCGACCGCTTCGCGCGCCCGGCCGACGGCGCCGCGCCCGAGGGCCCGGTCCCGCTCGCCGTCCCGCCGGCGCCCGTCGCCGCCCCCTGGGCCGGCGTCACCCCGCCGCGCACGGGCTGGACGGCGGTCGGCCTCGTCGAGTCCGCGACCCTGCGGCAGGTGGCCGCCGGCGGGATCGCCGAGGTCGCGCTCGGGATGCCGGACGTCGCCGGCGCCGCCGCCGTCGCCCGGCTGCGGGCCGGGGTCTGGGGCCGGCCGCTCTTCGGCGCCGGCGGTGGCCCGGACGTGCCGGCCGGTGTCGCCTACGCCGCCGACGCCCTCGGGTTCGTCACCGAGGGCGAGCCGGCCGCGCTGTACTCGAGCGGCCCGTGGTGGCGGCTCACGACGTCCCGCGGTCACGTGCTCGCGCGGCGTCCGGCGCTGCTCTGACCCGGACGGGCACGCCCGCGACCACTGGGCCGATCCGGTGAATCCGCTCCGGCGGCACGCACAGTAGTCATAACGGCTGGTTGTGTAGTGACTACGGATAGTTAGAATTGCGGATCATGTCGTGGAAGGACCGCCTGAGGTACAAGTTCGACAACGTCATGGCCCGGGGCGTCGCCGCCCAGGTGCTGCTGCTGGCCGTCGTCACGGCCGCGCTCGTCGTCGTCGGAGCCGCCGCCACGTTCGTGCTCGCCCGCCCCCAGGACGACGCGGGCGCGGACGACAACGCCCTCCAGGTCATGTGGCTGACGCTCATGCACGCGCTCGACCCCGGCATGATCGGCGGCGACGGCGTCACGGAGTGGGTCTACCTGCTCCTCATGCTCGCCGTGACCATCGGCGGCATCTTCGTCGTGTCGGCCCTCATCGGCGTCCTCAACCAGGGCTTCGGCGAACGCCTCGAGGACCTGCGCCGCGGCCGCAGCCGGGTCGTCGAGCACGGTCACACCGTGATCCTCGGCTGGAGCACGAAGATCTTCCCGCTGCTCTCCGAGCTCGCCGAGGCGAACCGCAACGTGCGGGGCGCGTGCGTCGTCGTCCTCGCCGACCGGGACAAGGTCGAGATGGACTCCGAGATCGCGGCCTTCCTCGCCGCGACCGCGGAGGGCACCTCGCTGCGCGTCGTCACCCGCCGCGGCGAGGCGCAGTCCGTCGACGACCTCGCGCTCGTCGCGCTCGACCGCTGCAAGGCCGTCGTCGTCCTCGCCCCGGAGCGGCACCCCGACGGCACGGCGACGACGCCGAGCGAGGCCGACGCCGTCGTCCTCAAGACGCTCCTCGCGCTGCGCAAGGTGACGGCCGACCACGCCCTGCACCTCGTCACCGAGATCGTCGACGAGCGGACCGCGCCGGTCGCGCGGATGGTCGTCGGGGACGCCGCCGCGCTCGTCCTCACCGGTCCGCTCGTGAGCCGGCTGCTCGTCCAGACCGGTCGGCAGTCGGGGCTGTCCGACGTCTACGGCGAGCTCCTCGACTTCGCCGGCTCGGAGATCTACGTGACGCCCGAGCCGCGCCTGGCCGGGGTGCCGTTCCGGGACGCCGTCCACCGCTACGGCTCGTCGACGCTGCTCGGCGTCGTCACCGCGGACGGCACCCTGCTGCTCCCGCCGGACCTGGACCGTCCCTTCGCCGCCGGCGACCAGGTCGTCGCCATCAGCGAGGACGACGACACGGTCGTCCTCGACGGCACGCCGCACGTCGACGAGACCGCGATCGCCGTCGTCGGGCCGCCGCGTGCGCCCGAGGCCGAGCGCACCCTCGTGCTCGGCGCCAGCCCCCGCCTGGACCTCATCCTCCGCGAGCTCGACGGGTTCATGGCGCCCGGCAGCGCCATCGTCGTCGTCGGCGAGGGTCGCCCGGACGTCGCCCTCGCCGGCCTCGCGCCCCAGCTCGTGCACGCGACGCTCGACCTGCGCCCCGGGGACGTCACCGACCGCAGCGTCCTCGACGGCCTCGACGTCGGCGGTTTCGACCACGTCATCGTGCTGTCCGAGACCGACGGCCGCTCGCAGGACATGGCCGACGCCCGGACGATCGTCGCGCTGCTCCACCTGCGCGACATCACCCGGGACGCCCCGGTTCCGGTCATCAGCGAGATCCTCGACGCCCGCAACCGCGACCTCGCGAGCACCGGCGAGCGTGACGACTTCATCGTGAGCAACCGGCTCGTGTCGCTCGTCATGTCCCAGATCGCCGAGAACCCGCACCTCGCGGCGGTCCTCGACGAGCTCATGAGCAAGCAGGGCCACGAGCTCTACGTCCGCCCCGTGACGGACTACGTGACGCCGGGGGAGGTCACCTTCGGCACCGTGTGCGAGGCGGCCCTGCGCCGCGGCGAGATCGCCATCGGCTACCGCAGCGTCGGCCGCAACGGCCAGGAGGACGGGCTCGCGGCGATCGTCAACCCCGCCAAGGGCACCCGGCTCACGTTCACCGCGGACGACAAGGTCGTCGTCCTCGCGGAGGCCTGAGGCCGGACGGCGGGGACGGCGGGGACGGCCGGGACCGGGGCGGACGGCGGTCAGCCGGGGGCGTTGACCATGCTCCAGGCGGCGCGCTCGAGGTAGTCCCAGAGGACCGATTCGTACATCGGCGCGAGCCGCAGGTCGGTGACGGCGGCGCGCATGTGGAGGAGCCAGCGGTCGCGGGCGTCGGTGTCGACCACGTACGGCGCGTGCCGCATCCGCAGCCGCGGGTGCCCGCGCTCCTCGCTGTACGTGCCCGGCCCGCCCCAGTACTGCTCGAGGAACCCGCGCAGCCGGTCCTCGGCCGGGCCGAGGTCCTCCTCGGGGTACATCGCCCGCAGCACCGGGTCGGCGGCGACGCCCTCGTAGAACTTCGCGACGAGGCGCACGAAGGTGTCGTGGCCGCCGACGGCCTCGTAGAACGTCTCGGCGCGCCCCTCGCGGCCCGTGCCGGGGACGACCTGCTCGCCGGCGGGTTCGGGCGTGCCCGTGCTCTGCTGCTCCACGGGCCCAGTCTCTCAGCCGCCGCCCGGGCCCCGGGACCCCGGGGGACGGCGGGCCGCCCGGTCAGCGCCCGTCCGGCCCCGAGATCGCGTCGGCGACCTTGCGCACCGGGTTGGACGGCTGCCACCGCGGCGGCGAGCCGGTCCGCTCGAACTCCTCGGCGGCCCGCGCGATGTTGCGCTGCATCCCGCCGAAGACGACGCCGTGGAACGGGGTCACCGACCACCAGTAGAGCTGGCCGAGCAGCCCCCGCGGGTGGAAGTACGCGGTCTGCTTGAAGACCGTGCGGCCCTCGTCGTCCTCCTCGACGGCGAGGTCGAGCCAGGCCAGGCCGGGCAGCCGCATCTCGGCGCGCAGCCGCAGCAGCCGGGTGTCCTGGACGTCCTCGACGCGCCACCAGTCGACGGCGTCGCCGACCCGCAGGTCGAACGGGCTGCGCCGGCCGCGACGCAGGCCCGGGCCGCCCCACACCCGGTCGAGGACGCCGCGGACCTGCCACGCGAGAGCCCAGGAGTACCAGCCGTTCTCACCGCCGATGCCCTCGACGACCGCCCACAGCGAGGCCTTCGAGGCTGCGACGACGCTCTTGCGCTCGTCGACGAAGAGGCTGCCGCCGGCCCAGTCCGGGTCGCTCGGCATCGGGTCGCTCGGGGCGCCGACGGTGGACGCCGAGGCCCACCGGGTCGCGACGTCCGCCTCGCCGATCCGGGTCAGGGCGAGCCCGACCGCGCGGTCGAACCCGACGAGCCCCTCGGCCGGGTCGGGGACGTGCTGCTCGATGTCGTGCTCCTTGCAGACGACCTCGTGGACGAGCGACTCGACGAGCGGTCGCGCGATGCTGTTCGGCACCGGGGTCACGACGCCGACCCAGTGGCTCGACAGGTTGGGCGTCAGCACGTTGACCGGCACGATGATCCGCTTCGGCAGCCCCGCGACGGCCGCGTAGCGGACCATCATGTCCTTGTAGGTGAGGACGTCCGGGCCGCCGATGTCGAACGCGCGGTGCACGTCGTCGGGCATCGTCGCGCTGCCGACGAGGTAGCGCAGCACGTCCCGGATGGCGATCGGCTGGATCCGGTTGAAGACCCAGCGCGGCGTGATCATGACGGGCAGCCGCTCGGTGAGGTAGCGGAGCATCTCGAAGGACGCCGACCCCGAGCCGAGGATCACCGCGGCCCGCAGGACCGTCGTCGGGACGCCGCTCGCGAGGAGGATCTCGCCGACCTCCTTGCGCGAGTCGAGGTGCCGGGAGAGCACCTCGCCCTCGGGGTAGAGGCCGCCGAGGTAGACGATCCGGCGGATCCCGGCCTCGCGGGCCGCCTGGCCGAAGACGATCGCCGTCCGCCGGTCGGTGGACTCGAAGCGGCTGCCGGTGCCGAGCGCGTGCACGAGGTAGTAGGCGACGTGGACGCCGTCCATCGCCCGGCGGAGCCCTTCGAGGTCGCCCGCGTCGCCGCGCACCACCTCGATGTCGTCCGACCAGGGCCGGTCCGCCAGTGCCTCCGGGCGGCGCGCGAGCGCCCGGACCCGCCAGCCGGCGGCGAGCAGCTCGGGGACCAGCCGGCCGCCGATGTACCCGGTCGCCCCGGTGACGAGGGCGATCCGGCCGCGCCCGGGGGAGAGCCCTTCGGTCGAGACCTGTGCCTCGTCGTCGGTGTCGGCGGGGTGGTCGTCGTCCGTCAGGGCCATGCGTCGAGTGTCGACGGGGTGTGGTCGGGGCGCATCCCGGAGTGATCGTTCCCGTGCTGGCCTGCGCTCACTCCTTGGGCTCGGCCGCCTCGTGGACGACGACCGCGCCCGGCCCGTAGGCCGCCCGGATGCCCTCGGTGTCGAAGCGCAGCTTGATCCGCCGCCGGAGCTCGCGGGCGACGCCCCACTGCTCCATGGGGGCGGTCTTGACGAGCAGCCGGACGACGACCCCCTCGGCCGACACCGACTCGACGCCGGTGACCTCCGGGTCCTCCAGCACGAGCGCGGCGAACTCCGGGTCCCGCTGGAGCCCGTGGGCCACGTCGAGGAGCACCTCGGACGCGCGGTCGACGTCCTCGCCGTAGGCGATGCCGACGTCGAGGACGGCCCGGGCCCAGCCCTGCGACCGGTTGCCGACCCTCAGCACCTCGCCGTTGCGGACGTACCAGACGGCACCGTCGACGTCCCGCAGCCGCGTCACCCGCAGCCCCACGGCCTCGACGACGCCCGACGCCTCCCCGAGGTCGACGACGTCGCCGACGCCGTACTGGTCCTCGACGATCATGAAGATCCCGGAGAGGAAGTCCTTGACGAGCGCCTGCGAGCCGAAGCCCACGGCCACCCCGAGGATGCCGGCGCTCGCGAGGATCGGGCCGATCGGGATGCCCAGGGTCTGGAGCACCATGAGCAGGACGACGGTCATGACGACGCCCGTCGTCAGGCTCTTGAGGACCGACGCGGTGGTGCGGGCACGCTGCTCGCGGCGGGCGGACGCCGTCGGCCCGCCGGAGAGGATCGCGGACGCCGTCGACAGCCTCCCGTCGAGCCGCCCGAGCCCGGCGCTGCCCGTGACGATCCGCTCGGCGATCCGCCCGATGAGCCGGTGCAGGACGTACCGCAGGACGAGCCCGAGGACGACGATCGTGAGGATCCGTAGCGGGGTGCCGAGCAGCGTCTGCGCCCACAGGCCGGCCTTCACGCTGCCGAACCAGTCCTGGAACGAGGAGCAGATGAGCGAGCCCTGGTCGCACTGCTGGGCCGCCTCGGTGAGGGGGCTGGTGAAGCTCGGGCTCGGCGACGGGGAGGGGGACGGCGTAGCGGCCGCAAGCACGCGGGAGGACCTCTCGGGAGCGGGACCGGACCCGTCGAGGCTACCGAGAACCGGCGCGCCGCGGACCTCGGCGGCGTCCCGGGCGGAGGGGGCGAGTCCGCCCGGGACGCCTGACGGCGTCGAGGCCGTCACGGTCCGGCGGGGTTCCGCCGGCGCTGGGGGCGCAGCGCCGGCTCAGCCGGATCGTCACGGCCGTGCGGCTCGTCCGCGGAGCGGGGCCGTTCCGCCTCTCGGCGCGGTCGTGACCTCTTCAGAGTGCACCACGGACGGGCGTTGCGCGAGACCCGGCGACCGGGCCGTGGCAAGGGATCGGCGCGCCGTCACGGTGCGCCGCGTACCCCCGCGCCCTGCGTGACGCCGGCGCCTGCGACGGGCGGCTCCGCCACGGTCTGCTGCGGTGCGGACGGTGCGGTGCCGGCGGGCGTCGCGACGGCCAGCGGGATGCGCAGAGACAGCAGCGCGCCACCCTCCGGAGCGGCCCCGGCGGTCGCCGTCCCGCCGTGCGCCGCGGCGACGGCGGCGACGAGCGCGAGGCCCAGCCCGGTGCCCGGCTCCTCGCCCTGCGGGTGCCGGTGGAAGAACCGGTCGAAGACGGCTTCCCGGTCGGCCTCGGGGATGCCGGGGCCGTCGTCGGCCACCTCGACGACGACGGTGTCGCCGTCCCGGCGGCAGCTCAGCCGGACCGTGCCGTCCACGGTCGTGAACCGCAGGGCGTTCTCCACGAGCGCGTCGACGGCCTCTTCGAGCCGGTGCTCGTCGGCCCGGACCACGCCGACCGGCGGGGCGTCGACGACCCAGGTCCGGGCGGCCGAGACCGACCAGCGCCGGCCGACCGCCTCGAGGAAGCCGCCCACCTCGATGGGCACCCGGTCGAGCATCCGCGTCGTCTGGAGCTGCTCGATCGACAGCAGCCGCCCCGCGAGGTGGCTCAGCCGGTCGAGCTGGTGGAGGACGACGTCGAGGTCCTCCTGGGCCTCGGCGTCGGTCGTCGTCATCCGCAGCAGGTCGACGTGGCCGCGGGCGATGGTGACGGGCGTGCGGATGGCGTGCGAGCTGTCCCGGAGGAACTCGCGCTGCCGGTCGAGCCGGGAGGACTCCAGCGCGGCGAGCTGCTCGACCCGGTGCTGCATCTGGCTGCGCCGCCAGGCGTGCATCGCCCCGATGCCGACGAGCAGCGGCATGAGCGGGATCTCGGTGAGCTCGTCGAGGGTGGTGTACCCGCGGACGTAGGCGACGAGGAAGTTCGCCGCCGTGAGGACGGCGAGCAGTCCGATGAGCGGGGCGAACACCCGCGGCGGCCACATCCGGAAGCCGTAGAGCAGCCCGAGCGAGACCCAGATGAGGTGGTACGGCCAGGTGAGGTTGTGCAGGTCGTTCCACATCTGCGCGAGCATGACGAGGACGAAGACGACCCACACGACGTCGACGGCGTCGAGCCGCCGCCGCGGGTCGTCCGCGGGTGCGGCGTCGCCGGTCGCCCCCGGCGGCACTCAGGCCTGCTGGAGCGCGTAGCCGACGTTGCGGACCGTCTCGATGCGCAGGTCCTGCAGCTTGGAGCGCAGCCGGGCCACGGTGACGTCGACGACGTTGCTGCCCGGGTCGAAGGCGTAGCCCCAGACCTCGGAGAGCAGCTCCGCGCGGGTGCAGACCGCGCCGGCGTTGCGCATGAGGTGCTGCATGAGCGCGAACTCGCGCTGCGAGAGCTCCACGTGACGGTCGCCGGTGACGAGCCGGCGCGTGCGCAGGTCGAGCCGGATGCCGGCGAACTGCAGCTCGTCGTCGGGCCGGGCGTGGGCCGCGGCGATCTCGCGCAGCCGGGACCGGACCCGGGCCAGCAGCTCGGCGACGGCGAACGGCTTGGGGAGGAAGTCGACCGCGCCGGCGTCGAGGCAGCGGACCCGCGCCTGGACGTCGCCGACCGCGGAGAGCACGAGCACCTTGGTGTCCCGGCGGTCCGCGAGCAGCGCCGCGAGGACCGCCGTGCCGGAGAGCCCGGGCATGACGAGGTCGAGGATGACGAGTGCCGGGCTGTGCTCGGCGGCCAGTCGCAGCCCCTCTGCGCCGTCCGCCGCGGTGAGCACGGAGTAGCCCTCGGACTCCAGTGCCCTGCGGATGAACCGGAGGATCCCCGGTTCGTCGTCGATGACGAGAATCTTGGTCATTGGTGCGCCCCTTCGGTGGGGCTCACGACCTGCCCCTGAAACATGTCGCGGCCCCAGGGAAAGCGTCTTCGTCACGTAACGCGTTGGGTATCCGCTGATCGCATGACACTGACGTCATCCGAGTCGTCATGTAAGCGATTTCAGGGGGGTTTTCGTCTCTTTGGGTGACCGTACGTGAGCGGAGCGGCGACGTTCGCCCCCGAACAGAATGACAAGCGAATGCTTCACATCCTGCCGGGGGCTCCGCGTCAGCCGAGCGGCAGGCCGGTCATCGCCGCGGTGAAGGCCATGGTGTCGGCGGACAGGTCGACGCTGCGCGAGACGGCGCGGGCGCCGTGGCCGACGTCCTTCTCCCGGCGCAGGAGCACCGGCAGCCCGGACGTCGTCGCGTGCTGGAGCGCGGCGCACATCTTGCGGGCGTGCAGCGGGTCGACGCGGGTGTCGCCGTCGAAGACCGTGAAGAGCACCGCGGGGTAGGCCGTGCCCGGGCGCACGTGGTGGTAGGGCGAGTAGCCGAGCAGCCAGCCGAGCTGCTCGGCGTCGGCCGCGGTCCCGTACTCGACGTTCCACGTCGCGCCGAGCCCGAAGAGCTCGTACCGGACCATGTCGAGCAGCGGCGCGGAGCAGACGACGGCCCGGAACAGGTCGGGCCGCTGGACGCACGCCGCGCCGACGAGCAGGCCGCCGTTCGAGCCACCGCTCACCGCGAGCCGCTCACGCGTCGTCCAGCCGTCGGCGAGCAGCCGCTCGCCCGCCGCGTGGAAGTCGTCGAAGACGTTCTGCTTGGCGCCGAGCATGCCGTCGCGGTGCCACTGCTCGCCCTCCTCGGCCCCGCCTCGCAGGTTCGCGACCGCGTAGACGCCGCCCGCCTCCACCCACGCGAGGATCGAGGCCGAGTAGCCCGGGGTCAGCGGGACCCCGAAGCCGCCGTAGCCGTAGAGGATCGTCGGCCGCGGGCCGGTCGGGGCGCCGTCCGGCCCGACGGCGTCGGCGCGGGTCATGACGAACATCCGCACCGTCGTGCCGTCGGCGGACGTGTACGCGACCTGGCGGGTGACGACGTCCGGCACCTCGACCGTGCCCGGCGGACGGGACCAGACCGCGACCGAGCCGTCCCGGCCGTCGAGCCGGTGCACGTGCGGCACCGTCGTGTGGTCGGTGTAGGAGAACCACGCCTCGTGGCCCCCCTCGGGGCGGGTGACGATGCCGCCGACGGAGCCGAGGCCGGGCAGCGGGACGCGGCCGCGGTCGCCCTCGAGCCGGGCACCGGTCACGAGGTCGTGGACGGTCACCTCGCTCACGGCGTGCCGGGTCCACGCGGCGACGAGCATCGGGGCGTCGAGCTCCGGGCCGTCGAGGACGCCGAAGTCCTCCAGGACCGCCTCGTCGTCCTGGGGAAGGAGGTCGACCCAGGTGTCCGGGGTCGGGGTGAGCGGGGACGTCACCGCGAGCCGGCCGCGCGGCGCGTCGAGGTCGGTCGCGACGTAGAGCCGGCCGTCCCGGCCGACCCACAGCCCGACCCGGGCGTCGAGGCCGACGGCGACCGGGGAGAGCGACGGTCGCTCGGTGCGCTCCCGGTCCACCTCGGGCGCCGGACCGCCCGCGGGCCGGTCCGGGTCGGTCGCGTCCGCGGTGAGCGGTGCGATCCAGACGTCGTTGCGGGGCGCCGTCCCGGTCGCCGCGGACACCGTGAGCCAGCGACCGCTGCGCGAGACCGAGACGCCGTAGTAGCTGCGCAGGTCCTGGCCCTCGCCGAAGATCTCGACGTCGGTCGCGGGGTCGGTGCCGACCCGGTGCAGCCAGACCCGGCGGTGGTACTGGTGCTCGTCCGCGGGCAGGGTCGCCGGGTCGAGCCGGCGCACGTAGTAGTAGGCGCTGCCGCCGGGCAGCCATGCGACGGGGGAGTACCGGGCCCGGTCGATCGGCCCGTCGACGACGTCGCCGGTCGCGACGTCCATGACCCGCAGCGTGCTCTCCTCGGTGCCGCCCTCGGAGACCTGGTAGGCGAGCAACCGCCCTTCGAGGTCCGGCTGCCAGGCATCGAGCGTCGTCAGGCCCGTCGGGTCCAGCGACATCGGGTCGACGAGGACGCGCTCGGCGCGCGGGGCGTCCGGCCCGGCCGACGGGTCGGCGGGCACCGAGGTCACGAGGACGCCGTGCTCCTGGCTGCCCTCGCGCCGCACGAAGAAGCAGCGCTCGCCGCGCCAGATCGGCACCCCGACGACGCCCGCGCCGAGCAGCTCGCGCAGGCGGCGGGCGACGGCGTCCCGGCCCGGCCATGTCGCGGCGGCGCCGGCGAACAGGTCGTCCTGCGCCGACGACCAGTCGACGGTCCGCGGGTCGGCGGTGTCCTCGAGCCAGCGGTACGGGTCGGCGACCTGGTGGCCGTGGAGGTCCTCGACGAGGTCCAGCCGTTCGGCGGCGGGGTACTGCGCGGGGGCGTGCTGGGTGGGGGCGTCGGCCATGCACGGAGCCTAGGGCGTCCGGGGACGTCGCCCCCGGACGATCGCGGCCGTCGCGGCGACCAGTGCCGTGAGCCAGCCCGCGGTCATGGCGGTCAGCGCCGCTGCGGGCTGCCGCGCGGACACGTAGGCCGCCCCTGCGGCGACCGAGGTGAGCGTCCCCGCGAGGGCGACCAGGGGGAGTGGTCGCGCGCGTGCGGTGACCGCAAGGGCCGTCGCGTGCACGAGGACGAGCGCTCCGAGGGCCGCGTGGGCCGCCGCGTAGGCGTGCGTCGCGAGGAAGCCCCACGCGATGGAGGGGTCGGCCGCCGTCGGGAACGCCGGCCCGAAGCCGGCCAGGGCGGCGACGGCGACGAGCTCCACCGCGAGCGCGACGGTCCACGACCGCTGTCGTCCGGGCGTCATGACCGCCCCTCCCTATCGCAACTCCGCGTTGCGTTATGCTCCGAGCATGCCAGTGTCGAGCAGTCATCGCAACAGCTTGTTGCGATCTGGGGCGGTGCCGTCGTGACGGCCCGCCGTGGCGAGGTGGTCCGGCAGGCGGTGCTCGCCGCGGCGCTCGCGGAGCTCGCCGAGCGGGGCTACGCGGACCTGTCGGTGGAGCACGTCGCCGTCCGCGCGGGGGTCCACAAGACGACCGTGTACCGGCGCTGGCCGGACCGGGAGTCGCTCCTCACCGATGCCGTCCTCGAGCAGGCGGCCGGTGACTTCGCGATCCCCGACACCGGGGACGTCGACGGCGACCTCGCCGTGGGCCTGCGCGCCCTGGTCGCCTGGCTGACCGGCCCGACCGGTCGGCCGCTCGTGGCGATGCTCCGGTCGGACGCCGGCCGGCTGCCCGCCGTGGTGCAGGCCCGCCGGCGTTTCCTCGCAGCCCGGGCGCAGGTCCTGGCCCGGCGACTGGCGTCGGCGGTCGAGGCCGGGCAGGTGCCCGCCGGCACCCGGCCCGACGTCTTCCTCGCGACCCTCGTGGCGCCGGTGTACCTGGACCTTCTCGTGCTGGACCGGGACCCGGCGCCCGAGGACTGCGACCGCTGGGCGAAGGTGGCCCTCGCCGCCGCCCGGGCGCACCTGCTGGCCTGAGGACCGGCGCCGGGCCCGGTCGCCGTGCCGGATCCTGGTCCGCACACGGACCGGGTCGCGCGGTCTGGCAGGATTCACGGCGGGCCTGACGGCGCCGGAGGGGGATTCCGGACGGCGCGCGCCGGGTTCGCCCGCGCCGAGCACCGCCAGCACAGCCGACCGAAAGCCGAGACGTGACCGACAAGCCCCGCACGAGTCCCGATCCGCAGGTGCCGCCCGCCGGCCCTGCGGCGGTCGACCTGTTCCGGCCGAACGTCGAGCCGGGCCCGCTGCCGGAGCACGACCCGGAGCACGACCCGGAGCACGGCCCCGAGCACGGTGGTCCCGCGGTGAACGGCGCGCACCCCGAGGCGGGGACCGAGACGGGGGACGACGAGGCGCCCGTGGTTGACGAGGCGCCCGTGGCCGACGAGGTGCCCGTGGCCGACGAGGCGGTCGCGGCGGACGAGGCCGCCGCGGAGGACGACGACGCCGCGGTCGGCACCGAGGACGAGGCGGCCGCGGAGGTCGACGCCGCGGCCGGCACCGAGGACGAGGCCGAGCCCGTCGCGGAGCCCGAGGCTGTCGTCGAGGCCGCGCCCGAGGAGCTCTCGCAGCACCTCGTCGAGCTCGCGCACGTCTACGGCGTCGCCACCGAGTTCTGGGACTGGCAGGGGCGGCACACCGTCGTCCCGCGCCGGACCATCCTCGCCGTCCTCGACGCCCTCGGTGTCGTCGCGCGCACCGAGGACGAGATCACCTTCGCCCTCGGCGAGGCCCGGGACCGCTCGTGGCGCCGCACCCTGCCGAACGTCGTCGTCACCCGGGCCGGCCAGACGCCGCGGGTGCCGGTCCACGTCGACCACGGCCAGCCCGTCGAGGTCTGGGTCGAGACCGAGGACGGCGAGAGCCGCCCGCTCGGCCAGGAGGACCGCTGGGTCGAGCCGCGCGTCGTCACCGGCCGGCTCGTCGGCCAGGCGAGCTTCCTCGTGCCGCCGGACCTGCCGCTCGGCTGGCACACGCTGTACGCCCGGCACTCCGGCGGCCTGTCCGCCTGCCCGCTCGTCGTCACCCCGGCCCGGCTCGAGCTGCCCGAGCAGGTCGCGCAGCGGCGCGCCTGGGGCTTCATGACGCAGCTGTACTCGGTGCGCTCCAAGCAGTCCTGGGGGACGGGCGACCTCGCCGACCTCGCGGAGATCGCCGACTGGAGCGCCCGCGAGCACGGCGCCGGGTTCGTGCTGGTGAACCCGATGCACGCGGCCGAGCCGATCGCGCCCATGGAGCCGTCGCCGTACCTGCCGACGACCCGGCGCTTCGTCAACCCGATCTACCTGCGCGTCGAGGACGTCCGCGAGGTCGCGTACATGCCCTCGACGGACCGCGCGATCGTCGAGTGGCAGGCCGAGGAGCTGTGGGCGCTCAACGACGCCCCGGGCGAGCTCGACCGGGACCGGGTCTGGGAGGCGAAGAAGAACGCGCTCGAGACGGTCTTCGCCCAGCCGCGCTCGGCGGCCCGGCAGCGCCAGTTCGAGGCGTTCTGCGTCCGTGAGGGCCAGGGCCTCGTCGACTACGCGACGTGGTGCGCCCTCGCCGAGCGGTACGGGCTGCCCGCGGCCGGCTGGCCGTCGCACGCGCGCGACCCGCGCTCGCAGTCGGTCGCGCAGATCCGTGAGGAGCTCGCCGACCGGGTCGAGTTCTACATGTGGCTGCAGTGGTGCCTCGACGAGCAGCTCGCCGCGGCGCAGCGCACCGCGAAGGACGCCGGGATGCCGCTGGGGATCATGCACGACCTCGCGGTCGGCGTGCACCCGGACGGTGCGGACACCTGGGCGCTGAGCGACGTCCTCGCGACCGACGTGACGGTCGGCGCCCCGCCGGACGCCTTCAACCAGCAGGGCCAGGACTGGAGCCAGCCGCCGTGGCGGCCGGACCGGCTCGCCGACCTCGGGTACGCGCCGTACCGCGACATGCTCCGGACGATCCTGCGGCACGCCGGGGGCCTGCGGGTCGACCACATCATCGGCCTCTTCCGGCTGTGGTGGGTGCCCCGCGGCGCCGGCCCCGACGAGGGCACCTACGTGCGTTACGACCACGAGGCGCTCGTCGGCATCCTCGCGCTCGAGGCGCACCGGGCCGGTGCCGTCGTCGTCGGCGAGGACCTCGGCACCGTCGAGCCGTGGGCCCGCGACTACCTGCGCGAGCGGGGCATCCTCGGCACCTCGATCCTGTGGTTCGAGAAGGACCACTCCGGCCGCCCGCTCGCACCGCAGGCCTGGCGCGAGCTGTGCCTGGCGACCGTCACGACGCACGACCTGCCGCCGACCGCCGGCTACCTCGCGGGCGAGCACATCGAGCTGCGCCAGCGGCTCGGGCTGCTCACCCGGTCGATCGAGGAGGAGATCGCGGTCGACGAGGCGGACCGGCTCGCCGTCCTGCGCCAGCTCACGGAGCTCGGGCTGCTCGGGGAGCGGTCGACCGAGCGCGAGCGGGTCGAGGCGCTGCACCGCTTCATCACGTGGACGCCGGCCCGGCTGCTCGGCGTCGCGCTCGCGGACGCCGTCGGCGACCGCCGGGCGATGAACCAGCCGGGAACGAGCCGCGAGTACCCGAACTGGCGCCTGCCGCTCGCGGACGGCGTCGGGCAGCCGGTGCTCCTCGAGGACGTCATGACGAGCGTGCGGGCGGCGTCCCTCGCCCGGTCGGTGCACGAGCGGGGCTGAGCAGCCGCCCGGCGCCCGGCGGCCTTCGTCCCCACCGTTCCCGGCGGGCGTGATGGACGCTCCACACGGTGGCGCACGCCGCTCGGGGCCGTTGCCGACGTGCGCGCCGCGTGGTAGCAAGGCGCACCGTCGTCCACGGGGGTGGAGATGTCGGCTTCACGAGCCTTCCGGCGCCGCGTGGCGCTGCTGGGAGCAGCGGCGACGGCGGTGCTCGTACCGGGGCCGGTCACGACCGGGCCCGCGCAGGCGGCCCTGACGTGCCGCGACGACCTCGTCATGAACATCGCCGCCCACGAGGACGACGACATCCTCTTCATGAACCCGGACATCCAGACGGGTGTCGCGGCCGGTCGCTGCACGCTCACGGTGTTCGTCACGGCGGGCGACAACGGTCTGAACCCGGTGTACTGGGAGGGCCGGGAGGCCGGCGCCCGGGCCGCGGCGGCCCACATGGCCGGCGTCGAGGACGACTGGACGCGCGAGGGGCTCCGGCTCGCCGACGGGCAGACCGTCGTCCACGACGTGCTCGTCGGCCGGCCGACGGTCGGTCTGGTCTTCCTGAGGCTGCCCGACGGCGGCAGCGGTGCGGGATTCGGTGCGACCGGCAGCCAGAGCCTGCAGCGGCTCTGGCAGAACAGCATCACCTCGATCGACGCGATCGACGGGAGCGCCCGCTACAGCCGGGCCGGTGTCGTCGCGGCGCTCGCGTCCCTCATGACGACGTTCCGGCCGGTGCTCGTGCGGGCGCACGACCACGTCGGCAAGTTCGGCGACGGCGACCACAGCGACCACCACGGCTCGGCGTTCTTCGCCCGCGCCGCTCACGACCTCGTCACCGAGCGGCACCGGTTCACCGGCTACCGGGGGTACGGCGTCGCGGCCCTGGCGGCGAACCTCACCGCCGCCCAGGCCGACGCCAAGCTCGCGACCTTCCTCGCCTACGCGCCGCACGACCGTTTCGTCTGCCAGGACGCCGCGGCCTGCCTGGCGAGCAGCAGCGGCCCGCGCTTCTCCCGGCAGTACACCGTCGGCAGCGAGCTGGGCGGCCTGCAGAACGCGGCCCGGGTCGGGACGGCGAAAGCCTCCTCGCAGAACACGACGACGGGCCAGACCGCGGCCAAGGCCGTGGACGGCGTCATCGGCGGCAACCCGGTCGCCACCCTCAACGAGTGGGCCACGGTCGGCGGCCGGGCCGGCAGCTGGCTCGAGGTCACCTGGCCCGGCCCGCACACCCTCGAGAGCGTCGTCCTCTACGACCGCCCGAACTCCTCGGACCAGGTCACCCGGGGGACGTTGCTGTTCGGCGACGGCAGCACCGTCGCGGTCGGCGCGCTGCGCAACGAAGGCAGCGCCACCGTCGTGACGTTCAGCCCCCGGCGGGTGACCCGGGTCCGGCTGCGGGTGGACGCCGTCAGCCCGACGACCCGCAACGTCGGGCTCGCCGAGCTCCAGGCGTTCACGACGAACGTCGCGCCGCGAGCGGTCGTCACCGCGTCGTCGCAGAACACCTCGACCGGGCAGACCGCCGTCAAGGCCGTCGACGGCTACCCGCTGGGCAACCCGGCGGCGACGACCCGCGAGTGGGCGACGGTCGGCGGCCGGGCCGGGACGACGCTCGACCTCACGTGGCCGGTGCCGGTGCGGGTCGACCGGGTGGTGCTCTACGACCGGCCGAACGCGAACGACCAGGTGACGGCCGGCCAGCTGACGTTCAGCTCGGGCAGCGCGGTCACGGTCCCCGCCCTGCCGAACGAGGGCGTCCAGAAGGTGGTGACCTTCGCGCCCAGGACCATCACGAGCCTGCGCCTGACCGTCACCGCGGTGAGCCCGACGACGCGCAACATCGGGCTCGCGGAGATCCAGGTGCAGACCGGTTGACCGGCCGCGGCCGGACGACGGGCCCGCGTCGACATGGTCAGGAGAGGCGTCCCTCGTCCCGCCGGCGCACGAGATGGGCGCGCTGGGGCGCGTCGTGCGTGAGCGCGATCGCCTCGTCGTAGGCGGTCACCGCCTCGCGGTCCCGGCCCAGGCCGGCGAGCAGGTGCGCGCGGGCCGCCCATGCGGGCTGGAACCGCCGGGCGGCCGCGCCGTGGGGCTCGAGCAGCGCGTCGAGGAGCGCCAGGCCCCGGGCGGGGCCCTCGACGCCGGCGGTGACGACGGCGAGCGCCGTCGCGCTGCCGAGCGAGGGCGCGACCGCGTGCAGCGCCTCGTGCAGGTCCCGCAGCGTGTGCGGGTCCGCCGGTCCCGGCCCCGTCCGGGCGCAGTGCACGGCCTGGACCGCCGCCTCCAGCTGGAACCGGCCGAGCACCCGGTGCCCGTGCGCGGCGCGCAGGTGGGCCCGGCCGCGCTCCACGAGGTCGCGGTCCCAGCGGGCCGGGTCCTGCTCGTCGAGCGGCACGAAGCGCCCGTCGGGGTCGAGCCGGGCCGCCGCCCGCGCGGACGACAGCGCGACGAGGGCGGCCAGGCCGCGGACCTCCGGGTCGTCCGGCAGCAGGTCGGCGAGCACCTCGGCGAGCTGCAGGGCCTCGGACGGCGCCCCGCGCGGCTCCGGGCCGGTCGTCGACCACTCGACGGCGTAGGCGCCGTAGACCGCCTCGAGGACCGCCGCCGTCCGGGTCCGCAGGTCCTCGCGGCCGGGGAACACGAACGGGATCCCGGCCTGGGCGACCCGCCGCTTGGCCCGGACGAGCCGGGTCGCCATCGTCGCCGTCGGGACCGACCAGGCCCGGGCGATCTGCTCGGCGGTGAAGCCGAGCACGGTGCTGAGCATGAGCGGGGTGCGCGCCGGGGCGGCGATCGCCGGGTGCGCGCAGACGAGCATGAGCTCGAGCCGCTTGTCGGGCACGGCGTCCGGGTCGACGGCGTCGAGCGCGTCCAGGTGCACCGGTGCGTGCGCCACCGGGTCGAGCGGCTCGGTCCGCCGGACCTCCGCCGAGCGCCACCGGTCGCGCAACCGGTTGCGGGCGACGGTGAGCAGCCAGCCGGCCGGGTTGCCCGGCGTCCCGTCGTCCGGCCACGTCCGCAACGCGCGCTCGAAGGCGTCCGCCAGGGCGTCCTCGGCGCTCACGAGGTCGCCCGACTGCGCGGCGAGCAGGGCCAGCAGGCGGCCGTACCCGTCCCGGGCCGCCGCCTCGGCGACGGCCCGGGACGCGTCGTCCGGGTCGGTCACGCCGTCCAGGCGCCGTCGACGAACGACGTGGCGACCGGGCGGACCTCGATGACGCCGAACTGGGCGGCCGGGCACTTCTCGGCCCAGCCGAGCGCGGCGTCCAGGTGCGGGACGTCCAGCACGAAGACGCCCGCGAGGGCCTCCTTCGTCTCGGCGAAGGGCCCGTCCTGCACCTGGAGGTCGCCCGAGCGCAGCGTCACCGTCGTCGTCGCGGCGCCCGGGGCGAGCACCTCGGCGGCGACGAGGACGCCGGCGTCCTCGAGTGCGCGCCCGTACCGGCCGAACGCCTCCTGCACCTCGCGGATCGTCTCCGCCGGGACCTCGCCCTCGCCGGGCTCGGGGTAGTGCAGCAGCAGGGTGTAGCGCATGGTGCCTCCTCGACGGTCACGGGGCCGCCGTGCGGCGGCCCCGTACCGATGACGATCGGGGCCGCCCCGGATCGTCAGCCTGCCCCGCCCTCGGAGGACGGGTCAGCGGGCCCGGTCCCGCTCGTGCGCGGCGACCGCCCGGGCCACGCCGTCCCGGGCCTCGACGACGAGCCGGCGCAGCGCCGGCTCGGCCTGCGTCGTCGCGAGCCACGCCTCGGTGCGCTCGAGGAGCGCCGGGCCCGCGAGCACGGTCGGGTAGAGCCCGACGACGATCTGGGTCGCCATCTCGCTCGTCCGCTCGGCCCAGACCGGCTCGAGAGCGGCGAAGTAGCGCTCGACGTACGGCTCGAGGAGCGTCGTGTCGCTCACCCGGCCGAAGCCGCCGATGACCGCCGCCTGCACGGCGTTCGGCAGCTCGCCGGTGCCGACGACGAGCTCCCAGGCCTGCGCCTTCGCCTCCGGGGTCGGGACGGCGGCCCTGGCCGCCGCCGCGTGCACCCGCCCGCTCGCGGTGTCGTCGCGGTCGAGCTCGCGGACGACGTCCTCCTCGCCGAGGACACCGCCCGCGACGAGCGCGGTGAGCAGCGTCCAGCGCATGTCGGTGTCGACCGAGAGCCCCGCGACGGGGGCGTCGCCGTCGAGCAGCCCGCGCAGCCGGGCGAGTTGCTCGGGCGTCGTCGCGTGCGCCGCGAAGGCCCGGGCGTAGAGCAGCTGCGCGTCGCCGCCCGGTGCCGCGCCCTCGAGCAGGGCCAGCAGCGCGTCGGCCGCCGAAGCCGTTGCGGCGGAACGGTTCTCGGGCGCGACGTAGAACATGAGCGTCGACGCGAGCTGGCGCAGCAGGGTCTGCGCGACGCTCGCGTCGTCGACCGACGCGATGTTGCGCACGACGAGGTCGACGAAGTCGCGCGGGCCCGTCTCGGCGTCCCGCGTCATGTCCCACGCGGCGCCCCAGACCAGGGTGCGGGGGAGCGAGTCCTCGAAGTCGGACAGGTGCCCGATCGCGGTGTCGAGCGAGCGCCCGTCGAGCCGGATCTTGCAGTACGCGAGGTCGTCGTCGTTGACGAGCAGCAGGTCCGGGCGGGCGTGGCCGACGAGCTGCGGCACCTCGGTCGCGGCGCCCGCGACGTCCAGCTCGATCCGCTGCGTGCGGCGCAGCCGGCCGTCGACGACGTCGTAGCAGCCGACCGCGAGCCGGTGCGAGCGCAGCGTCGGGTGGTCGGCGGGGGCCTCCTGGCCGATGACCGCCGTCGTCACGACGCCGTCCGCGTCGACCTCGAGGTGCGGGCGCAGGGTCGCGACGCCGGCGGTCTGCAGCCACTCGGCCGCCCAGGCGTCGAGGTCGCGCCCGCTCGTCGCCTCGAGCTCCGCGAGCAGGTCGGCGAGCGTCGTGTTGCCCCACTCGTGCGCCCGGAAGTACCGGCGCAGGCCCTCGTCGAACGCGTCGGTGCCGACCCAGTGCACGAGCTGCTTGAGCACCGAGGCGCCCTTCGCGTACGTGATGCCGTCGAAGTTCACCTCGACGTCCGCGAGGTCGCGGATGTCCGCGACGATCGGGTGCGTCGAGGCGAGCTGGTCCTGCCGGTAGGCCCAGGACTTCTCGGCGCTCGAGAACGTCGTCCACGCCGTCGTCCAGCGCGTCGCCTCGGCCTGGCAGCGGGTGCTCGCGTACTCGGCGAACGACTCGTTGAGCCACAGGTCGTCCCACCAGCGCATCGTCACGAGGTCGCCGAACCACATGTGCGCCAGCTCGTGGAGGATCGTCAGCGCGCGCCGCTCGACGGCCGCCTCGGGGACCTTCGAGCGGAAGACGTACTGCTCGGTGATCGTCACGGCCCCGGCGTTCTCCATGGCGCCGGCGTTGAACTCGGGCACGAAGAGCTGGTCGTACTTGTCGAACGGGTAGGCCCGGTCGAAGAGCTCCTCGAAGAACGCGAAGCCCTCGCGGGTGACGTCCATGACGTTGCCCGCGTCGAGGTGCTCGGCGAGCGAGGCCCGGCAGAGCACCCCGAGCGGGATCGTCCGCCCGTCCCGGCTCGTGAGCTCGCCGCGCTCGGCGTGGTACGGGCCGGCGACGAGCGCGGTGACGTAGGTCGACAGCCGGGGCGTCGCGGCGAAGGCCCAGGTGGCCCGGCCGTCGCCGAGGTCCTGCGGCGCGGGTGTGGGGGAGTTGGAGACGACCTGCCAGTGGGACGGCGCGGTGACGGTGAACGCGTACGTCGCCTTGAGGTCGGGCTGGTCGAAGCAGGTGAAGACCCGGCGCGCGTCGGAGACCTCGAACTGCGTGTAGAGGTACACCTCCTTGTCGACCGGGTCGACGAAGCGGTGCAGCCCTTCGCCGGTCGTCATGTAGGCGGCGTCCGCCACGACCCGCAGCTCGTTGCGGGCCGCGAGGTCGGACAGGGCGATCCGCCCCGTCGAGACGACCTCGGCGACGTCGAGCGCGCGGCCGTTGAGCACCACCTCGCGCACGGTCGGGGCGATGAGGTCGACGAACGTCGACGCCCCCGGCTCGCGGCACGTGAACGTGACGACCGTCGTCGAGGCGTACGTGTCCGCGCCCGTCGTGAGGTCGAGGGTGACGTCGTAGGCCTCGACGCCCAGCAGACGCGCGCGCTCGGCGGCCTCGTCGCGGGTCAGGTTGGTGCCGGGCACGGGTTCTCCTCGGAGGTGGTGCGTCGGGGACGGTGGGGGACCGGAGGGTTTCCTGCGCAGGACCCGGTCGCCCGGCCGAAATTGTTGCACCGACCGCTCCCGGCGCGCTCACCGACCCGCGCCTGCGCCGGTCGGGAACCGGCCCGGACGCTGCCATGACGGACTGTCATGTCGGCCCCGAATTCGCGTAGTCGATCGTGCGCGGAAAGTTACTTCAGGCGTGCTTGACCCGGCGAGGACCACGAACTGGTGACACGCGGATGACACGCCCGTCACGCATGGGTGCGGGATCTCCGCAAGGGACGAAAGTCCGTCGGGCCGGTCAAGGTGACGTAAGGGGTAGTCATGTCTCGTCGTGGGCTGCGGTTCCGCCAGTCTCCACTCGCACGCAGGCGGGCGCTGTCGTGGCTCGTCGTCCCGGCCCTCGCCGTCGCGGCGACGGTCGTGCCGATCCTCGCGGGCGTCGTGTCACCCGCGCAGGCGGCGACACCGAGCCGGATGTGGCTCGAGGTCGTCAGCAGCGCGACGGGCAGCCCGGCGGTCGGCGAGTACCGCTGGCTCGTCACCCGCGAGGGTGTCCAGGACGTCGGTGACCCGTCGTCCGACCGGTCGACGCCGGAGGGCGCCGCCAACCTCGGCAAGTGCCTGCCGGCGAGCAACGCCGCCGGTGACACGAAGGCGGGCTACACCCCGGCCCTGTCGTACCAGGCGAACGCCCCCGTCTTCGGGCAGCCGGACCCGGTCGCACCCGTGACGTCGACCCTCGGCACGGCGAACTGCCCGTGGCCCTCGGTGCGGCCGACCGCCGGCGACACCCACACCGTCGCGTCCGGCGACCAGGACGACGTCGCCGCGGACGGCACGGTGACCTTCACCGACGGCTCGGGGGCCGCCGCGGCCGACCAGGACCTCGCGCCCGGCAGGTACCTCGTCTCGGTCGTCGCGAACGGGTTCAAGATCGGCGGTGCCCACTTCTCGGTGCCCATGACGTCGTCCGCCCCGGCGACCGTCACGCTGCCGACGACCCCCACGCCGCTGGGCAACATCCGCGTCCAGGTCTTCGAGGACGCCGCCTTCGTCGACGGGACCTACGCGGCCGGTGCCGAGGGCCCGGACCCCGGCAACAACGACGTCTTCACGAAGATGCCCGGCTTCCAGGCCTTCATCAGCGACGTCATGGGCCCGGTGACGACCGACTTCTTCGGCAACCCGCTGTGCACCCACTACGTCCACACCCCGAAGGGCACGGTCACCGCCGACACCCCGGACGGCGACGGCCCGATCGCGAAGGACCCGGACGGCAGGCCCGTCGTCGACGGCACGAAGCCGGCGAAGTGCGTCACGGACGCCCGCAACCAGATCCTCATCCCCAACCTCGGCCCGAACCGCTACGGCGTCACCGTCAACCCGCCGGCCGGCCAGGTCTGGTCGCAGACGACCAACCTCGAGGGTGGTCACGACCACGACGTGTGGGTCATGGAGAACGACACCGGCTTCGACACCGAGCTCGTCGTCGGTGGTGAGCCCGTGCCGTTCGTGCCGTTCGGCTTCGTGAAGCCCAAGAGCATCGGCGGCGGCACCAACACGGTCACGGGCCAGGTCATGGCCGGCCTCAGCTACATCGGAGGCCCGGGCGGCGGTCAGACGATCCCCGCCGAGCCGGGCGTGGGCACGGGTGCCTACAAGGGCCCGATCGACCGGCCGTGGGTCGCGCTGTCGGACCTGAACAACGGCGACAAGCAGGCCTGGACCGGTCGCGGCGACGCCGACGGCACCTTCACCGTCAGCGGCGTGCCGGACGGCACCTACGCGCTGACGACCTGGGACGACGCCCAGAACTACATCATCCAGAACGTCACGATCTCGGTGCAGGGCGGCGAGACGCTCGACGTCGGCAAGCAGTTCCTGCCGGGCTGGTTCACCGAGATCAAGGGCACCGTCTTCGTCGACGACAACGGCAACGGCCGACGGGACGCCGGTGAGCAGGGCCTGAAGAACACGATCGTGACCCTGCGGGAGCGCGACAACACCCTCATGGACCAGTTCGCGAACACCGCGACCACGGACCAGAACGGCCACTACGCGCTGACCCAGTCCTACCCGCTGACGAAGTGGCTCGTCCTCGAGCACTTCAACACCCTCTACGAGGGGACCGGCGTCACGGTCCAGGCCTCGAACGACCCGACGCCGACGACCTACCACGGCTCCGCGGTCGACATCAGCGTCGCCAACATCATCGGCCTCGGCGGCACCGTCGACTGGGGCGTCAAGCCCTACGACGCCGGGACGAACGGCGGCATCGCCGGCACCGTCTCGTACGACACGACCCGCAACGAGCTCGACCCCCGCTACGACGCGGCCGAGCCGTACCAGCCGGGCATCCCCGACGTCACCGTGAACCTCTACCCGACGCTGCGGTGCGAGACGGGTGCGGTCGGCGTGCAGCGCCTCTTCGACCCGAAGACCGGCGCCGAGCTGCCCTGGGTCGACGAGGGCAGCGGTGACCCCGTCGCGGCCTGCACGCCGGGCGCGCTCATCGACGACCCGGACGGCACCGGGGAGCCGCACAAGGACCTGAGCCACCTGCTCGGCACCACCGTGACCGAGCACTGGGCGGCGCCGACCGGCTGCACCGCCCGGGACTACCAGGGCAAGCCGCTGACCGACCAGCTCGCGCTGCCGGCCTTCGGCGACCCGAAGAACCTCTGCGTCGAGGCCCCGATGGGTGGCTTCCAGGCCCGCCCCTCCGAGGTGACGACGGACGCCGACGGGAACAACGTCGACTTCGCGCAGACGGTGAACGGCAACTACGGGTTCTCCGAGTCCGAGCTCAACCTCTTCGCGCCGGGCGACCCGAAGAACCCGGCCGCCGGTCACGACCTGCCGCTGTACGCGAACCTCGCCGACGCCGGCTTCGACCCGCAGCCCCTCCCCGCGGACGACTACGTCGTCCAGGTCGTCAGCCCTCAGGACGACAAGGGCAAGCCGGTCTACCAGGTCACCAAGGAGGAGGACGTCAACGTCTTCGACGGTGACGGCCGCGACGCCCAGGAGAACTTCGCCCACGGCCAGGTGACGACGGTCGACCAGACGCCGCAGCTGGCGCCCGGCGACGCGCCGACGTCGTCGACGCCGCCGGAGCCGCCGAGCCAGCAGGCCGGCATCGTCCCCGCCTGCGTCGGTGCGCCGCACACCGTGCGGGTGACGAACCCGAACTTCGCCGACGCCGGGGGCAGCCCCTTCGAGGGCCAGGACCGCCCCCTGTGCGACGAGCGGCTCGTGACCCTGCGCAGCCAGCAGGCCGTCGCGCCGACGTTCTTCATGTTCACCCCGGTGCCGCTGCCCACGCACTTCTGGGGCATCGTCATCAACGACCTCGGGCTCACGTACGACCCGCGGAGCACGAACTACGGCGAGGCGCAGGGCATCGGCAACGTGCCGGTCGGCCTGTACGACTTCCGGGGCGACCTCGTCGACACCGTCACGACGGACTTCAACGGCTTCTACGAGGCCATCGAGCCGTCGACGAGCTCCTACAACTGCCCGCTGCCGGCCGGCCCCTGCCCGGGGATGTACCGGTTCGTCGGCAACGACCCCGGCCAGCCGGACCGCGCGAACGCCAACTACGACCCGCGGTTCCGCACGATCGCCACGAACTTCCAGGCGTGGCCCGGGCTGTACACCGTCACCGACACGGCGCCGACGATGGTCGCGAACCAGATCCTGACGCCGGGCTCGACGACGCCGACGCAGCCCAACTGCGACGTCGTGACGACCGACATCCCCGCGACGGCCACGGCACCGGGCGTCCGGGCCACCCCGCAGCTGTTCGCCTCGAGCAAGGTCGTCCTCGAGACCGGCTCGAACGCGTCGGCCCGGGCCGTGGCCCTGAGCGGCGCCGGCTTCGGGACCACGAAGGGCCGCGTCACCCTGACGACCCCGTCCGGGGGAGTGCGGACCCTGCAGGGCGGCGACATCGCGACCTGGTCACCGACGAGGATCACGTTCACCGCGCCGAACCTGCCGCAGAACACCTACCAGGTGGCGGTCACGACGGCCGGGACGACGGCCCTGGCCGCACGGTCGACGGTGACCGGGCTGACCCTTCACGTCGTGGACTCGCTGGCCCACGTGTTCATGGTCAACCCACCGGCGAACCTCGACCCGGCCGTGCCGGCCGCTCGGCGGTCGACGACCGTCCAGGGGGCCCTCGACAAGGCCCGTGACTACGTCAGCGGCGGCAGCAACCGGAGCACGCCGGTCGTCGTGGTCTACCCGAACCCGTCGGCGGGTGCGTTCAACGCGCACCGGGGGTACGTCGAGAACGTCATCGTCCAGTCCCGGGTGCGGCTCCAGGGCGTCGGCCCCGGTGGCCTCGACCCCGTGACGAAGCAGTGGGTCGCCGGCTCCGAGCTGAGCGGCCTGGGCTTCGACGCCGACCCGGTGACGGCGGCGACCTGGTACGACAAGCTCGCCTCCCAGCCGCACGGCGGGATCGCGGACGTCGCGGACGCCGCGGTCGTGACGATCGTGCCGCCGGCGCCCGGCGGGACCGTCGGCCGGCGGGCCTTCCTCGACACCACCGCGGGCCGGTCGATCATCGACGGGTTCAGCATCACCGGTGGCCACCAGATGGGCGGCGGCGGCAACGTCAACGCGATCACCGGCGCCGTGCACACGGCCGTCGGCAGCGCCGGGGCGACCGTGACCCAGGGCGGCGGCATCTACGCCCACGCCTACGCCCACGACCTGCAGGTCACGAACAACGTCATCGCCGGCAACGACGGCACCTACGGCGGTGCGGTCCGGATCGGGACGCCGTTCGTGGACAACACGAACAGCGGCAACAGCAACCAGAACCGGGACATCCGGATCGCGAACAACTACATCCGGGACAACGGCGGCATCAACCTCGCCGGCGCGGTCGGGATCTTCAGCCAGGCCGACCGGTACGTCGTCGACCGCAACGTCCTCTGCGGGAACTTCTCCGCCGAGTACGGCGGCGCCGTCACGGTGTACGGCCGCAGCCCCAACGGTTCCGTGACGAACAACGACGTCTACTACAACCTCAGCTACGACGAGGGCGGCGCGCTCATGCTCGCCGGTGAGCTGCCGGCCGACCCGGACCAGGTGTCGCGGGGGATCGGTCAGACCGCTTCGACGACCCGCGTTGCGGGCAACGAGTTCTACTACAACAACAGCAACGACGACGGCGGCGCGGTCCGGCTGCTCCAGGCGGGCACGTCCCGCTTCGACATCTACAACAACATGATCGCGGACAACGTGTCGGCCCACGAGGGCGGCGGCGTCGCCCTCGACGACGCGCCGAACGTGCGCTTCTACAACAACACCGTCGTCAACAACGTCACGACGGCGACCGCGATCACGAGCGACGGCCGGCCCGCCCCGGCAGGCCTGTCGACGGGCGACACCAGCGTCCAGCTCAGGGCGGCCGCGGGACTGCCGCAGTTCTCGCCGCCGGTCATGTTCAACAACGTGTTCGGCAACAACCGCGCCGGGACCTGGGACGCCGCCGGCGGGACGGTGACCGGCATCGGTATCGGCGGCACGTCGGACGTCAGGGTCTGGGACATGGGCGCCCCCGGCAGCAGCGGGGTCCTGACGATCAACCGCTCGGTCTACCAGCCGGCCGACGCGACCGGGTCGACGGACCCGGTGCTCGGCACCGGGAACACCGCCACCGCGGCGACGTTCTTCCGGCCCGTCGACCTGTCGGTCTCGGTGCTGCCGTGGCGGACGATGCCCGCCTTCCGGCAGGCCATGATCGTCACGCAGAACCTGCCCCTGTCGCGCTACAGCCTCGACTACCGGCTGCGGCCGGGGGCGAACTCGGCGGCCGGACTCGGCCGGTCGACCGTGGGCGGCGTCGCCGCACCCGCGACGGACTTCGAGGGCACCGCGCGCAACGGCTCGAGCATCGACGCCGGGGCGGACGAGCGATGAGCCGCGACACCTCCACGAACCGGTCCACGTCAGACGAGGGGACAGCCGTGAACGACACCCCGGCACGACGCGGCGTCAGCCGCAGGAGCCTGCTCACCGGCGGGCTCGGGATGGTGGGTGCCGGCGTCGTCGGGGCCACCGTCCTGCAGCCCCAGCTGGCGAGCGCGGGCCTCAACGACCCCCGCCCGGCCGACGTCGCGGCGGCCAAGGCCGGGCTCACCGACGGCCGCACGCTGCACCTCGCGGCGACCGACGGCTGGGTCGGGATGCCGACGGACGCCCCCGCGCGGGCGCCGTTCTTCCCGGACGCCCTGGCGCCCAGCCCGTTCAACACGTACGTCTTCGGGTTCCGGGACGTCACGCACCTGCACGCGGCCGACGGCTCGATCTCGGACGCGAACCAGGCGAAGCTCGACGCGCTCAAGGGGCACGCCCAGATCAGCGCCCCGCTCCTCGACTTCGACGAGATGACGAGGGTCCGGGTCTCGCTGACGAACCTGGGGCTGGCGATCCGGCCGGACCTCACCGACGGGCACACCGTGCACTGGCACGGCTTCGACAACGCCATCCCGCTCTTCGACGGCGTCCCGGAACTGTCCGTCGCCGTGCCCATCGGGCACACGTTCACGTACTACTACCAGCCGCGCGACGCCGGCACGTACATGTACCACTGCCACTTCGAGGACGTGGAGCACGTCCAGATGGGCATGACGGGCATGCTCTTCGTCCGGCCGAAGCAGAACGGCACGACGAAGAACCACGGCGGCAAGACGTTCTCGAGGTTCGCGTACAACGACGGCGACGGGTCGACGGGCTACCACCGCGAGTTCGCGTTCATGCTCACCGAGCTGTGGTCGGAGGCGCACTACCGGGACGCGCACATCCAGGTGAACGACTGGACCGACTACGCGCCGAGCTTCTGGCTGCTCAACGGCCGCGCGTACCCGGACACGCTGGCGGACAACGGCTCCCTGGACGCCGGTTCCGGCGACTTCGCCGTCCCGGCCGACGAGCGGCTGCGCTATCAGCCGATCTCCTCGCTCGTCGAGGCCAACAAGGGCGACCGGGTGCTGCTGCGGCTGTCGAACCTCGGCTACCAGCAGCACGCCATGACGCTCGACGGCCTCCCGATGCGGGTCGTCGCCAAGGACGCCGGGCTGCTCCGCAACGGCGGGACCGACCTCAGCTTCCTCACGAACACCGTCGAGATCGGCCCGGGGGAGAGCCGCGACGTCCTCGTGGACACGGACACGGAAGGGGAGTTCCTGCTCTACGACCGGAACTTCTCCTTCCTCACCAACGGCGGCGACTCCACGCAGTACGGCGGCCAGATGACGAAGGTCGTCGTGCACCCCGCCGGGACCCTGGCGCCCCAGTCCCGCGCCAACGAGAACCCCCACGCCTGAGCCGGTCGAGGAGACGACGATGCGAACCAAGCTTCCCCGGGTGATCTCCCGGGTCGGTGGGGCCGTGCTGGCAGGCGCCGTCGTGGCGCTCATGGCCGCGACCCCGCCCGCCGCGCAGGCGGTCACGGACGGCGTGGAGTGCGAGACGCCGACGAGCGCGAGCGACACCGCGGAGAGCTACGTGCTCACCGCGAAGTCGGGCTACGTGTTCACCCCGGACGGCAACTCCATCTTCATGTGGGGCTACGCCGGCAGCACCGGCAGCTTCCAGCTGCCCGGTCCGACGCTCTGCGTCACGGCCGGCCGGACGGTCTCGGTGACCCTGAAGAACACCCTGCCCGACCCGGTGTCCATCGTGTTCCCGGGGCAGCAGCAGGTCACCGCGGACGGCCAGGCCGACGCGGCGAACCTCGCGGCGAGCCCGCCGACCCTCGCCAAGCCGGCGGCGCGGACGAGCGGGACGGTCACCTACACGTTCGTGCCCGACAAGCCCGGGACCTACCTGTACGAGAGCGGCACCGACCAGCGCAAGCAGGTGCAGATGGGCCTGTTCGGCGGGCTCATCGTCCGCCCGGCCAACTACGCGAGCGGCGGCGCCGACGCGCACACGGCCTACGGGACAGCGGCGACGAGGTTCGGCGAGGGGCAGGAGTACCTGCACATCCTCTCCGAGGTCGACCCGGCCGTGCACCTCGCGGTCGAGAAGAACCGCGTCGTCAACTGGGCCGGTTACCGGCCGCGCTACTTCATGATCAACGGCCGGAGCATGCCGGACACGCTGGCGCCCAACCGGGCCAGCTACCTGCCCGCGCAGCCGTACAGCGCGTTCGTCCACGTGCAGCCGTTCGACCCGACCGCCAACCCGGACCCGGCGATCATCCGGTACGTCAACGTCGGCACGGTCACGTACCCGTTCCACCCGCACGGCAACTCCCAGCGGGTCGTCGGCCGCGACGGCCGCCCGCTCCAGGACGGCGCGGCGGACCTGAGCTACGACAAGTTCCTCGTCAACGTCGGCCCGGGGCAGACCGTCGACACGCTCTTCTCGTGGACCGACGTCGACATGTTCGACCCGATCGACAACTCCCTCGCCGAGTTCGTCCCGAACCAGGCGGACGTCATGACGACGGGCGACACCTTCTACAGCCAGAGCCCGTACCTCGGCAGCTACGCCGACCCGATCCAGGGCGTGACGAGCTACAACGTCTGCGGCGAGTACTACCACGTCGCCCACAGCCACGCGCTGCAGCAGTCCACCAACTACGGCGCGGCGATGGGCGGGATGATGACCTTGATCCGCATCGACCCGCCGTCGGCCCTGCAGACCGTCGACAAGCCGTGCAACTGACCGGAAGGACGAGGACGATGCGAACCACTCCTCGGTACCGGCGCGCCCTCGCGGGCCTCGTCGGGACCACCCTCGCCCTGACGGTCCCCGTCTGGGCGGCCTCGGCGGCGTCCGCCGCGGTCGGCGCGTGCGCCGGCACCGCGGACACCTCGCTCGACCTGTGGACGGCGAGCGGCAAGGTCACGCTGACCGCCGGCGCCACGCCGGTCAGGGCCGACGTGTGGGGCTACTCCACGACCGGCAATGTCACGGACCTGACCGCCCCCGGCGGCCCGCTGCTCACGGTGACCAAGGGCAGCAGCGTCCAGGTCACCCTGCACAACGGGCTGGCCGTCCGCTCGTCGCTCTCCCTGCCGCAGATGGACGGGTTCACCGACGACGCCGGCGGTGCACCGGCGGGTGGCACCCAGACCTACTGCTTCACCGCGGGCCGGGCCGGCACGTACCTCTACCAGGCCGGTGCCACGGCGACCGGCGCGCGCCAGGTCGCGATGGGCATGGCCGGCATCCTCGTCGTCCGGCCCGCGGCCGGGGACGTCGCCGCGAGCATCGACGGCACGGCGGCCACCGGGTACGCCACCGAGGCACCCCTGCTGCTGCAGGAGATCGACCCCGCGCTCAACGCGGACCCGACCGGCTTCGACATGCGGCTCTACGCGCCGAAGTACCGGCTCATCAACGGGCGCACGTTCCCGACGCGGACCGCGACCGACCACGTCGCCGCCACCGCCGGGACGACGCTCGCGCTGCGCCTGGTCAACGCCGGCATCGTCGAGCACTCGCTCGGCGCGCTCGGCCTGCGGCAGAGCGTCGTCGCCCTCGGCAGCCACGTGCAGGCGCACCCGGAGGACCTCTACGCAGAGACCCTCCAGCCGGGCGGCACGCTCGACGCGCTCGTCGCGATCCCCGCCGCCTCGCCCTCGGCGCCGACGTCCTACGTGCTCTACGAGACCGCGGCCGGCAACGGCGTCTCCTCGCTGCAGAGCTTCTCCGGCATGGCGACGACGATCGACGTCGCGCCGGCCGCCGTCGACCCGAACGCCCCCGTGGTGTCCGCGCTCGTGGCGTCGCCGGCGAGCGTCACCGCCGGCACGGACGTCCAGGTGACCGGCCAGGTCACCGCCGGAACGCTCGAGTGGCAGCTCGACGGCGTCGGGCCGTGGACCGCGGCACCGTCGTTCCCCGTCACGGTCCCGACCACCGGCCTGGCCGCAGGTGCCCACACGGTGTACGTCCGCGGTGCGGACGGCGCCCTCACCGGCGCCGCCGCGACCGTGGGCCTCACCGTCCAGGCCACCGGCGCGGGGGCCGACACCACCGGCCCGCTCGTCACCGGGACGACCGTCTCGCCCGCGAAGGTCAAGGGCGGTCAGACGGTGGCGGTCAGCGCGACCGGTGACGACCGGACGACCGGCGGCTCGAACGTCGTCTCCGCGACCGTGTCGCTGGACGGCGGCGCGACGGCGCCGATGACGCTCAACCGCACCGACAACCCGGTCGCCGCGCTCACCGCGACGGTGTCCTCCGCGGCGGGCGGCCACCACACCGTCGCCGTCCGCGCCACGGACGCGGCCACGCCGGGGAACACGAGCACGACCCCGGGGACGGCGACCTTCGACGTCGACGCCACCCTGCCGACCGTCGGCACCGTCGTCGTCAGCCCGGCGGCCAACAACGGCACGCTCGAGAGCCGGGTCGGGGCCGGGGTGTTCAGCGTCTCGGCGGTCGTCACCGACCCGACCGCGGACGGCGTCGGCGGCAGCATCGGCTACGGCGAGGCCTTCCTCGACAACGCCGGCGGTGCGGTCGGTACCGGGTTCCCGATGGTCCCCGGCACCGGGGTCGACCCGACGAGCGCCTCCCAGGCCGCCGGCGGGGTCACCGTCGTCGCCGACATCCCGCTCAGCCAGCTCACCGGCATGGCGGGCGGCAGCACGCACACGATCTACGTGCGGGGCCGGGACGGCGTCGGCAACTGGAGCGCCGCGATGGCCTCGGGCACCTTCCTCGTCGACAGGACCGCCCCCACGGTGTCGAGCACGACCGTGGCGGCGAACCGCGGGGCGAGCACCGTCACCGTGTCCGGTGCGCTGGCCGACACCGCACCGAGCGCCGGCTTCACCGGTGCCGGATGGGTCGAGGCGTGGGTCGGCACGACCGCACCGGCCGTCGGCGGCGGCACCCGGCTGGCGGTGACGGGGACGTCCTACTCCGGCCCGCTCACGGTGCCCGTGCCGGCGTCCGGCAGCAGCACCGTGCGGGTCAACGTCCGGGCCCGGGACGGCGCGGGCAACGTCAGCGCCGTCCGGAGCACGAACGTCACGGTGACCGCGAACGCGTTGTTCTCCAACGGGTTCGAGACCTCGGCGTCGCCGTACGGGTGGAGCAGCCGCAGCGGCTCGATCCTGTCCAGGACCACGGCGGCAGGGGTCCGGATCGCCGGTGCCGCCAGCGGGTCCCTGTCCCTGGCCGGGTCGACGGCGGGCTACGTCGTCACCACCGGTCCGGCCGCGGAGACCGGCTACCACGCGTCGTTCGCCGTCCGGCCGCTGGCGACCGGGAGCCCGGCCGCCCCGGTGCCCTTCCCGGTCTTCCGCGCGGCCTCGGGCACGTCGGCCTCGGGCGGCGAGGTGTTCCGTGTCGACATGCAGCGCACGTCGGCCGGCGTCAACCAGCTCCGCCTCACCGCGGGGACGGCCCAGACCACCTGGGTGAGCCTGCCGACGACCGCGGGTGCGGTCAGCTCGGTGACGGTGGACTGGACCCAGGCCGGGGCGTCCCTGACCGTCAACGGCACCACGGTGGCGACGGCGGCCTACACGACGACGGCGACCGTGGAGACGGCCTTCCTCGGTCGGACGGTCGGTGCGAGCACCGGTCTCGGCGGCTCGCTCGTGCTCGACAGCTTCGTGTCCGCCCGCGACCACCTCCCGCTCCCGTGACCCGGGCGCAGACAGGAGAGGCAGCAACCATGACGACAGCGACCGCCCCCCGTGGGGCACGCAACCCCTGGGTCCTGCGCGGCGTCACCGTGCTCGTCGTGCTGGCGATGGCCGTGTTCGGCTACAGCCAGCGCGCCGACGCGCGGCAGCGGCCGAAGATGCCCACGAGCGCGACGTTCGAGGGCAGGTCCGGGATCCGCGTCACCCGGGTCGCCGTCGTCGGGGACGGCGGCCTCGTCGACGTCCGGTTCGTCGTCCTCGACCCGCAGAAGGCGCACCGGTACCTCGGCGACAAGTACAACGGGCAGGACCCGAAGGCCGACCGGAAGGCGGTCGAGGCACCGACCCTGCGCAGCGGCTCGAAGCACACCCGGCTCAAGGACGTCGCGTCGATGCACCAGCACGCCGACTACGTCGCGGGCCAGTCCTACTACCTGCTCTACCTCAACCCCGCCGGCGCCATCAAGGCCGGCGACCGGCTCGACCTGGAGGGCACCGCCGTGAAGGAGAACCTCGGCGCCCTGCCGGTGAGCTGACGACGTGGCGACGCCCCGCGCCACGGTCGGGCTGCGGCGCGCCCTCGCCGCAGCGGCGGTGGCCGTCGGACTGGTGGTCCTCACCGGTCCGGCGGCCACCGCGCACGCCGACGTGGACCGCAGCGACCCGCCGAACGGCCGCCGGCTCGAGGTCGCGCCGACCCAGGTCTCGGTGACCCTCACCGAGCCGGTCGAGCAGGACCGCACCCGGGTCCGGGTCGTCGACGACGCCGGCCGTGACGTGCCGGTCGGGCCGGTCCGGGTCACCGCCGTCGACGTCGCGCGGATCGACGGGCCCGTCACGGTCACCGTCCCGCTGGGGGAGACCCTGCGGACCGGCAGCTACCACGTCTCCTGGCGGACCGTCTCCTCCAGCGACATGCACTCGACGTACGGCACCTTCACCTTCGGCGTCGGGACGACGGTCGCGGCGAGCGCCGAGGTGTCGTCGGCCGCGGGCGGCCTCCGGCTCCCCGCCGAGACACTGCTGCGCTGGGGTGTCTTCACCGGCCTGGCCGGGCTGCTCGGGGCCTCGTACGTCGGCCTGGTCGCGGCCCGCCGGACCGGCGGCACCGCGGCCGTCGACCGGCTGCTGCGCCTGGGGTCGCGGTCCGCGGCGGGCGCCGTGGCGGCCGCCGCCCTGCTCGAGGCGGTCCTCGTCGCCGGGGCGCCGTCCGCCGCGTGGACGTCGGACTTCGGCCGGGTCTGGGGCGTCGTCCTCGCACTGCTGCTCGTCGCCGCGCTCACCGCCCGGCGGGCCGCCCGCAGCGCGACCGGCCGGACCCGGTCCCTCGGGCTCGCCCTCGCGGCCGCCGCGGCCGCCTGCACCGCGTCCGGGTTCGTCGGCCACGCCGCCGCCGTCCGCGGGGCCGGCTGGGTCACCGCGGTCACCGCGGCCCACCTGCTCTCGACGGCGCTGTGGAGCGGCACCGTCCTCGCGCTCGTCGTCCTCGGGGCCGCCCGCCGTCCGGTCCTCGGCGCCGTGGCCGCCGTCGCCGGCCCGGCGGCCGCCGTGAGCCTGGCGTCGGGCCTGCTCCTCGCCGGTGTCCTCGTCCCGTCCCTCGGCGCCGCGACCGGCTCCGACTACGGCCGGGTCCTCGTCCTCAAGCTGCTCCTCGTCGCCGGGGCGGTCGCGCTCGGCGCGGCCAACTCCGGGGCCCTCGGCGTGCTCCGGCGCCGGCCGGGGCGGGTGCGCGGTGCGGGGGGCCCGCCCGGCACCCGCCTCGTCACCGCGGAGGCGGCCGTCCTGCTCGGCGTCCTCGCGCTCGCCGGCGTCCTCGGCTCCTCCGGACCGCCGACCGCCGTCCGGTGGGCCCCGACGCCGACGGCCGTCGCGGACGGCGCGCCGGTGACGCAGTCGATCGACGACCTGCTCGTCGGGGTGTCCGCGACGCCGAACGTGCCGGGGCAGAACTTCGTCACGGTCGACGTCCGGAACACCCGGCGGCCGGCACCCGGCCCGGTGACCGCCGTCGTCGTCGCGGTCGGCGGTACGGCCGCCGCGCCGGCCCGGGCGCAGGGCGACGGCACCTGGCTGCTCCCCACCGACGCGCTCGCCCGCTCCGGGCCGGTCGACGTCGCGGTCCGCGTCGTCCGCGGCGGCCTGCCGGACGCCTCCGGGCGGTGGACGTGGACCGTCGCCGCGGCCCCGGGCACCGAGCAGGGCGGCCGGTCGACCCGGCCCCTCGTCGTCCTCGGGCTCGTCGTCGTGCTCGGGACGGCGGCCGCGGCCGGCCGGGGAAGTCTGCGGCGGCGCCGGGCGTTGGGCGTCCTCGGACGGCATCATCTGCCGACGACGACAACGACGAAGGGACCGCCTCGTGAGCGAGCGCGCCGTAGCCGACTTCTGGTTCGACCCGATCTGCCCGTGGGCCTGGATGACCTCGCGCTGGGTGCTGGAGGTCGAGAAGCAGCGGCCGATCCAGGTGAAGTGGCACGTCATGAGCCTGTCCGTGCTCAACGAGGGGCGTGACCTGCCCGAGCAGTACCGCGAGCTCATGACCAAGGGCTGGGGTCCGGTCCGCGTCGTCAACGCCGCGCGCATCCTGCACGGCGACGACGTCGTCGGCCCGCTCTACACGGCGATGGGCACCCGGATCCACCCGGGCGCGAACTCCGACTACGACGCGGTCATCGCCGAGGCGCTCGCCGAGGTCGGTCTGCCGGCCGACCTCGCGAAGTACGCGACGTCCGACGAGTACGACACCGAGCTGCGCGCCAGCCACGAGGAGGGCATCACGAAGGTCGGCACCGAGGTCGGCACGCCGATCGTCGCGTTCGACGGCGTGGCCTTCTTCGGCCCGGTCGTGACCCCCGCGCCGAAGGGCGAGGCCGCCGCGAAGCTGTGGGACGGCTGCGTCCTCGTCGCGTCGACGCCGGGCTTCTACGAGCTCAAGCGCACCCGGACCGAGGGCCCGATCTTCGACTGAGCCGCGACCGGCCCGGTCTCAGACCACGATCCGCATCGGCAGTCCGGCGGCGTCCGTCCCGCCCCCGAGGACGACGGCGTCGCCGGACTGCCAGCGCCACGCCGACCAGGCGGTGGCCAGGGCGTCGAGGTGGTCGTCGCCGTCCGGTGCGTCGTCGAGCGCCGCCGCGGCCGCGGGCGTGAGCCAGCGGCGCAGCGCCGCCTCCCGCGCCGCCCGCCCCGGTGCGGTCTTCTTCGACGGCAGCGGGTCGCGCCAGGCCCGGCCGGCGAGCGCCATGAACGACAGCTCCGGGTGCACCTCGGCGACCCGGTCCGCCATCGGGTGCGGACCGGCGGCCGCCGGCCGCAGCACGGCGTCCAGCGCCAGGACGACGCGGCGGATGCCGTAGGTCTGGGCGCTCACCGAGCGGCCGCCGAGCAGGTCGCGGGCCACCGCCCGGGCGTCGGCGTAGGTGGGGGCGGCGAGCACCGGGCGCGGCGGTGCGAGGAAGACCCGGGCCGACGCCGCCCCGAGCAGCCGCTTCGCCTCGAGGTCGCAGGGCCGCCAGCCGTCGGCCGGTAGGCCCACGGGGCAGTCCACGCCGACCGCGGCGGCACCCGCCGCCGCCGCGAGGTCGAGCACGGCGGCGGCGCCCGCGGCGTCCTGGCCGGGCACGGTGCGCCACGTCACGTGCCGCGCGCGGCCGCTGCCCGCGTGCACCCGGACGACCGCGACGGCCCAGCCGCCACGCCGTCCGTCGACCCCGACGACGACATCCACCCGGCGAGGCTGCCAGACTCTGCGCCATGCGCGTTCACCTCGGGGCCGACCACGCCGGGTTCGAGCTCAAGGAGTACCTGCGGCAGCACCTCGCCCAGGCCGGCCACGAGGTCGTCGACCACGGGCCGTCCGAGTACGACTCCCAGGACGACTACCCGCCGTACTGCCTGCGGGCCGCCGAGGCGGTCGTCGCCGACCCCGGCAGCCTCGGCATCGTCATCGGCGGCTCCGGCAACGGCGAGCAGATCGCCGCGAACAAGGTCAAGGGCGTGCGCGCCGCGCTCGCCTGGAGCGTCGACACCGCCCGCCTGGCCCGCCAGCACAACGACGCGAACGTGCTCGCGGTCGGCGGCCGGATGCACGCCCTCGACGAGGCCTCGTCGTTCGTCGACGCCTACCTCTCCGAGCCGTTCTCCGGCGACGACCGGCACTCGCGCCGGATCGCCATGCTCGCCGACTACGAGCAGACCGGGGTGCTGCCCCCGCTGCCCGGCGGCGCGCGGGGCTGACCGCCCGCCTGTCCGCGTCCCCGCCTGCACACCGGTCGCCCCGGTTCCGGGCGGCGCCGACGGCCCAGGTGTGCTGAAGTTCTCCGGTGCCCGAAGGTCATACCGTCCACCGCCTCGCCCGTGAGCACCTCGCGACGTTCGGCGGCGCCCGCCTCGCCGTCGACAGCCCGCAGGGCCGCTTCGCCGCCGGGGCCGGGCGGCTCGACGGCCGCACGCTCGCCGGCGCCCAGGCGCACGGCAAGCACCTCTTCCTCGGCTTCGCCGACGACGCCGACGCCCGCCCCGACGCCTGGCTGCACGTCCATCTCGGGCTCTACGGGAAGTGGACGTTCGGGGCCGGCGAGCCGCCCGCGCCGCGGGGCGCCGTCCGGGTCCGGTTCGTCTCGGACGACGCGTGGGCCGAGCTGCGCGGCCCGACGGCGTGCGAGGTCCTCACCCCGGACGACGTCGCGCACGTGCGCGCCCGGCTCGGCGCCGACCCGCTGCGCCGCGACGCGGACGTCGCCGGCGCGGGGGAGCGGGTCCGCCGCTCCCGGGCACCCGTCGGGGCGCTCCTCATGCAGCAGGAGGTCGTCGCCGGCGTCGGCAACGTCTACCGCGCGGAGGCGCTGTTCCGGCAGCGTCTGGACCCCTGGTCGCCGGGCCGGGCGCTGACGTCCGACGGCTGGGACGCCCTGTGGGCCGACCTCGTCGTCCTCCTCAAGGACGGCGTCCGGCGCGGCCGGATCGTCACGACCCTGCCCGAGGACCGCGACCGCCGCAGCGGCACCGTGCGCCGGGACGACGCGCACTACGTCTACAAGCGGACCGGCCTGCCGTGCCGGGTCTGCGGCACCCCGGTCGTGTCCGAGCCGATGGTCGGCCGCACGCTCTACCGGTGCCCGTCCTGCCAGGCCGCCTGAGCGCCGACCTGAACCCGTCGCGCCCGACGGGTTCAGGTCGGGGCCCGCGCGACCGAGCACTGAGGGGAAGGCCGGGTCCGCCCACCGGACGAAGGAGCTACGGATGACGTCGCCGCGCCCGACCACGGGCGAGCTCCTGCACGCCCTCGGCGACCCCGACCCCGGGGTCCGGGCCGCCGCCGTCCTCGCGCTCGCGGACGTCGAGGCCGCCGTCGGGTCGTTCGTCCTGCGGATGGCCGTCGAGACCGACGCCCAGGTCCGGGCCGCCCTCGTGGCCCAGCTCGTCCGGCACGACCGCCCGGACGTCGTCGACGGGCTCGTCGGGCACCTGCTGAGCGACGACGCCGCGCTGCGCGTGGACGTCGTCCACGTGCTCTCCCGGACGACGGCCTCGACCGTCGCGCGGATGCCGCAGTGGCTCGCCGACCCCGACCCGGACCTGCGGATCCTCGCTGTCATGGTGCTCGCCGAGCTCGACCACCCGAGCGTCATCGGCTGGCTCAGCCGCCTCGTCCGGGAGGACGAGCACCCCAACGTCGTCGCCGCGGCGGTCGCCGAGCTCGTCGTCCGGGCCGGCCCGGCGTGCGCCGCGGACGTCCGGGCCGCCGCCGCGCGCTTCCCCGACGACCCGTTCATCACGTTCTTCCCCGGTCAGGGCTCGGAGGGGCCGCGGCGCGGCACCGTCGAGTCCGCGCTCGGCGCGCCGCCCCCGGTGCCCCCGGTGCCCCCGGTGCCTCGGCAGGGCCCCGGGGAGCCGGGGACGGGGCCGCTCGTGCTCGTCGTCGACGACTCCGCGACGTACCGCACGTACCACCGGCAGATCCTCGAACGCGCCGGGTACCGGGTGCGCGAGGCCGGCAACGGCGACGAGGCGCTGCGGGCCGCGCTCGGCGTCCGCATCGACCTCGCGGTCGTCGACGTGAACATGCCGGTCATGGACGGTTTCACCTTCCTCCAGGCCCTCGGGCAGGTCTTCCCGGGGCGGCGGATCCCGGTCGTCATGGTGAGCTCCGAGGCGGAGTGGGCCGACTCGTCCCAGGCGTACGAGCACGGCGCGGACGCGTACGTCGTCAAGCCCGCCGACCCGGTGCAGCTCGTCGAGGTCGTCCGCCGGCTGCTCGCCGGGGAACCGGTCGCCGACCTCGTCTGAGCGACCCTGCCGGACCGCCCGCCGCGGCCGACCGGTGACCGTTTCCGCCCGGCTCGCTCAAGCGCACGCCCCGACGAGCCGACTCAGCACACATGCCGATCGCTGACCGCCTTCCTCGCGGGGCAACGCTGACACCCGAGTCCTTCGCGGCCCGCCACACCGTGGTGACCCGCCTCGTGTGGACCCACGTACCGCTGCTGCTCGTCCTCGGGCTGCTCGGGCCGATGCCGCTGTGGGAGGCCCTCGTCCTGCCGCTGCTGCCGGCCCTGCTCGCGGTCGCGGGCACCGTCGCCGGGCCGATGCGGCTGCGCTCGGAGCTCATGAGCGTCGCGGCGATCTCCACCTCGTTCGTCGCCATCGAGCTGAGCGGCGGTCGGCTCGAGGCGCACATGCACCTGTTCGCGATCCTCGTCTTCGTCTCGCTCTACCAGCAGTGGACGCCGCTGCTGTGGACCGTCGGTGTCGTCGTCGTCCACCACGGCGGCCTCGGGCTGCTCGCACCGCACCACGTCTTCGGCATGGACATGTCCTTCCTCGTGACCCTCGGCATGGTCGCCGTCCACGCCGGCATCGTCGTCCTCGAGGTCGTCGGCATCCTCGTCGTCTGGCACTTCAGCGAGGAGAGCGAGGGCCACGTCAGGGCCGTCATGGCGCAGGCCGAGGCGGAGCGTGCGGCGCTGGAGTCCGAGCGCTCCGAGCAGGCCCTCCTCGACGCCGAGCGGGAGCGGGAGCGCGTCGCGCGGCTGTCGGCGCTCGCCGGCCAGGTGGCCGCCGAGGCCGAGGTCGTCCGGTCCGGGGCCCAGGAGGCCGCGGCTGCCGTCGCGATCGTCGACGGCTCCGTCGGCATGCTCGCCTCCGCCGTCAACGACATCGCCCAGCGCTCCCAGCAGGCCGCCGACACCGCGTCGTCCGGTCAGCAGGTCGCGGTCGCCGCGGCCGAGGAGGTCCGCCGCCTCGAGCGCTCCATGGGGGAGATCGCCGACGTCAATGCGATGATCGCCCAGCTCGCGGAGCAGACGAACCTGCTCTCCCTCAACGCGACCATCGAGGCGGCCCGGGCCGGCGAGATGGGCAAGGGCTTCGCCGTCGTCGCGAGCGAGGTCAAGCAGCTCGCCAACGAGACGTCCGAGTCGGCCGGCAAGGTCAGCTCGGTCATCGCGAGCGTCGTCCAGGAGACCGAGGCGGTCGCGCGCAGCTTCGCCTCGACCTCCGCCGTCGTCGGCGAGATCCACGGCCTCCAGGTCGACATCGCCTCCTCCGTCGAGGAGCAGGCCGCGACCCTCGCCGAGGTGACCCGCGAGCTGAGCAACGCCGCCCAGGCGGCGCAGGCGATCCTCGACGGGCTCGAGCGGCTCACGCTCACGGCGTCCGACGCCGCGGGCTGACCGCGGGCCCGGCACCGCGGGCCCGGCACCGCGGGCTCAGCCGAGGCCGGGGGCCCGCCGGGTCCACGGCCGGGCGCCCTCGAGGTGCGCCGCGAGCCCGAGGAGCAGCGCCTCGCCGCGCACGCCGAGGCCCGTCGTCGACCCGGTCGAGAGCATGACCGACAGCGGGGTGCCGTCCGGGTGGACGCCGGCCGGGACGGCCACCGACGGGTACGCGGCGAGGTTCCACAGGCCGTGGAAGCCGCCCGTGTAGCTCGCCGCCGCCCAGTAGTTGTGGAACCAGCCGCGGCCCGCGTGCCCGTCGGCGGCGACCGGCGGGGTCGCCAGGCCCGGGGAGAGCACGACGTCGTGCTCGGCGAGGAAGACGTCGAGCCGCTCGCGCCATCGGTCGGTGTCCGCCTCGGCGACGAGGCCCAGCCGCATCGCGCCGCGGCCGAGCCGCGCGTGGGTCCGCGTCCGGCGCGGGAGCGCGTCACGGGCGGGGCCGGAGAGCGCGGCGTCCGCCTCCGTGCCGCCGAACCAGCGTGCCGCGGCCCGGACGACGAACCGCAGCGGCACCGGGAGCTGCCGCTCGACGACCGTGTGCCCCGCGGCCCGCAGCGCGTCCGCGGTGGCGAGGGCCGCCGTCCGCCACGCCGGGTCGATCCGGGTGCCGGGGACCGGGGACGCGGTGGACACCGCGACCCGCAGCGGCCGGCCGAGCGCCGCGAGGTCCGGCGCCGCCGCGAGGGCCGGGTCGGCGGCCATGACGGACAGGCCGAGCGCGGCGTCCGCGACCGTCGTCGCGAGCGGGCCGTTCTCCGACATCCGGGTCCAGCTGTCGTGCCCGATGTCCGCGGGGACCGTCCCGAGTCCCGGCTTGAGGCCGACGAGGCCGCAGCACGCCGCCGGGATCCGGATCGAGCCGAGCCCGTCGTTGCCGTGCGCGAGCGGCACGAACCCGGCGGCCACCGCGGCGGCGCTGCCGCCGGACGAGCCGCCCGGCGTCCGGGTGAGGTCCCAGGGGTTGCGGACCGTGCCGAGCGGGCCGTCGGTGAACGGCCACACGGACAGCTCCGGCACGTGCGTCCTCCCGACGACGACGGCGCCGGCCGCACGCAGCCGCTCGACGACGACGTGGTCGGACGGCGCGGCGGCGGTGCCCGTGTGCGGGCTGCCGTCGCGCGTCGGGTGACCGGCGAGCGGGATGTTGTCCTTGACGGCCACCGGGACGCCGGCGAGCGGCAGGTCCGCCCGGTCGGCGCGGGCGTCGACGGCGTCCGCCTCGGCGAGCGCCTCCTGCACGCGGACGGCGACGAAGGCGCCGACCCGCCCGTCGAGCGCCGCGATCCGGTCGAGATGGTCCTGGACGACGTCACGCGCGCTCGCGCGACCGCTGCGGACGTCGTCGGCGATCTCGACGGCCGTCCGGCCGAGGTGGGACACGTCGCCTCCGGGGCGCTCGCAGGGGCCGGTCCAGCCGGTCGGCCAGATCATCCCCCGTCGCGGCCCGGCGGTCCATGGGGCCGGGCCGCCACGACCGTGTCGACGACCGTGTCACTGCGTGGTGCTGCCCCGCGGGGTGAAGACCTGGATCCGCACCACGTCGAAGGCGGGCGTCTGGTTGGCGCGCTGCATCATCGGGATGCGGTGCGAGCCGTCACCGGCCCAGACGGCGCACTGCGCGAGCCCGGCCCGGGGGAGCCCGGTGACCGTGACCTCGACGGTGTCCGCCGTGCTGCTGCCGCCGCCGTCCTCGGTGGCCTTGAAGAAGGCGGGCACCGGGGCCGGGTCCGGTGCCCGCCGGCTCGAGTCGAGCATCCGGCAGGCCGTGTGGAAGTGCCCGCGCTGCAGGCCGTCGGCGTTGAGGTAGGAGCTCTCGAGGTAGTAGCCGCCGGCCGCGGCGCCGAGGAAGCGGTCGCGCACGAGGTTGCGGGTGCTCACGCGCAGGGTGAACGAGCGGCCGACGGCGACGGCCCGCGGTGCCCGGGTGATGAGCAGCGAGGGGTTCTGCTCGGCCGGACCGACCTCGCCGAACGAGGTCTGGACGCAGCGCGGCCCCTCCTGGAAGCCGGTGTGGGCGGAGAGGTCGCTGTTCGCGCACGAGTTGCCGAGGATGAGCAGACCCTGCGGGGTCGTCGTCGGGTCGCCCTGCGCGGCGGCGAGCCCGACGACGTCCACGGGAGGCGTGCTCGCCGACGGGGCGACGAGAGCGCCCGTGACGGCGACGCCCAGGCCTACGCCGAGCGCCACGAGGGCGGCGGTGCGCAGGGAGGTGGGGGAGGC
>NZ_MWLL01000161.1:48945-50162 GCF_002198675.1 Kineosporia sp. R_H_3 | reverse complement strand
GCCCGCCGGCCGCCGCGCCCCCGCCCCGGCGCCGCCGTCCGGCCGCACCGGCCGCCCAGCAGGCGTCGCTGTTCGAGGAGGCCGGGTGAGGCTGCACCGGCTCGACGTCACGGCGTTCGGGCCGTTCGCCGGCTCGGAGTCCGTCGACTTCGACGCGCTCGCGGAGAGCGGCCTCTTCCTCCTCCACGGGCCGACCGGCGCGGGCAAGACGAGCGTCCTCGACGCCGTCTGCTTCGCCCTCTACGGCCAGGTCCCCGGCACGCGCCGGACGACGGTCCGGTTGCGCAGCGACCACGCCGACCCCGCCACCGTGCCGCAGGTGCGCCTGGACTTCTCCGTCGGGCGCCGCCGCTTCGAGGTGACCCGGTCCCCCGCGTGGGACCGGCCCAAGAAGCGCGGCAGCGGGACGACGCCGGAGCAGGCCCGGGTCACGGTCCGCGAGCTCGTCGACGGATCCTGGGAGCCGCTGACCGCCCGCATCGACGAGGCCGCGCACCTGCTCGAGGAGCTCCTGGGCCTCGGGCCCGACCAGTTCACCAAGCTCGTCCTGCTCCCGCAGGGCGAGTTCGCGGCGTTCCTGCGCGCCGACGCCGAGGAGCGCAAGGCGCTGCTCGAGAAGCTCTTCGGCACCGACCGGTACGCGGCGCTCGCGACCTGGGTGCGGGAGCGGCGCATCGAGCAGCGGCAGCGGGTCGAGGCCGTCGCCGAGCGCACGCGCCTGCTCCTCGCCCGCGCCGAGCAGGCCGTCGAGCCGCTGGGCGGCGTCCCCGCCGCCGGGTCCGGCGACGACGAGTGGGCGGCCCTGGGCGCCGGCCCCGGTGCGGCCGCCGACCCGGCCGACGAGACAGCCGACGCAACAGCCGACGACCTGGGCGACGACACAGACGACCCGACCGACGGCGCAGACGCCCCGCGCCGCCGCCTCACGGTGCTGCGCCGCCACACGGCCCGCGCCGCCGAGGACGCCCTGGCCCACCGCGTCGCCGCGCAGGGCCGGCTCGACGTCGCCCAGCGGGCGCACACCGAGGCCACCGCGCTGGCCGCGCTGCGCGCCGAGCACGCCGCGCTCACCGCGGCCCGGGACGACCTCATGACCTCCGCCGAGGAGGCCGAGACGACACGCCGGCTGCTGCGGGACGCCGTCCGCGCCGAGCCGGTCGCCGCGCTCGCCGCCGGGATCCGCGACGCCGTCGTCCGCCGCGAGGAGGCGGCCGCCG
>NZ_MWLL01000161.1:0-48904 GCF_002198675.1 Kineosporia sp. R_H_3 | reverse complement strand
GCCGGCCAGGGCGAGGACCCGGGTGGCCGCCGCCCGGGCCGCCTCCGCCGCCGCGCACGCCGACCACGACCGGACCGTCGCGCGGCACACCGCCGCCACCGCGAAGCTCGAGGCGCTGCGGGTCCGGCTCGCCGAGGTCACCGCCGTCGCGGCCGGGAAGGCGCAGGCCGACGAGGCGCACCGCACCGCCGGCCAGGTCTTCGCCGCCGCCGAGGAGCGCGACCGGCTGCTGGCGACCGAGCAGACGCTGACCTCCCGGGTCACCACGACGACCGAGACGCGCAACACGGCGTGGAAGGCATGGCTCGACGCCCGCGAGGCCCGCCTCGACGGGATGGCCGCCGAGCTCGCCGCGGACCTGGCCGTCGACAAGCCCTGCCCGGTGTGCGGCAGCGCCGAGCACCCGCGGCCCGCGACGCCACCGGCGCCCGACGCCACCGGCCGGTCCACCGCTGTCACGGCGCAGGCCGAGCGGGCGCTCCACGAGCGGTACCTCGCGGCCGACGCGACCCTCACCGCCGCCCTCAGTGAGCTGGCCGGCGTCCGGGAGCGGCTCGCGGCCGTCGCCGCGACCGCCGACGGCCGCACCCGGGACGACGCCCGCACGGCCCTGCGCGAGGCCCGCTCCCGGCTCGAGGCCTGCGACGCCGCCCGCGCCGAGGCGGCCGCCCTGACGACGGCCGAGCCGGTGCTCGCCGCCGAGGTCACCGACCTCGCGGGCCGGGTCGCCGCCGCGNGCCCGCTCGGCCTGCGCCGTGACAGCGGTGGACCGGGCGCGCGGCAAGGACCGGACCGTCGCGGCCCGGCGCGACCGGCTGCGGGCCTGGGCCGACGCGGCCGAGGGCGTCCTCGACGCCCGCCGCGGGCTCTCGGACGCGAGCGTCACCGCCGACCGGGCGACGGCCTCCGCCGCGACCGCGGCCCGCGCGGCCGGGTTCGACGACGTCATCGACTGCGTCCGCGCGGTGCTCAGCCGGGAGCAGACCGACGCCTACACCGCGGCCCTGCGCGCCCGCGACGACGAGCTCGCCGCGGTGACCAAGCGCCTCGAGGACCAGGCCCTCGTCGCAGCCGCCGCGGCCCCGGAGCCGCAGCCCGAGACGGCCGCCGCGCTGCTCGAGCTCGCCCGGGCCGACGAGGCGGACGCCGTCCGCACCCTCGCGCACGCGGAGGAGGCGGTCCGCGCGCTCGACGGGATCGCCGCCGAGCTCGATGCGCACCTCGCCACGGCGGCCCCGGTCCACGAGCGGTTCGCCGTCCTCGACGGGCTGAGCCGCTGCCTCGACGGCACCGGCGGGGAGAACTCGCGCCGGATGCCGCTGTCGGCGTTCGTCCTGGCGGCCCGCCTCGAGCAGGTCGCCGAGGCCGCGAGCCTGCGGCTGGCCCAGATGTCCGCGGGCCGGTACGCGCTCGTCCACAGTGACGTCGCCGAGAAGGGCGCCCGCCGCGCGGGCCTCGCGCTCCAGGTCGTCGACGCCTGGACGGGCCAGCGCCGGGACACCGCGTCCCTGTCCGGCGGGGAGTCGTTCTACACCTCGCTTGCTCTCGCGCTCGGCCTCGCCGACGTCGTCTCCGCCGAGTCGGGCGGGACGACGATCGAGACCCTCTTCGTCGACGAAGGCTTCGGCAGCCTCGACGAGGACACCCTCGAGGAGGTCATGGACGTCCTCGACGACCTGCGCTCCGGGGGCCGCGTCGTCGGCCTCGTGAGCCACGTCGCCGACCTGCGCGACCGGATGCCCGCGCGCCTCGAGGTCGTCAAGGGCCGCACCGGCTCGACGCTGCGGCTCGCCGTCCCCGCATGACGGACGGCGCCGCACCGGAGGGCGACCGGCTGCCCGACGTCGCCGTCCTCGACCTGGACGGCGTCCTCGCCGACACCCGGCACCGGCTCCACCACCTGGCCGGCGGCCGTGCGCGCTGGGCCGCGTTCTTCGCCGCGGCGACGGACGACCCGGTGCACGCCGAGGGCCGGGCCGTCGTCGAGGAGGTCCTCGGCCGCGGTCTCGCCGTCTTCTACCTCAGCGGCCGCCCCGAGCGCACCGCGGCCGCCACCCGGGCCTGGCTGCGCCGGCACGACCTGCCCGACGCCCCGCTGCTCCTGCGCGCCGACGACGACCGCCGCCCCGCGACCGCCGTGAAGATCAGCCACCTGCGCCGGCTCGCCCGGCAGGCCCGGGTCGTCGTCCTCGTCGACGACGACCCGGCCGTCGTGGCCGCCGTCCGCGCGCTGCGCCCGCCGCTCGCCGCCTCGGTCCTCCACGCGACGTGGCAGCCGCGCGACGACGCGACCGACCGTGGCCAGCACGGGTCCGGCCGCATGTGAGCCACCGGCCCCGTCCACCGGTGGTCGACGACCTCGCGGAGCGCCTTGCCCTGCTCGGCTGGGTCACCGACCTGCTCGTCGCGGGCTCGCTCGCCACCGGCGACTGGACGCCGTCCGTGAGCGACCTCGACCTGGTCGCCGTCACCTCGGGCCCGGTCGACCCCGACCGCGAACAGACGCTGCGCAGCATCCACCGCGATCTCGACATTGGCTCCGGGGCGAGACTGAAGCTCGGCTGCGTCTACGTCGACGCCGCGACCGTGACCGCCCCGGACGCCCTGCACCCGACGTGGACGCACGGGCTGCTCGTGCACCGCATCCTGTCGGGCGTGACGCGGGCCGAGCTCGTGCTGCACGGCTTCGCGGTGCTCGGCCGGCCGCCGTCCGAGCTGCTGCCACCGATGACGCCGGACGACGTCAGGGCCGCCGCCCGTGCCGAGCTCACCGGCTACTGGGCCCTGGCCGCCCGGCACCCGCTGTGGTTCCTCGACCCGGTCCTCGCCGACCTCGCCCTCACCTCGATGGCCCGCGGCCGCCACAGCCTCGCGACCGGAGAGCTCCTCACGAAGACCCGCGCCGTCGAGCAGGCGCACGCCCCGGCACCCCTCGTCGACGACCTGAGAGCGCGCCGCCGCGGCGAGGACGTCACCTCACCCCGGCTGCGTACCGCCCTGGTCGCCTGGCGCGACGTCCGCCGCACGGTCGCCGCCGCCCGACCCCCTCGAGCGCCGTGATCGTGACCGATCCCGCGGCACGCCACCGCGGGATCGGTCACGATGCCGTGAACCGCCCGGTTGCACCGGCGTCCTCTGGCGGCCCGTGCACCGCACGAACGCGCTGCGGGGTGCACGACCCGCCAAAGGACGGTGCCTGGGCTCAGCTCTCGAACGCCTCCGGCGGCGGGCACGAGCAGACCAGGTGCCGGTCGCCGTACGCGCCGTCGATGCGGCGCACCGGCGGCCAGTACTTCGCGCGCGGGTCGACGCCGGCCGGGTAGACGGCCTCCTCGCGGGTGTACGGGTGCGCCCACTCCCCGACGAGGCTCTCGGCGGTGTGCGGGGCGTTCGCGAGCGGGTTGTCGCCCGCCGGCCAGCGCCCCGCCGCCACGGCGTCGATCTCGCCGCGGATGGCGATCATCGCGTCGCAGAACCGGTCCAGCTCGACGAGGTCCTCGCTCTCGGTCGGCTCGACCATGAGCGTGCCCGCGACCGGGAACGACATCGTCGGCGCGTGGAAGCCGTAGTCGACGAGGCGCTTGGCGACGTCGTCGACGCTGACGCCCGTCTCCTTCGAGATGCCGCGCAGGTCGAGGATGCACTCGTGCGCGACGAGCCCGTCACGGCCGGTGTAGAGCACCGGGTAGTGGTCGCGCAGCCGGGTCGCGACGTAGTTCGCCGCGAGGATCGCCGTCGCGGTCGCCCGGGTCAGCCCCTCGGCGCCCATGAGCCGCACGTAGGTCCACGAGATCGGCAGGATCCCGGCCGAGCCGAACGGCGCCGCCGAGATCGGGCCGACGCCGGTCGCCGGGCCCGCGCCGTCGTCCATGGGGTGGTTCGGCAGGTAGGGCGCCAGGTGCGCGCGGACGCCGACCGGCCCGACGCCCGGACCGCCGCCGCCGTGCGGGATGCAGAACGTCTTGTGCAGGTTGAGGTGCGAGACGTCGGCGCCGAACTTCCCCGGCTTCGAGAGCCCGACGAGCGCGTTGAGGTTCGCCCCGTCGACGTACACCTGGCCGCCCGCGTCGTGGACGGCGGCGCACAGGTCCGCGACCGCCTCCTCGAAGACGCCGTGCGTCGACGGGTAGGTGATCATCACCGCGGCGAGCCGGGCGGCGTGCTCGTCGACCTTGGCCCGCAGGTCGGCCATGTCGACGTTGCCGTCCTCGTCGCACTTCACAACGACGACCCGCAGGCCCGCCATGACGGCGCTCGCGGCGTTCGTGCCGTGCGCGGACGACGGGATGAGACACACGTCGCGGTCGGTCTCGCCGCGCGAGCGGTGGTACGCCCGGATCGCGAGCAGCCCGGCGAGCTCGCCCTGCGAGCCCGCGTTGGGCTGGATGCTCACGGCGTCGTAGCCCGTGACGCTGGCCAGCATCGACTCCAGGTCGGCGACGAGCGCGCGCGTCCCCTCGGCGGTGTCGGCCGGCGCGAACGGGTGCAGGGCCGCGAACTGCGGCCAGGTCACCGGCTCCATCTCGGTCGTCGCGTTGAGCTTCATCGTGCACGAGCCGAGCGGGATCATCCCGCGGTCGAGCGCGTAGTCGAGGTCCGCGAGCCGGCGCAGGTAGCGCAGCATCGCCGTCTCGGACCGGTACGTCGAGAACACCGGGTGCGTGAGGTACTCGCTGGTCCGCCGCAGCGCCGCGGGCAGCGCGGCCGGCACCTCCGCCGCGCGGCGCACGGCGGAGCCGGCCGCGACCCCGAACGCCGCGCAGACCGCCTCCAGGTGCGCGGGCGTCGTCGTCTCGTCGGTCGTCACCCCGACGTGGTCGCCGTCCACCCGGCGCAGCAGGACGCCGCGCTCACGGGCGGCGGCGAGGACGGCGTCCGCCCGGCCGGGGACCCGCGCGAGGACGGTGTCGAAGAACTCGGCGTGGACGACGTCCACCCCGCCGGCCCGCAGCGCCGCAGCCAGGTCGGCGGCGTGCCCGGCGACCCGGGTCGCGATCGTCCGCAGGCCCTGCGGCCCGTGGTACACGGCGTACATCGAGGCCATGACGGCGAGCAGCACCTGCGCGGTGCAGATGTTGCTCGTCGCCTTCTCGCGGCGGATGTGCTGCTCGCGGGTCTGCAGCGCCAGCCGGTACGCCGGCTTGCCGACGGCGTCCTTGGAGACGCCGACGAGCCGCCCCGGCATCGACCGCTCGATCCCGGCCCGGACGGCCATGTACCCGGCGTGCGGGCCGCCGTACCCGAGCGGGACGCCGAAGCGCTGCGACGTCCCGACGGCGACGTCCGCGCCGAGCTCGCCGGGCGGGGTGAGCAGGGTGAGCGCGAGCAGGTCGGCGGCGACGGTGACGAGCGCGCCGGCGGCGTGCGCGGCGTCGACGACGCCCCGCAGGTCGGTGACCGCGCCGGATGCCCCCGGGTACTGCAGGACGACCCCGAAGACCCCGTGCTCGCCACCGGCGGCCGCCAGCACCGCCGCGACGTCACCGCCGGAGCGGGCCGCGCCGGCGAGGTCGGCGTCCACGACGGTGATGCCGAGCGGCTCGGATCGGGTGCCGATGACGGCCCGGGTCTGCGGCAGCACGTCGGCGTCGACGACGAGGACGGCACCCGCGGGAGCCTTGGTGCTGCGCCGCATGACGGTCATCGCCTCGGCCGCGGCGGTCCCCTCGTCGAGGAGCGACGCGTTCGCGGTCGGCAGCCCGGTGAGGTCGGAGACCACCGTCTGGAAGTTGAGCAGCGCCTCGAGCCGGCCCTGCGAGATCTCCGGCTGGTACGGCGTGTACGCGGTGTACCAGGCCGGGTTCTCCAGGACGTTGCGCAGGATCACGCCCGGGGTGTGGGTGCCGTGGTAGCCCAGCCCGATCATCGGCGTGAGCACGGTGTTGCGGGCGGCGAGGGCCGTGAGCTCGGCGAGCACCTCGGCCTCCCCCACCGCGGGCGGCAGGTCGAGCCCCTCCCGGTCCCGGATCACCGCGGGCATCACGGCCGCGACGAGCGCGTCGAGGCTGTCGTGCCCGACGGTCCGCAGCATGTGCTCGGTCGCCGCGGCGTGCGGACCGATGTGCCGGTCGGCGAACGAGGTCGCCTCGGACGGCGCGTGCGCGGCGCCGGGTACGGCCGGGCCGGGGGCTCCGGGCGTGGACGACACGGAGGGGACTGCGATGACGGAGGTCACGGACGCGCTCCAGACAAGGGTCGGTCGGCGGCCGGGACCGCCCTGACCTCCCCCTCTGTCGCCCGCGTTCGCGCTTCAGAGTTGCCTGACCCGCACGGTCCTGGCGCCTGAGAGGTTCCGGGGAGAGTTGCCCCTTCGGCGCCCCTCACGGGGGCTCTCCCGTGCGGGGTCTGCAGCGAGGAGGACGCTACCAAAAGGGGTGCCACGATGTGGAACGAGAGGACGGCGGGCGCGCCCGGCCGCCCGATCCGTCGCCGAACGGTCGGCGCCGTGGTCAGCCCGCTGATCCGCTCCGCCACCCGACGACGCCCTGTGGACGGTCCTGCTGCCGGGGCCCCGGAGAAGGTAGGTTTCAGGGGTGATCGTCGTCAGCGTGTGCAGTCTCAAGGGCGGCGTCGGCAAGACCTCCGTGGTCCTCGGCCTCGCCTCCGCCGCGCTCGCGCGCGGTGTCCCCACCCTCGTCGTCGACCTCGACCCGCAGGCCGACGCGACGATGGGCCTGGACGTCGTCGACCGCCCCAAGCACACGGTCGCGGACGTCCTGTCGGCCCCGCGCCGCACGGCGCTGGACTCGGCCGTCGCGACGAGCGGCTGGACGGCGGAGGGCGGCGGGACGCTCGACGTCATGGTCGGCACTGTCGAGGCCGCCGCGCTCGACGGCCCCCGGATCGGTGAGCGCGCCGTCCACCGGCTGGAGACGGCCCTGACCCGGGCCACCGACTACCGCCTCGTGCTCGTCGACTGCCCGCCGTCGTTCGGCGCCCTGACCCGCACCGGGCTCGTCGCGAGCCAGCGCGCGCTCGTCGTCTCCGAGCCGGCCCTGTTCTCGGTCACCGCCGCCGACCGCGCGCTGCGCTCGATCGACGAGCTGCGGCGCACGACCTCCCCGGACCTGCAGCCGCTCGGCGTCGTGGTCAACCGCTACCGGGACCGCTCCCCCGAGCACCGCTACCGCCTCGCCGAGCTCCAGCAGATGTTCGGCCCGCTCGTGCTCTCCCCCTCGCTGCCCGAGCGCAGCGCCCTCCAGCAGTCGCAGGGCGCGAGCAGCCCGGTGCACCGCTGGCCGGGCGCCGCCGCGGCGGAGCTCTCCGAGGCGTTCGACGCGCACCTGGCGCGGCTCCTGCGGGTCGCGAACCGCCGCAGGGCCGCGGCGGCGTCCCCGCGCGCCTGACAGTCGTACCGCACCGCCCCCACGAACGGACGGAGGGGCCGCCGGGTCTCCCCTGGCGGCCCCTCCGACGTCCGTCCGGACGGTGGTGACGGGGTCGGCGGCCTCAGCCGACGGCGCGGGTCTTGCGACGCTGCGCGAGCTCGTCGGACGGGTCCACGACGGCCTCGCCCTCCTGCTCGTCGTCCGCCCGCTCGCCCGGCAGCGACGCGAGGCTGCCCTCGACCTCGCGCCAGACCCGGCCGACGGCGATGCCGAAGACGCCCTGCCCGCCCTGGACGAGGTCGATGACCTCCTCGGCGGACGTGCACTCGTAGACGCTGGCACCGTCGCTCATGAGGGTGATCTCGGCGAGGTCCTCGACGCCGCGGTCGCGCAGGTGCGTGATCGCCGTCCGGATCTGCTGGAGCGAGACGCCGGTGTCGAGGAGCCGCTTGACGACCTTGAGGACGAGGATGTCGCGGAAGCCGTAGAGGCGCTGGGTGCCGGAGCCGCCGGCCGGGCGGACACCCGGCTCCACGAGCCCGGTCCGCGCCCAGTAGTCGAGCTGGCGGTACGTGATGCCGGCGGCGCGGCACGCAATGGGGCCGCGGTAGCCGACCTGCTCGTCGAGCTCGGGCAGGTCCTCGGTGAAGAGCAGACCCTGGGCACGCTCGGGGATCTTGTTCACCGGCTGCTTCGCACGGCCGGTCGTGCCGGTGGCGTCGCTGGAGCCGCTCACCAAGACCTCCTGTCCGTCGTCCTCGCACCCGGGGGAAGGTCCGCCGGCCCGGAAGGACGACAGCGGTGGAACTACAGCGAGGACGTTTTCCTCTCCAGACGGTAGGCCCGCCCCCCACCTGCGTCAACGACGCAGGCTCGGCGCCACTCCGGCGTGTCGTGAACGACGCGCCGTGATCGGCGTGTCGACGGAGCGTGCATCTCGCCCGGACGGGTGAAACGCCTGGTCAGGGGCGTCCCGGGCGGGTCGCCGGGTCAGGACGGCGACGAGCCGGGCCCGGGGGCCTCCTCGCCGAAGTCCTCCGGCGAGATGTTGTCGAGGAACTCCCGGAACTTCTCGACCTCGTCCTCGTCCTCGTCCGGGACCGCCACGCCGCCCGCCTCGAGCACCTCGTCGGTGCCCATGATCGGGGTGCCGGTGCGCAGCGCGAGGGCGATGGCGTCCGACGAGCGGGAGCCGACCGTCAGCCCGCCGTCGAAGTGCAGCTCGGCGTGGAAGACGTTGTCCTTGATCGCGACGATGCGCACCTCGACGAGCCGGCGGCCCAGCGCCTCGATGACGTTGCGCAGGAGGTCGTGGGTCAACGGCCGCGGCGGGACGACCTGCTGCTGCCCGAGGGCGATCGCCTTCGCCTCGTGCTCACCGATCCAGATCGGCAGGTATCTGTCGCCGCCGCGTTCGCGCAGCAGCACCATCGGCGTGTTCGAAGGCATCTCGACCCGCACACCCACCACATCGAGCTCCCGCACTCCGCCACCGTACCCCGGGGCCGGGACAGGCGCGACGGGCACCCGGGACCCGTTGTGCGACACGCGGGGCGAGACGCGGCCCCGCGGGCCCTCCGGCGGCGCGGGAGGGCTTCTCAGGAGCCCTGTCGCTCCACGGCGGCGCGCAGGAGGGTCGCGTGCAGCCGGACGCACAGCGACGCGACCTCACGGCCCACCTCGTCGGCCTTGGCCCCGGACTGGCCGGCCCGCTGGTGCCGCAGCGGCGCGACGACCTGCTCGACGAGGCCCGCCTCGCGGTCGGCCGCCGTCCGGATCGTCCGCAGGTGCCGCGGCTCGATGCCGAACCGGGCGAGCTCGCCCGCGGTCCGGGCGACGAGCAGGGCGTCCCCGTCGTACACCCCGGCGGGCCGGGCGCTGACGAGCCCGAACGACTCCAGCTCGTCGAGGAGCGCGTCGCCGATGTCCGCCGACTCGAGGAGCTCGGACCGGGTCAGCCGGACGTCGACCCGCGCGCCGTCCGTCCGCTCCCCGTCCTCGGCCACGAGCCGGGCCAGCCGCGGCACGCCCCCGGGCAGCGACGGCGGGTCGTCCCCGCGGTCGACCGCCTCGAGATGGTCGCGGATGACGCGCAGCGGCAGGTAGTGGTCACGCTGGACCGCGAGGACGTAGCGCAGGCGCGCGACGTCGCCCGAGGTGAACTTGCGGTACCCGGACGGCGTCCGGTCGGGCTCGATGAGCCCCTGGTCCTCGAGGAAGCGGATCTTCGAGATGGTCACGTCGGGGAACTCCGGCCGCAGCTCCGCGAGCACCTCGCCGATGCTCATCGTCGCGCGCGGCGCCGTCGCGCGCCCGAACGCGGCATTCACCAAGGTGCTGTCACCACCCGCCGACGCCGCCGGCGGTGCGCTTGCTCGGGTGGAAGACCATCCGGAACTTGCCGATCTGGACCTCGTCGTTGTCGCGGAGGACGGCCTCCTCGATCCGGTCGCGCTGCACGTAGGTGCCGTTGAGGCTGCCGACGTCGCGGACGACGAACGCGCCGTCCCGGCGGACGAACTCGGCGTGCTTGCGGGAGACCGTCACGTCGTCGAGGAAGATGTCGCTGTCCGGCCGACGGCCGGCGGTCGTCTTCTCCGCGTCGAGCAGGAACCGCGCACCGGCGTTCGGGCCGCGTTGTACGACGAGCAGCGCCGACCCTGCCGGGAGCGCGTCGATCGCGGCCTGGTCGGCCGGGGACAGCCGCGAGACCGGGGCCTCGGCGTCCGCCGAGATCGCCCCGAGCGTGATCGTGGTGTCCGGCCCCAACGGCGAGCCCTGCTCAGCGTTGTGGTCGTACGTGGGAACCGACATCGCCTGCTCCTCCTCTACCCCTGCACCGTCGGCCGGTCCGGGTACCGGTCGGCCGCCCTCGGCCGATGGTCCCCCCGAAGCCGGATCAGGCAGATCGGGCATGTGGACACGCCTCCTCGTCCCCTGGTCCCCGCAGGATGTCTGGCCGCACCCTGACAGGACGCGTACCAGCCGGCGCGCGTCAGCAGACCGTAAGACTAACCCTCGACGCTTGGTCGAGACAGCCCGCCCGCGCGTCGGACCACGGCACGCCGGGCCCGCGGGCCCGACATCCTCCGACCGGAGGATGCCCGCGCCGCCGGGCGTCAGCCGAGCTGGGCCTGGTACTCCGCCGCGCTGAGGAGCCCCGACGGCTCGCCGTCCAGGGTGACCTCGAACATCCAGCCCTCGCCGTACGGGTCGGTGTTGACGAGCTCGGGGTTGGAGTCGAGCGCCTCGTTGCGGCCGACGACGGCGCCGTTGACCGGCGCGTAGATGTCGCTGACGCTCTTCGTGGACTCGACCTCGCCGCAGGTCTGACCCGCGCTCAGGGTCGCGCCGTCGTCCGGGAGCGTCACGTAGACGATGTCCCCGAGGGCGTCCTGCGCGTAGCTGGTGATCCCGATCCGGGCCCGGTCGCCCTCGATGCGCACCCACTCGTGCTCGGCCGTGTAGCGCAGGTCCTCGGGGTACGTGAAGTCGGCCATCTCGGCTGGTGCCTCTCCTCGTCGCGGTCGTGCTGCGGGCTGGTGCTGCGGATGGTGCGGGCTGTCCTGCGGGCGGGTCCGGGCCCCGGCCGGTGCGCACGAGCCGGACGGCTACGGCGCGCCGTCCTGGGCCGGGCGAGCGTACTGAGGCGTCGGGAGCACGTGCAACGCGGTGATCTCGACACGGTCGGGGGCCTTCACCTCGGTCACCGTGCCTTTCGCGCCCTTCTGCGCGAGGACGTCGAGCACACCGCCGGGGATGTTCATCGCCGCCGAGAGCGTCTGCGGGTCGCCGATGACGAGGTAGCGGTACGGCGGGGTGACGGGGTCGGACCCGACCCGGACGCCGCCGTCGAGGTCCTCGAACGCGGTGCTGGCGACGACCCGGACCGGGCCGATCTGGACCGCCTCTGCACCGGCGTCGCGCAGCTCCTGGAGCGTGTCGAGGAGCGTCGCGGCGTCGACCTCCTTCTTCGGGTCGGCGATGACGAGCTCGATCCCCGGCCCGGTGGCGGCGACGGTCCCGGTGAGGACGCCGAGCGCCTCGAGGCGGTCCTTGGCGAGCTGGGCGGTGACCCGGCCGGTCGCCGCGTCGCCGACGATGTCCTCCCGGGCCGCCTGGGCCTCGGCCTCCTGGGCGGCGAGCTTCTCCGACTCGTCGTTGACCTGCTGGAGCAGCCGGACGAGGTCGCTCTGCCGCAGCTGGTCGAGCTCCTCGGTCTGGGTCGCCCGGACCTGGACGACGAGCCCGAAGCCGAGACCGGCGCAGAGCAGCGCCGCGAGCAGCTGGCCCCGGTTCGCCTTGGGGCGCATCGCCGTGAGCAGCCGCGACCGCGCCCGCTCACGGGGGCGGTGCTGGACGGAGGGCGCAGCGCGGGATCCGGCCGCGGCCGCGGCGGCGGCCGGGAGCGGGATCTCGTCCGTGTCGGGCTCGGCGGCCGGGGCGGCGGCCTCCGTCGCATCGGCCTCGTCGGTGAGGTCCGCCGCGGTGCCGTCTTCGTCGTCGGTCGGCGCTGCGTCGGTCGGCGCTTCGTCGGTCGGCGCTTCGTCGACNGTCAGTCGGGGCCTCGTCGGTCGGCGCCTCGTCGGTCGGCGCCTCGTTGACCGGGCCCTCGTCGGCCGGCACCTCGTCAGCCGGCACCTCGTCAGCCGGCACCTCGTTGACCGACACCTCGTCAGCCGGCACCTCGTCAGCCGGCACCTCGTCGACCGACACCTCGTCAGCCGGCAGCTCGTCAGGCGCAATCTCGTCAGCCGCGAACTCGTCGACCGACGCCTCGTCGTCCGCGGGCGACGGCTCCGCCGCCCCCTCGGGCACGGACGTCTCCGGGACGGCGGTGGCGGACCCGTCCGTGGCGTCCGGCGCGGGGGCGTCGTCGGTGCTCTCGTCGTCCGTGCTCTCGTCGGCCGGGCTCTCGCCGTCCGCGCTCTCCTCGGACTCGGTCGCGTCCGGCCCGGCGACCGGCTCCGGCTCGGGAGTCGCGGTCTCCTCCCCCACGGGGACGTCGACGGGGTCGGGCACGTCGTCGTCCATGCCGGGGATCCGGGGCTGCTCCGGGCCGCTCATCGTCGCCCGCTCACGCCTTGAAGAGGTGGCGTCGGATCGCCGCGGCGTTGGAGAAGATCCGGATCCCCAGGACGACGACGACACCGGTCGACAGCTGCGAGCCGACGCCGAGCTGGTCGCCGAGGTACACGATGAGCCCGGCGACGACGATGTTCGAGACGAACGAGACGGTGAAGACCCGGTCGTCGAAGATGCCGTCGAGCACGGCCCGCAGCCCGCCGAAGACGGCGTCGAGCGCGGCGACGACCGCGATGGGCAGGTACGGCTCCAGTCCGCTGGGGACCGCCGGCTGGAAGAAGAGCCCGGCGACGATGCCGAGCACCAGGCCGAGGACGGCGATCACGGGGTGGCCTCCGGGGAGCTCGAACGTTGCGTCGCCGCCGACGGTAGCGCCGATGGCGTGGCCGGGTCAGCCGGGGTCGGGGACGGCCGGGGTGTCGCGTTGCGCAGGGCGAGGGTCCCCGAGGCGCGGACCGTCAGCGCGTCCTCGACCTTGAGGTCGGCCTTCACGCCGAAGTTGTCCTGGAGGGACTGCAGGTACGCGCCCGCCGTGGAGCCGGCGAACTCGGTCTGCATCCTCGTCGGGTCGCCGATCGCCTTGATCACGTAGGGCGGGACGAGCGGGCGGTAGTCCACGAGGATCGCCTCCCCCGCCGACCGGATCGCCGACAGCGAGGTGAGCCGCTGGTCGTTGATCGACACGGCCTCGGCGCCGGCCGCCCAGAGCCCGTTGACGATGGTCTGGAGGTCCCGGTCGAAGACGCGCCCGTCCGAGCTGGAGGAGTCGGCGCGCGGGTCGCCGTCCGCGCCGATGCCGTCGGCGCTCCCCGGCGCGTCCGCCAGCTCCACGCGCAGCCCGGGACCGGTCACCGCGACGTCACCGGACATGATCCCGAGCCGTGCGGCGGCCGCGGCGGCCGCCGCGTCCCCGCTGTCGTTGAGGGCACGGTCCTGCGCCCGGCGGACCTCGGTGCGATAGCGCTCGATCCGGCCCTTCGCCGCGTCGTTCGCCTTCGTCCGGCCCTCGATCTGCTCGACGAGCAGGGCGCGCGCGGCGACCGCGTCGGGCTTCGGGGCGCGCAGGACGACGACGCTCCACGTGAGGACGAGCCCGCACACGACGGCGATGACGACGGTCACCAGCCCGCCCCGTGGCCGGGCGCCGGCCGCGCGGCGCTCGGCCGCCGTCGCGTAACCCGGGTCGAGCGGGCGCTCCATGACCTCGCGCAGCAGCGTCATCGACTCGTCGACGCGCCGCGGGCGGGCCGTCTTGGTCCGGCCGGCGCGCCGGGACGGCGCAGGCCGCGGCGGCGGCTGCCCGCCGTCCGCGACGTCCTGATCCGCCACCCCAGCCATCGCAGGTCATGCTGCCACGCCGCACCGACACGGCGGGCCCGGGTCGGCGGACCCGTCGGCCCGATCCCGTCGACGAAGGTCGTCGGGCCGGATCCTCCCGGGGGGCGGTCAGGCCCCGCGGCCGACGGCGACGACGGCCCGGACCTGCCGCAGGTACAACCAGCCGGCCCACCAGTACAGGACGGTCCCCCACCACGCGAACGCCCAGGCGACCGGCTGGGCGACGGTCGCGGCGACGTTGTCGCCCTGCGCGAGGAGCAGCAGCGGGAACGCGTAGAGCAGGTTGAGCGTCGCGGCCTTGCCGAGGAAGAAGACCGGCAACGGCCCGTAGCCGTACCGCGCGAGCACGGGGATCGTGAACGCCAGCAGCACGTCACGGCCGACGATCGCCGCGACGAGCCACCACGGGATGACCTCGCGGTACGCCAGGCCGAGCAGCGTCGAGAGGATGTACAGCCGGTCCGCGAACGGGTCGAGCAGCTGCCCGAGCCGGGAGACCTGGCCCCACTCCCGGGCGAGCCGGCCGTCGAGGTAGTCGGAGATCCCGCTCGCCATGAGGACGACGAGCGCCCATCCGTCGTGGCGGTTGAGGATGAGCCACGCGAAGACCGGGACGAGCACGAGCCGCAGCACGCTCAACGCGTTGGGGAGCGTCCACACCCGGTCGACGACCGCGGCCTGCGGCCCGCCCGCGACGGTGCCGCTGTCGTCCGGGGAGGTCACGACCGCCAGCGTACGCAGGTCCGGGGCCGATTCGGACGACGACCCCCGGCGAGGCCGGGACGTCCTGCGCCCGATGCGGCAGGGTGGCGTCGTGGCAGACGTCGCGCGGCTCGCGGAGGGCACCCTCGTCGTCCTCGTCGGCCCGTCCGGGTCGGGGAAGTCGACGTGGGCGCACGAGCACGTGGGCCCGGACGCGGTCGTGTCGTCGGACCGGCTGCGGGCCGTCGTCGGCGAGGGCGAGAACGACCAGTCGGCGAGCGCCGACGCGTTCGCGGTGCTCCGGCTCGTCGTCGCGGCCCGGGTCAGGAGGCGGCTGACGACCGTCGTCGACACCCTCGGGTTCCAGGCCGAGGACCGGCAGTGGTACCGCGACCTGGCCGCGCGGCACGGCGTCCCGTGCGTCGCGGTCGTCGTCGACACCCCGCCCGCGGAGTGCCGGCGGCGCAACGCGGCCCGCGAACGGCGGATCCCTGCGGCCGTGCTGTCCGCGCAGCTCGAGACGTTCGCCCGGGTCCGCGCGGTGCTGCCGGGCGAGGGCTTCGACGAGGTCGTCGTCGCGCAGCCGGTCCGCGTCGTCCCGCCGTCGATGACCGGGCGGACGACGGCCCGCCCGCAGCCGTCCGCCGTCCCGGGGGCGGCGGGGCCGGATCCCGCACCGGGCACCCTGCGGTTCGGCCTGCACCTGTCCGCGTTCGACTGCCCCGGCGGCGCCGCCGGCCTCGCGGAGCACCTCCCCCGGGTCGCGCGCGCCGCCGAGGAGGCGGGGTTCGACTCGCTGTGGGTCATGGACCACTTCCGCCAGGTGCCGCAGGTCGGCCGCCCCTGGGACGACATGCTCGAGCCGGGCGTCGCGCTCGGCGCCCTCGCGGCGGCGACGTCGCGGATCCGGCTCGGCTGCCTCGTGCACGCCGTCGGCTACCGCAACCTCGGTCACCTCGCGAAGGTCGTCGCGACCCTCGACGTGCTGTCCGGCGGTCGGGCGTGGTGCGGGCTCGGTGCCGGCTGGTACGAGCCCGAGTACACCGCCTACGGCTACCCGTTCGGCTCCGCCGCCGAGCGGCTCGACCTGCTCGAGGACGCCCTGCAGGCGCTGCCGCTGCTGTGGGGCAAGGGCTCCCCGCCGTTCGAGGGCCGCGTCGTCCGGCTCCCCGAGACCATGTGCTACCCGCGGCCGCTGCAGGCCAGGGTGCCGATCCTCGTCGGCGGCGGCGGTGAGCGGCGGACCCTGCGGCTCGTCGCGCAGTACGCCGACGCGTGCAACCTCACGGGCGAGCCGGACGCCGTCCGGCACAAGGTCGGGGTCCTGCGGCAGCACTGCGCGGACGCCGGGCGCGACCCGTCGGAGGTCGAGGTCACCCACCTGTCGACGGCCCTCGTCGCCCCGGACGAGGCGTCGCTCGGTGCCGAGGTCGCGCGGCGGGCGCCCGCCCGCGGCCACGCACGCTGGCGGGCCTGGACGCATCCGGGGACCATCGAGGACCACGTCCTGCGCGTGGGGGCGCTCCGGGCCGCCGGGGTGCAGCACGTCGTCGTGAGCCTCGCGGGGGTCTGGGACTCCCCCGCGGTGGAGCACTACGGCGCCGTCGTCGCAGCCGCCCGCCAGGTCCCGTGAACCACACGCCGTGAACCAGACGCCGTGAACCAGACGCCGTGAACCAGACGCCGTGAACCAGGAGCTCCCGTGACGCAGGTCGACCTGTCCTTCGACACCACCTACTGGGTGGAGGTCGACCTCGAGCGCGCCCCGCGGACCTGGGTGCCGGGCGTCGTCCGCGAGCGCTGGGCCGAGGCCGGGGTGCCGGCCGACGCCGAGCTCCTCGACGCTGTCGTGCACGCCGTCGTCATGGTCGTCGAGTCCCTCCACGACGAGGAGCCCGCCCCGTTCATGGCGTTCCTGCTCCACCCCGACCCGGACGACGGGCCGCTGGCCGTCGTCACCCTGCGCACCGAGTCGCTCCCCGAGCCGCAGACCCTCGAGGAGGTCGCGGCCCAGCTCCGGATGCCCGAGGAGCTGCTCGAGCTGCCCGCCGAGGAGCGGCTCCTCGACTCCCCGGCCGGGCCGGTGCGCCGGATCGTCCAGCGGTTCGTCACGATGGACGACCCCGACGACCTCGACGACGCGACCGCCACCGACACGATCGCCTACGCGTGGGTCCTCGAGGACGACGGCAACCCGGTCGTCGTCACCGTGTCGACGGCGTTCGAGGACCACGACGAGGCGCGCCGCTGGCTGCCCCAGCTCGACGAGCTCGCGCTGTCCCTGACGCTGACTCCCTGACCGCGAGACAGAGACGGTGTCGGACGGCGGTGGCAGGCTTGCCGTGACGGCGACGCCGGGTCGTCGGGAGAGGCGGGACCGCCATGGCCGAACCGAAGACGAAGCCGACGGACGCGAGCGTCGAGGACTTCCTCGCCGCAGTCCCGGACGACACCCGCCGCGCCGACGCGCACGCGGTGTGCGCCCTCCTCACCGAGGTGACGGCGACCGCACCCGTGATGTGGGGCGACGCGATCGTCGGGTTCGGGCGCACGCAGTACCTGAACGGGCAGGGCAAGGCGGTCGAGTGGTTCCCGGTCGGGTTCTCACCGCGCAAGCAGCAGACGGTCCTCTACCTGTACGGCGGCCTCGAACGTCACGCCGACCTCCTGGCCCGGCTCGGCAAGCACTCCACCGGCAGGGCGTGCCTCTACGTCAAGCGGTTGTCCGACGTCGACACGGAGGTCCTCGAAGAGCTCGTGCGCCGGACCTGGACGGCCGGCTGACGGCGTGCGGCCGTCAGCCGACCGAGCCGTTCGTCAGCGCGTCGGGCCGCCGTCCTGGCCGTAACCGGCCCGGCGGAACGCCTCGGCGAGCGCGCCCGTCGGCTCCGGCGCCGGGCGTGCGTCGCGTCGTGCACCCTGCCCACCGCGCTGCCCAGCACCCTGACCACCAGCGTGACCGCCACCCTGACCGCCGCGGCCCTGCGGCCCGCCCGGCCGGCCACCGCCGGGGCGGCCCCGCCCCCCGGCCGCACGGCCCTGCTCGGCCGACGGGCCGGCGCCCTTGTCGCCGGGCACCTCGTCGTCGAGCCGCAGCGTCAGCCCGATCCGCTGCCGGGCGACGTCCACCTCGAGCACCTTGACCTTGACGACGTCCCCGGGCTTGACCACCTCGCGCGGGTCCTTGACGAAGGTCCGGCTCATCGCGGAGACGTGGACGAGGCCGTCCTGGTGGACGCCCACGTCGACGAAGGCCCCGAAGGCCGCGACGTTCGTCACGACGCCCTCGAGGACCATGCCGCGGCGCAGGTCCTCGACCTTCTCGACGCCGTCCGCGAACGTCGCCGTGGCGAACGCCGGGCGCGGGTCGCGCCCCGGCTTCTCGAGCTCGCCGATGATGTCGGTGACGGTCGGCAGGCCGACCGAGTCGTCGACGAAGTCGGCGGCCTTCAGGGCCCGCAGCGCGGCCGTGTCGCCGATGAGCGAGCGGACGTCGCGCGCCGTCGCCTCCATGATCCGGCGGACGACGGGGTAGGACTCGGGGTGCACGCCGGACGCGTCGAGCGGGTCGTCGCCGTCCGGGATCCGCAGGAAGCCCGCGCACTGCTCGAACGCCTTGGCGCCGAGGCGCGGGACCTCCTTGAGCGCTGCCCGGGTCCGGAACGGCCCGTTCGCGTCGCGGTAGGCGACGATCGCCGCGGCGAGGGTCTCGCTGATGCCGGAGACCCGGCGCAGCAGCGGCACGGACGCCGTGTTGAGGTCGACGCCGACGCCGTTGACGCAGTCCTCGACGACGGCGTCGAGCGAGCGGGACAGCCGCGCCTCGGAGAGGTCGTGCTGGTACTGGCCGACGCCGATCGACTTCGGGTCGATCTTCACGAGCTCGGCGAGCGGGTCCTGGAGCCTGCGGGCGATCGACACGGCGCCGCGCAGCGAGACGTCGAGCTCGGGCAGCTCGGCCGAGGCGTAGGCGGACGCCGAGTACACCGACGCGCCGGCCTCGGAGACGACAGCCTTGATGAGCTTGGCGTTCCCGGTGCCCTGGAGGTTCGCGATGAGCTCGGCGGCGAGCTTGTCGGTCTCGCGCGACGCCGTCCCGTTGCCGATCGCGACGAGCTCGACGGAGTGCTTCTTCACGAGGTCGGCGAGCAGGGCCAGCGAGGCGTCCCACTTCCGGTGCGGGACGTGCGGGTAGATCGTCGCGGTGTCGACGACCTTGCCGGTCGCGTCGACGACGGCGACCTTGGTGCCCGTGCGCAGGCCGGGGTCGAGGCCCATCGTCGGGCGGGTCCCGGCCGGCGCGGCGAGCAGCAGGTCGCGGAGGTTGCCCGCGAAGACCCGCAGCGCCTCGTCCTCGGCGACCTGCCAGAGCCGGCCGCGGACGTCGAGGTCGAGCCGCACCATGATCCGCGTCCGCCAGGCCCACCGGACGGTGTCGAGCAGCCAGCGGTCGGCGGCCCGGCCCCGGTCGGCGATGCCGAACTTGCGGGCGATCGACTGCTCGTAGCTCGTCGGGACGGCGGTCGGACCGTGCGCCGCGGTGCCCTCCGGCGTCTCCTCGGGCTCGAGGTTCAGCGTGAGGACGTCTTCCTTCTCCCCGCGGAAGAGCGCGAGGATCCGGTGCGACGGGAGCTTGCCGAGCGGCTCGGAGAACTCGAAGTAATCGGCGAACTTCGAGCCGCTCTCCTCCTTGCCCTCCCGGACCGTCGAGCCGAGCCGGCCCTTGACCCAGAGCCGCTCCCGGAGCTCGCCGATGAGGTCGGCGTCCTCGGCGAACGTCTCGACGAGGATCGAGCGGGCGCCGTCGAGGGCGGCCTGGGCGTCGGCGACGCCCTTGTCGGTGTCCACGTACCCCGCGGCGGCCGCCTGCGGGTCGGTCGTCGGGTCGGCGAGGAGGAGGTCGGCGAGCGGCTGCAGGCCGGCCTCGCGGGCGATCATCGCCTTGGTCCGGCGCTTGGGCTTGAACGGCAGGTAGACGTCCTCGAGCCGGGACTTCGTCTCGGCCGACATGATCTGGGCGGCCAGCGCCGCGTCGAGCTTGCCCTGGGAGGCGACGGACTCCAGGACGGCGGCCCGGCGCTGCTCGAGGTCGCGCAGGTACTGCAGCCGCTCCTCGAGCGTGCGGAGCTGGGCGTCGTCCAGGCTGCCGGTGACCTCCTTGCGGTACCGGGCGACGAACGGGACGGTCGACCCGCCGTCGAGCAGCTCGACCGTGGCCCGGACCTGCCAGGCCTTGACGTCCAGCTCGGCCGCGATCCGGTCCTCGATCGGCGGGAGCACGGGCTTGAGCCCGGTGCCGGGGAGGCCGGTCGTGGTCCCGGGGGTCGCACCGGGGGTCGTCGTGATCGTCAGGGCGTCGGTCGTCGTCGGGCTCGTCACGGTCGAGCATTCTGCACTGCGGGCCGGTGGCGCCGGGCGCGGCCCGGCGGGTCCCGGGCGCGTCGTGTCCGGATGGCGAGACCGGGCGGCGGGGGCGCGGCAATCCCGTTGCGAGCCCTCCCCCGGGCTGCCGACACTGCTGCCATGAGCAGCGCCGTCGTGATGATGCGCCCCCGGAGGGGGCGTCCACGCGCGCTGCGCGCCGTCCGGCCACGAGGTCGGTGACGGCGTACCGGTGATCGTCCGAGGGCTCCCGCGCAGCGGGGGCCCTCTTCGCGTGGGTCGTCGTCCGGTGCGGAGCCCTCCTTCCCGAAGGAGAGCACCATGCACGACCCGCAGCAGGACCTCTGCGTCACGACCTCCATCCCGTACGTCAACGGCGCGCCGCACCTCGGGCACGCCCTCGAGTTCGTCCACACCGACGTGATCGCCCGGCACCGGCGGCTGCGCGGCCGGGCCGCCCGGCTGCAGTCCGGCACGGACGACCACGCCCTGAAGAACGTCACGGCGGCCCGCGCGGCCGGTGTCGCCGTCGAGGACCTCGTCGCGCGCAACGGCGACCGGTTCGTCGCGCTCTCGGGCGCGCTCGGGGTCCGGCCGGACGCGTTCGTCCGCACGAGCCGCCATCTCGGCCACGCGGACGCCGTCCGGGAGGTGTGGCGACGCTGCGCGGCGGCGGGCGATCTCTACCCGCGCTCGTACACCGGCCTCTACTGCACCGGGTGCGAGCAGTTCTACGCCGCCGGCGAGCTGGCCGACGGCCGCTGCCCGGAGCACGGGACGGTTCCGGAGGAGGTGACCGAGACGAACTGGTTCTTCCGGCTGTCGCGGCACGCCGGGGTGATCGCCCGGCTCGTGGCGGACGGCGTCCTCGACGTCGTGCCGGCGGCGCGGCGCAACGAGGTGCTCGGGTTCCTCGCCGGTGCGGTCGAGGACGTGTCCGTCTCCCGGCCGGCCGCGCGGGCGCAGGGCTGGGGCGTGCCCGTGCCCGGTGACCCGGGGCAGGTCGTCTACGTCTGGTTCGACGCGCTCGTCAACTACGTGAGCGGGCTCGGCTGGCTCGGTGCCGACGGTGCCGACGGTGCCGACGGTGCCGACGAGGCCTACCGGCGGTGGTGGGCGGGCGACGCCGACCGGGTGCACGTCGTCGGCAAGGGCATCGCCCGGTTCCACACGGTGCTGTGGCCGGCCGTGCTGCTGTCGGCGGGTCTGCCGCTGCCGACCCGGGTGCTCGTCCACGACTACCTCACCGTCGACGGCGCGAAGATCGCGAAGAGCGGCGTGCAGGCGGCCGACCCGGCGGCCCTCGTCGCGTCGTACGGCGCGGACGCCGTCCGGTGGTGGCTCGTGCGCGAGCCGGCCCCGTTGACGACCACGGACTTCACCGTCGAGCGACTCGTCGGCGCGTACGACCGGGACCTCGCGAACGGTGCGGGGAACCTCGTCTCCCGGACGGTGGCGCTGGCGCGACGGCGTCCGGGCGTCGTGGCCCAGCGGCGTCCGGCTCCGACGGCGGACGCCCAGGCCCTGCTCGCCCGCGCCGCGCGCCTGCCCGCCGAGGTGGACGCCGCCGTCACGCGGTACGACCTGCGGGGCGCCTGCGTCGCGGTGACCGAGGTCGTGGCGGACGCCGGCCGTTTCGTCGGTCGCCACGAGCCGTGGCACCTCGCCCGCGCCGCGGCGGCCGGTGACGACAGGGCGGGCGAGCGGTTCGACGCCGTGCTGGCGGTCCTGCTGTCGGTCTGCGCCACCGTGACCGGCGAGCTGCGGCCGTTCGTGCCGGACGGCGCGGAGCGGCTCGGCGGTCTGCTCCGGTCGGTCACCGGTGCCGATGGCGACGGTGCGGTGGGGCCCGCGTTCCCCAGGCTGGGGCGCGCGGTGCCGTGACAGAGCCGGTCGGGGCGGCGGGGGCGAAAATGGTCGATGTGATGGACGAGCCCCGCATCGTCGTGCTGACCCTGGAGGACCTCCGCCAGGTCAGCGCCTGGGCGGCGACGTGCGCGCGGGACTCCCTGGAGGTCTTCGAGCGTGCCTGCCCGGGCGACTCCCGTCCCCGCGAGGCGGTGGACGCCGCGTGGGCGTTCGCCACGGGCGGCGCCCGCGGCAAGCTCCTGCGCGACACGGCATGGGCGGCGCTGCGTGCCGCCCGGGAGGCGGCTGACGGGGGCGGCGCCGACCCGGCCGCACGGGCGGCGGACGCTGCGGCCCGGTCGGCGATGTCCGCGGCCTCGGCGGCCTACCTGCACCCGCTCGCGGACGCCGCCCAGGTGAAGCACATCCTGGGTGCCGCCGCCTACGCGGCACGCTCGGCCGAGATCCTGGCCGGAGACGACCCCGGTGTCGGAAGGGCCTGCATCGCCGAGGCCCGACGACGTGCGCCCTCGACCGTCGTCGACGTGCTCCGCCGCTACCCCGCGGCCCTGCCCGGCGGAGGGCGGATCGGTGACCTGATGCGCGACCTGGACGAGCAGCTCCGCAGGTGACCTGCGTGCACCGGCTGGCTCAGGTGAGTGACCGTCACTCGCTGAGAATCGTTCTGCCGGAACGTATCTCGCGAGGGTCAGACTGTCGGACCCTGTCCCTGGTGTTGGTCTCGTGAGCAGCGACGAGCAGACGTGGGGCGAGGTGCCCGGCAGTGAGCCGGACGCTTCGTTGGCGTCTGGTCATGTCGTGTCCGACGGGTCGTTGCCGGTGCACGATCTGCAGGCCGGGGTGGAGGCGATGCGGGTCGCGACGGCGGTGGTGCTGGAGGCGTCGCGGTGCGCGTGGTCCCTGTCGGACGGTGAGGCACGGGATGTGGTGGAGGCGTTCACCCGGGCGATGGCCTCCGTGGAAGCAGCCCGCCTCGCGGTGATCAAGGTCCTCGACGAACGCCCCGAAGCCGTCCCCGGCGCCAGCGAAGGCAAGGTCGCGGCCGCGTTCCTCACCGGCCGCCTCAACGTCGACCAGGGCCGCGCGAACGCGGACGCGCGGGCCGCGCACGCCCTGGACGCGGACTCCGGGTCGCTGCCGCAGGTCGGTGCCGCGTTGGCGGCGGGGGAGATCACTCGCGAGCACGCAGATGCCTGCGTCCGCGCTGTGGCGCGGCTGCCGAAGCGGCTGCGGGTCGTGCTGCTGGAGGACGAGGCGACCGGTGAGCTGCGGTCGGGGATGGAGATCGCGGATGCGTTCCTGGCCGAGCAGTGCCGCCGGTTCCCGGTCCGGGCGATCCACCGGCTCGTCGACGAACTCGTCCGGGTCCTCGACCCCGACCGCGAAGAGGACTTCGACGAAGACGCCCACCTACGGCGAGGCCTCTCGCTGGTGAAGGACTCCACCGGGATGGGCTCCCTGCGGATGACCCTGACCCCGGCCGACACCGCGGTCCTGTCGGCGATGCTGTCCGCGGCGGGCAAGTCGCGACCGGCCCGCGAGGTCCTCACCGTCGACAGCGAAGGGATCGAGCAGGTCACGCTGGTCAAGGACGACCGGACGGTCGCGATGCGCCGCTACGACGCCGTCATGGGCCTGCTGCGCGCAGCCCTCAACAGCGACAGCGGGGGTGACGCGCCTTCGCCGCTGGTGAACCTCTTGGTGACCGCCACCGTCGAGCAGGTCGCCGCCGCCGGCGCGGCCGCCGAACAGGTCCGCCGACAGGCCACTACCGGAGCCGGAGGCGACCCAGGCGACACAACCACCGACCACATCGAGGCAATCCCTGGCACCGATCCTGCCGCAACTGGAGGTGGATCGATCCCGGAGACGTTCTCCAGCAACGGATCCGTCGAACCGGCCGCAAGCCAGGTCGGCCGGGCAGCAGGGTTCGCCACGCTGCACCGGCACGGACCCATCGAAGCCCACCTGCTCGCCTACCTCGCCTGCACCGCCACCCTCACCAAGGTGCTGCTGGACCCGAACGGGGCACCACTCGACGTCGGACGGACACACCGGCTCGCCACCCCGGCACAGCGCAAGGCCCTCGCCGCCCGCGACGGCGGGTGCGTGATCCCCGCGTGCCCGGTCCCGCACGAAGGCACCGACGCCCACCACCTCCACGCCTGGGAACACGGCGGTCGGACCGACCTGCACAACCTGGTGAGCCTGTGCCCGAACCATCACCAGCAGGTGCACGCCGGCCTGTGGGTGATCGAGCTGCTCAACGGCATCCCGTGGGTCCGGCCACCGTCCTGGATCGACCCCGAACGACGGTTGACGAGGAACCTGCACCACCAGACCCACGCCGCCGCCCAGCAGATCGGCCAGCAGCTACGCCTCGCCCTGGACGAGGACGCCGACGCCCGAGGCATCGGACCGCACCGGACCGGCCTCACCCCGATCGACCTCACACCACCCATCTGGAACCAAGCCCCACCCGACGACACCTGGAAACGCACCGCCTGAGATCGCCGGTCGCCTCAGGAGACGGTGATGTGGCGCAGCCTGTCCACGGCCGGTGGCGCCATCGGCACTCCCTCGCCGGCGAAGAGCTCGAGCTCGTGGACCAGACCGCCGACGACGTGCAGCGTCACCGAGGCGGGCTCGCCGTCCGCGCCACCCGCGACGCCGGCGGACACGCAGACGTAGTCGTCCCGGTCGTTGCTCGACAGCCGCCGCACGACGTCCGGGCCGACGGCCGGGCCGTCGCCGGCCAGCCGGACCGACGAGCACCCACAGCCGCAGTCGGCGGCGACGTGGGCCTGCCGCACCTGGGCGACCAGGTCGTCCTCACGGGTCGCAGCGGCGAGCGTCTCGGCGAGCTGCCGCTCACCCTCGGAGAGCGCACGGGGCGCCTCGCGCTCCCGCCACACCGGCTCCCGGATCTCCATCGGAGCAGGATGCCAGCGGCGTCACCGCAGCATCGGCTCCCGGCCCGCGTCCGCCCCGACGTCCGACCCGACGCCGCGACCGGTGCCCACCCGCTCGACCGCCGCGGCGACGAACGCCCGGATCAGCGGGTGCACCCATGTCTCGTCCGACGACAGCTCCGGCTGGTAGAGCGACGCCAGGAAGAACGGGTGCCCGGGCAGCTCGACCATGCGGGCGTTCCCGGTCTCGTCGAAGGCCGAGAAGACGACACCCGCCTCCTCGAGCCGGGCCCGGAACCGCCCGTCGAGGCCGTACGAGCAAAAGAACCGCTCGACCCGCGGGCCGGCGCCGAGCAGCGCCGCGGCACGGGTCCCGGGCAGCACGTCCACCCGGGCCTCCTCGCCGAGCAGCGAGCACGCGAGCGGCACGATGAGGTGCTCGACGTCCCCGAGCGGATCCTCCGCGTGGTCGACGTCCAGGCCGACCACCGACCGGGCGATCTCGAGCAACGCGTGCTGGAAGCCACCGCAGGTCCCGAGGAACGGCACGCCTGCCGTCCGGGCGGCGGTCACGGCGGCGAAGGCGCCGTCGCGGTCGACGTACGGGCTGCCCGGTACGAGCCAGATCCCGTCGAAGTCCGCGAGACCGGCGACGTCCCGGACGTCGGCCGAGCCGATCCAGTACGGGTCCACGGCGTCCGGGGCCGAGGTGGCGTGGCGCAGTGCCACCGGGATCCGGTCGTGGGCGAGGACGTGCGGGGAACGGTCGCCGACGAGGGCGATCCGGGCAGGTCGGCTGGTCATGTCTCCACGATGCCGATCGACCGCTCATGCAGTCCAACGATGATCAGCACTCTCGGTATCACGTCCACTAATCTCAGACCGATGGACCTCCGCCACCTCCGATCCTTCGCGGCCGTCGCGCGCACCGGGTCCTTCACGGCCGCAGCGCACGAGCTCGGGTTCACCCAGTCCGCGGTCTCGCAGCACGTCGCCGCCCTGGAGGCCGACGTCGGGCGGGCGCTGCTCACCCGCCGCCCGGTGCGCCTCACCCCGGACGGCGAGCGGCTCGCGGCGCACGCCCGCCAGATCCTGCTGCGGGTCGACGTCGCGCGCACCGAGCTCGGGCCCCGGCACGCCCCGCCGGACCGGTTCCGGCTGGCGGCGACCCCGCTCGCCGTCGGGCCCCGCGTGGCGGCCGGCCTGGCCCGGCTGCGCGCGGACGACCGCCGGGCCACCGTCGACCTGGTCGCCGTCCTCGCCGACGATGCCGTCACCCTCGTCGCCGACGGCTCGGTGGACGCCGCGCTCATCGACGGCGTGACGACCCCGAACGCGCCGCTCGACGCCGCCGAACCCGGCACCCTCACCCGGCGGCTCGTGGTGGAGGAGCCCCTCGTCGTCCTCCTCCCCCGCGACCACCCGCTCGCCGGCGTCGCCACCCTCGCGCTGGACGCCGTCCGCGACGCCCTCTGGGTCGACGCGCCCCGGCTGCGCTGCGGGCCCGATGCCGTCCCGGGCGTGCGTGCCGGGCCGACGCCGGCCCGGCTGCGCTACGACGGCACGGACGTCGCCGCCGTGGCCCTCCTCGTCGCGGCGGGCCACGGACTCGCGCTGCTCCCCGCAGGTCTCGCGCCCCGGCACCCGGACGTCGCACCCGTCGTCCTGCGGGACCGGCTCGTCCACCGGGTCGAGCTGCTCGTGGTCCCGGGGCGTGCGGCGGCGTCCGAGCGGCTCGTGTCGGCGCTCACCGGCTGACCGACCCGACAACGGCCGCCCGTGCCGCTACGGGGCGACCTGCTCCGGTGCCTCACCCGCCACGGTGTGCTGGACGCCGTCCGGACGCGACCAGCGGCGTCGCAGCAGCGGCACCGCGACGACCACCACCCCGGCCGGCAGCAGCAGCCACCACCGCAGGAACGGCCCGAGCCCGCAGAAGAGCACGAGTGCGAGCGTGGCGCAGACCCGGAGGCCGCCGGTGAGCATCTTCCGGGCGGCGGCGAGCGTGAGCACGTAGACGGCGACGAAGCACGCGGACGTCGCGAGGACGATCTCCGCCGGGCCGACGACCCCGAGCACGAGCGGCACGTACATCGCGACACCGGTGCACGCGAGGACGGCGAGCGGGCGCCGCGGCACGCTGCGCGCCGCTCCCCCGGCGAACCAGGCCGGCAGCGCCCCCTCGGCGGCCAGCGCGGCCGCGAGCTTGGCACCCGAGCCGATATAGACGTTCATCCCGCCCATCGTCAGGAGCAGGGCGAGCAGCGCGGTCGCGTCCCGGCCGACGGGGCCGAACCCGACACCGACGAGGTCGGCGAGCGGCACCGTCGACCCCGGGGCGGCCGGGACGACGACCGCCGCGACGGCGACCCCGACGTAGAGCAGCGTGACGATCCCGAAGCCCCAGGCGACCGCCCGCGGGACGTCCCGCGCCGGGTCGCGGAAGTCGCCCGCCATCTGCGCCATGGCCTCCCAGCCGATGACGAGCCAGACCAGGCCGCCGGCCGCCGTCCCGACGGCCCACCAGCCGTGCGGCGCGAACGGCGTCCAGCCCTGCGTGACGTGGTCGGGCAGCGCGGCCCCGACGGCCACGGCGATGACCGCGACGAGCACCGCGGACAGCCCGAGCTGGACGCCGGACGACACCCGCAGCCCGAACGTGTTCGCGGCGAGCACGCTCGCGTAGATGACCAGCCCCATCGCCGCCGCCGCGGTCGGGCCGGCGCCGGTGAGGTCGGCGACGTAGTAGGCACCCATGAGCGCGACCGTGGGGCTGCCGATGAGGATCGACGTGAGGAACCACAGCCCGGTGACCGCCCCGGCGACCCGGCCGAACGCCTCGTCGACGTACGTCGCGACCCCGCCCGAGACCGGGTGCCGGACGGCGAGCGCGGCGAACGTCGCCGCGATCGGCGCCGACATCACCATGAGCGCGGCCCAGGCGAGCACCGACGCCGGCCCGGCGATCTGGGTGGCGAGGGCGGGCAGCAGGAGCAGGCCGGGCCCGAGGAGGGCTCCGACGTAGAGGGCGGCGCCCCGGGTCGCTGTCAGCACGCGCGCGACGCTATCCGCGCGGTCCGACAGCGGGCGCGGCAGGGTTCCGGGCCGGCAGGGGCAGCCGGACGACAACTGTCCCGGCCCGCCGGTCGGTGCGCGCCGTAGCGTTGAGGTACGCACCCAGCCGCCGCCGGATCCACGGAACGGCTCGGAGGACGTCATGACGCGATACGGGGCACCAGCGCGAACCGGGCGTACCACCGCACGATGGCACCGCCTCCGCGACAACCTCTCGAAGCTCCCCGCCGAGTTCCGCAGCCCGACGGTGGTCCTCGACGAGCCCGAGGACCTGAGCGTCCTCGACGACTTCGCGGCGGCCTACTGGCGGACGACCCTGCTGAGCCGGGCCGTGATCGGTGCGATGGGCGTGCTGCTGCCGATCGTCTTCATCGTCGGCGAACGGTTCTTCGTCCGCGGACCGGTGGCCGCCCGAGGGTCCATCAGCGCCTACTACCACTCGAGCATGCGGGACCTGTTCGTCGGCGGCCTCACGGTGATCGCGTTCATGCTCGCCACCTACCTGGCGGGGCAGATCTCCCGGCCGGACTACTGGCTGAGCTCGCTCGCGGCGATCGGCCTCATGACGCTCGTCGTCTTCCCGACCGGTCGCCCCGGCCTCGCGGACGGCGTGCCCCGGTGCGGTGACGTACCGGACCTTCCGGGCTGCTCCGCGATGCAGGACCGGTTCGGCGAGACGACGGTGGCGACCGTCCACTTCACCGGGGCAGCCGTCTTCATCGTGAGCCTGGCCCTCATCTCGTTCTACTGGGCCCGTCGCGAGCAGGCGCACGCTCTCCGGGACCAGGCCGGGCCGCTGACGACGTTGGCGTACGTCTCGCGCGACATGCGACGCAGGCTGCGCCACGCGCCCCTCGCGCTCCTGCAGCTGTGCTGCGGTTGGACGATCGTCGGCGCCATCGCCCTCGTCGCGGTCGGCGAGGCCCGGAACTGGTCGATCCTCGGCCTCACGCCGCTCTACCTCGGTGAGGTCGTGTCGGTCTGGGCGTTCGCCGTCGCCTGGTGCTTCCGCGCGCGTGGCTGGTTCATCGCCCTCGTGCGGGGGTGGAAGGACCGGAGCCGGCGCTCGGTGCCACGCCCCTCGCACCGCCCGGAGTCCCTCGTCAGGGTCCGCTTCATCGCCGGCCGGGTGACGTCCGAGGACCCGCGGCGCACCGTCCCTCGTCCGCCGAGCCCTTACGGCAGAGGCTGATCCGCATCAGCGGCACGGGCACCAGCGCCCTCGAGGGCGGCCCGCCAGGCGTCGCCGAGCTCGCCCTCGTAGCGGTGTCCGTGCCCGTCCGGGGCCGACCGCGCCGCGACGACGTCCGCGGTGACCTGCCAGAACGTGAGCACCGGCCACCACCGGCCGTGAGGTCGTGCGCCGTGGACCGTCGCCGGCCCGGGCTCCTCGGGCCGCACCAGCAGCCGCGGTGACCAGGACCGCACCGGGTCGTCCCGGTGGCTGAGCACCTGGACGCGGCCCCCGGAGGACGACGCCGGGAGGTCCGACCCCACGGGCGGGCCGGCCTCGAGGGCGCTGGTGCCCGTGCCGCTGANCCCACACGGCGGCGGCGGCGCCGCCGCCGAGCCCGCCGCTGCCGGGGAACGCGGACAGGCCCGCCCACGCCCCGAGGCTCTCGCCGTACACCAGGAGCCGCGGCCGCGATCCCGGCGGGCGGGCGTCGACCCTCCGGCGCAGCTCGGCGAACAGTGCCCGGACCGACGCCCGCGCTCCCTCGCCGCCGCTCAGGTACGCCAGCCAGCTCGGCCGCGCGGAGTACTGGACGGCGACCGACGCGACGTCGCCGGCGTACAGCCCTTCGACCGCGCAGACCGCCGACTGGTTGACCCATCCGGATCCTGTCGGCACCGCCACGAGGATCGCGGGGCGGTCGAACGCACCAGCCCGGGCGAGGGCGTCCGCCGCCAGGACGGCGCGTCCGGCGGCCGTCGCGGCCTCGTCCTGCCCGACGTACACGCGTACAGGGTCTCCGCCGCCCGGGCGGTCGCAGGGGCTGCGCGGCGCGAGGAAGTCGGCCCGTTTCGTCCCGGCGACGAGCGGCGCGTCCACGACGGGCGTGGAGCGAGCCGCCTCCCGAGCCGTGCCCGGACCGGCGCCGTCGTGCCCGGTGCCGGCCATCGCGGCCGTCGGCGCGGAGGCCGCGGAGAGGACGGCGACCGTCAGCGCCGACGCCGTGAGCACCTGCGCCGGACGGCGGTGCGCGTACGGTCTCCGCGCCGCCCGCAGCCCACGGCGCGCGAGCCGGAGCACCCCGATCACGGCCACCGCGACCACGACCGGGGCGAGCGCGACGGCGAGGTCCTCGTGCCACGTCGTCGGCGCGGTCCCGACGGACAGGCTCAGCGCGGCACCGCCCCGGTGCCCGACGACGAAGGCGGCAGCGGGGAGCACCACCGACGTGGCGACGCCCACAGCGGTCCCGGCGGCACGCACCCTCGTCGCCGCGGTGCCGCCGACCCGCCCGACGAGCCACGGACCGCACCGCCGGGCGCCCGCGCGCACGAGCAGCCCGAGGCCGTACCCCTGGAGCACGACGAGCGCCCCCAGCGGCACCTGGACCCACCACGGGTGCGGCAGCATCGTCGGCTGCATCCACGCGGCGAGCGCGACCGCGGCGCCCGCGACCGGGGCGCCGGCCGCCGGGGCGGCGAACCGGGTCGTCGCGGTGCCCGTCCGGTGCAGCCACCGGAGCCCGCGCCGCAGCACCGTGCGGCGACGCCGCCCGGGAACGGCGACGAGAAGACCGACCGCGCCGGCCGCCACGGGCGGCACCGTCAGTGCGCGCAGCGGCTCCTTCACCGGCACGCCCTCGCCCTGCCGCCAGGAGTTCACCGCGACGGCCCCGGCGTACACGTGCGCGGCGAACCGGCAGTCCGTCGTCCGGCACGCCCGGTCGAGCTCGGCGGCGAACCGCCGGTCGACGGTGCGGCGCGCCCACGGGCCGAGCGGCCGGCCGGTCAGGGCGGCGTAACGCAGCAGGTCGTAGCCGTAGTCGTGCCGCCGGCAGGCCGCATCGAACCCGTACGGCGTCCCGCCGAACGGCGAGGAGCAGCCACCGTCCGACCGCCCCGGCCCTGCACCCCCGGCGCCGGTGACGACGGCGGGCCGGTACCCCATCCGGGGCACGAACCCCGCCGGCACCTGACCCGTGGAGCCGTTGCCCTGCAACGGCTCCGGGGCGGCGACCGCCAGGGCGACGTCTCCGCCGGTCTGCCGCGGGGGGACCACCGGGCGGCCCCACCCGGTGAGCAGGTGCAGCACCACGAGCGCCGTGAGGACGGCGAGCAGGCACCTGGGCAGCCGATCCATGAGGACCTCCGGACCGCCGTCCCGGACCGTCCGGGCTCGGCGTGCCGGGACGCTACGAACGCGGCCTGCCGCGGGGCGTCACGCCTCGGAGCCGTTCCGGACCCGCTACCGCAGGACGACGAGCGCCCGGGCAGCGGCTCCCGGGTAGCCCTCGCGGGCCGGTCCCCGGCCGGGTCGTGTCGTACCGGGGAGGGGGTCGGACGTGGCTCCCACGTATGACGACAGGCCCCGATCGGCCGACCTACGCTCGACGGATGGCAGCGCCGTCCCCGCCCGCCCCGGCCGCACCGGCCGCCCCTGTCGACCGTCCACGATGGCCGCGGCGGGCCGCGCGGGGCCTCGGCCGCGCGCTGCTGGCGGTAGCACGGTTCCTGCGCGCGCTCGGCCTCGGGTTCGGCCGCGCGCTGCTGGCGGTAGCACGGTTCCTGCGCGCGCTCGGCCTCGGGTTCGGCCGCGCGCTGCTGGCGGTGGCACGGTTCCTGCGTCTGCTCGGTCGCGCCGTCGGTCAGCTCCTCGTCGGCACGGGGCGTGCGGGCCGACAGGTCGCCCGGTGGTCCCGGGACGACGGACCCGTCGGCCGACAGGTGCGCGCGGGTCTGCCCTGGGTGCTCGCAGTCCTCCTGGCGGCGATCGCGTTCGGCACCTCCGGCACCGTGTACGACGTCGACCGGTTCGGCTGGGGTCTCATGCCGTTCGTGGGCGCGCTCGCGGGGCTGCCGTTCGGGCTCGTCGCCGTCCGGCCCCTCGTGGGCTGGGCGGTGTCGGTCGGGACGGCGTTCGTGCTGGCGGTCGTCCTCGACCCGACCGGGACCGGACCGTGGCCCTGGCTGGTGGTGCACGGGCTCGTCATGCTGGCGCTGCTGCTCGCGGTCTGCGCCCGCAGCAGGCTGCGGGTGGCGACCGGCGCCTGGCTCGTGACGTGCGCGCTCTTCGCCTGGGGCGTCCCGGGCGACGTCGCGGCGGGCTGGCTCGTCGCCGTCAGCGCGACCGCCGTGATCGGCGTCCTCGCCGGGAGGCTCGTCCTGACGAACGTCGCGCTCGACGGCCAGCGCCGGGTCGCCGAGGAGGAGAAGGCGCAGCGTCTCGTCCTCGAGGAGCGCACCCGGATCGCCCGCGACCTGCACGACATCGTCGCGCACCACATGTCGCTCATCGTCGTCCAGACGGAGACGGCCGCCTACCGGGTGCCGGACCTCGGCGACCAGGCCCGGGCCGAGCTCGCATCGATCAGTGCCTCGGCGCGCGAGGCCCTCACCGAGACCCGGTCGATGCTGTCGCTGCTGCGCCGCGAGGACGAACCGGCGGTGCACGCACCGCAGCCCGGCGGTGCCGATCTCGCCGACCTCGTCGAGGCGGTCCGGCGGGCCGGGGTCCCGGTCGAGGCCCGGATCGACCCGGTCGTCACCGGGCTGCGGCCCGCCACGGCCCTGGCCGTGTACCGGATCCTCCAGGAGTCGCTGGCCAACGCCGCCCGGCACGCGCCGGGCAGCCGCGTGGACGTCACGGTGGCCCCGAGCGCGTCGTTGCTCACCGTCGAGGTGCGCAACGGCGTGCCGGCCGGTCCGGCCGGCGCGGACCGGTCGGCGGAAGGGCCCGGCCACGGCATCCTCGGGATGCGCGAGCGGGCCGCGGCCGAGGGCGGCACGCTCTCGGCCGGGCGGACTCCCGGCGGCTTCGAGGTCGTCGCGACGATCCCGCTGCCCGGGGAGGCCGGATGACCCGCGTCGTCGTCGTCGACGACCAGGCGATGGTCCGCGAGGGCTTCTCGGCGCTGCTCGCGGCGCAGCCGGGCATCGAGGTGGTGGGGGCGGCCGCCGACGGGCTGGAGGCCGTCCGGGAGGTGCGACGGCTCGAACCGGACGTCGTCCTCATGGACGTCCGGATGCCGGAGCTCGACGGGATCGAGGCGACCCGGCGCATCATGGCGGCGCCGGGTGACCGGCACCCGCGCGTCCTCATCCTCACGACGTTCGACCTCGACGACTACGTCTACGAGGCGCTGCGCGCGGGTGCGAGCGGCTTCCTCCTCAAGGACGCCCGCGGCGAGGAGCTCGTCAACGCCGTCCGGGTGGTCGCCGCCGGCGAGGGGCTGCTCGCGCCGTCCGTGACCCGCCGGCTCATCGAGGAGTTCGCCCGCCGTCCCGCGCGACCGGCCCGGCACCCCGCGCGGCTGCGGTCGCTGACCCCGCGCGAGACCGAGGTGCTCACCCACATCGCCCGGGGGCTGTCGAACACGGAGATCGCGACGGCGCTCGTCCTCGCCGAGCAGACCGTGAAGACGCACGTCGGCAGGATCCTCGCCAAGCTCGGCCTGCGGGACCGCGCCCAGGCCGTCGTCGTCGCGTACGAGACCGGACTCGTCCGGCCCGAGAGCTGAGCGGACGAACGGTCAGGCCGAGGCCGCGGCGGCCGCGCCGGCCTCGGCGACCGCCCGGTCCTGGTCGGCGCTGCCGCCGGAGCACCCCACGGCACCGACGAAGCGCCCCTCCACCCGGATCGGCACACCGCCCGCGAAGACGACGAGCCGGTCCGTGTGGACGATGCCGTGCAGGAGCGCGGGCTCGTTCTCGATGAGCCCGAAGAACTCGTGCGTCGCGAGCCCGTTGAAGGCGCTCACCGTGTACGCCTTGTTCGTCGCGATGCCCGCCGAGAGCAGCGGCGCGCCGTCCATGCGGCCGAAGGCGACCTGGTTGCCGGACGCGTCCGCGACGCTGATGCAGACCGCGATGCCCATCTCCTCGGCGGCGCGCGCGGCGCCGTCGAGCGCGGCCCGCGCCGTCGCGAACGTCACGGACTCGACCGACCTCGTCGTCGCCATCGCAGTGCATCCCGTCGCCGGCGTCCGCCCGGCCGGTCGACCGGGCCAGGCGCACGATGCCACCGGACGAGTCGCCGCGGCAGTCGGCGTTCCGCCGAGCGGGACGCGCGGCGACGGGCCGGCGGCCGGACGGCGCTCAGCACAGACGCCGCAGCCCCGCTCCACCGGTCCCGCCGCCCGTCGTCCCCCCGCCGGCCGTGACGACGTCCGCGACGACGACGGCCACGTTGTCCGGCGCCCCCGCGTCACGGACCGCCGCGAGCAGGGCGTCGACCGCGGCCTGCGGGTCGGCGGCGCCAGTGAGGGTGGTGCGCAGGACCGCCTCGGGCAGCACGGCGGACAGGCCGTCGGAGCAGACGAGGTAGCGGTCGCCGTCCCGGGCGTCGTGCAGCCGGACGTCGGCCTCGGTGCCGCGGCCGACGAGTGCCTTGGCGAGCATCGGCCGCTGCGGGTGCGACCACGCCTCCTCCGGGGTGAGGCGGCCCTCGTCGACCATCGCCTGCACGAGGGAGTCGTCCCGGGTCAGCCGGAAGAGCCCCTCGTCGCGGAGCCGGTAGACCCGCGAGTCGCCCACGTGGACGACGGCGAGCCCGCCGGCTGTGCGGACGAGCGCCGCGAGCGTCGTCCCCGCGGTGGCGGTGCGCCCGGTGTCGCCGACGACGGCGGCGACCGCCGCGTCGGCTGCGGCGGCCGCCTCCCGCAGTCGCTGGACGACATCGGTCGAGGCGTCGGTCGGGTCCGGCAGCGCGGCGGCCAGCGCGGCAAGGGCGGCACTGCTCGCCTCGGCGCCGGTGTCGCCGAACCCGTCGGCGACGGCGAAGAGCGGGTCGCCGGCGTGGACGGCGTCCTGCTGGGCGGGCCGGACGAGTCCGGCGTCGAGGCCGGTCGCGTGACGGACGGTGTACCGGGGTGCGGTCATCGGTGCGGTCATGGCGGTGCCCTTCCTGGCGAGGTCGTCGACGAGGAGGGTGGCGAGGTCGCGCCGGGCGCCGGTCTGCTGCTCGACGCCGGACCACCAGCCGGCCACGGCGTCCGCCGCGTCGGCCGGGCCGAGCCCGACGACCTCGGCGATGCGCGCGAGCGGCATCCCGAGCCGGCGCAGCGACCCGACGAGGACCGCCCGGTCGAGCTGGCCCGGGCCGTAGAACCGGTAGCCGCTCGCGGGGTCGACGTACGCCGGGACGAGCAGCCCGAGGTCGTCGTACAGGCGCAACGCCTTGTGCGACAGTCCCGACGCCCGGGCGAAGTCCCCGATCGTCAGCAGGTCCTCGGTCACGTCGTCCTCCCTCTCGTGCCGGGCGTCCGGCCCGGCACGGACGACGGTGGTGTCTGCCCCAGGGACAGAGTCAACAGCAGCGACCTGCTCGCCGTCCGGCCAAAATTGTTGTACGTTCAAGTTCACTAGTTCGGTCGACATGCCGCCCCCTCCGGAGGTCCCGGTGCCGCTGCCCACGAACCCGCTGCGCCGCATAGGCTTCCTCACGATCGGCCTCTTCGACGGGGACGACCCACACCCCGGTCACGAGTCCCTGCTCGAGGTGATCCGGCTCGGCGAGGACCTCGGCTACGACAGCGCCTGGGTGCGGCACCGGCACCTGCAGTTCGGGGTGTCGTCCCCGGTCGCCGTGCTCGCGGCGGCGTCGCAGCGCACCTCCCGGATCGAGCTCGGGACGGCGGTCATCCCCCTCGGCTGGGAGAACCCGCTGCGCCTCGCGGAGGACCTCGCGACGGTGGACATCCTCTCCGGCGGGCGGCTCAACCCGGGCGTCAGCGTCGGGCCGCCGATGCGCTACGAGGAGGTCAAGGACGCGCTCTACCCCGACACCGGCGACGTCGAGGACTTCACCTACCGCCGCGTCGAACGGCTGCTGTCGCACCTGCGCGGCGAGCCGGCGACCGGCTTCAGCGGCACCGAGGGCATCGAGGTCTTCTCCGACCGGGTGCAGCCGCACAGCCCGGGGCTCGCGCGACGGGTCTGGTACGGCGGCGGCAGCACGCGCTCGGCGCAGTGGGCCGGGGCGCAGGGCCTGAACTTCCTCACGAGCAACGTGGTGCGGGCCGACGGGCAGCAGACCTTCGAGGAGATCCAGCTCTCGCACGTGCGGGCCTTCCGGGAGGCGCACCCGGACGGCGGTGCGGCCCGGGTGTCGCAGGGCCTCGTCGTCATCCCGACCGACTCGGCGACGCCCGCGCAGCGCGCGAAGTACGAGGCCTACGTCGCCGCCCGGACGCCCCGGGTCGGCACCCCGCAGGGCCCCGCCGGGCTGCTCTTCGCGCACGACCTCGTCGGCACGTCCGACCGGATCGCGGAGCAGCTGTACGCGAACCCGGCGTTCCGCGAGGTCGACGAGGTCGCCTGGGCGCTGCCGTTCTCGTTCGCGCACGACGACTACGTCCAGCTCCTCACCGACATCGCCACGAAGCTCGGCCCCACGCTCGGCTGGACGCCCCGGACCTGACGGCACGGCCCGCCGCTGTCGGACCCCACCCCTAGCCTGCCTGCCATGGACGACGTCTTCGCCACGGCCGGGCAGTTCCTGCAGACGAACGGCCGGCTCCTCGAGCGCAGGCTCTTCGACGCGACGTTCGGCGGCGGCCCGCCGGGAGCGGTCGTCGACGTGCTGCGCGGCTACCAGAACGAGGACGGCGGTTTCGGGCACGGGCTGGAGCCGGACAAGCGCTGCCCCGCGAGTCTGCCGATCGACGTCGAGCAGGCGCTGGCAGCGATGGCCGACGCCGGCACCGTCGACACCGCGATGGTCCTGCGGGCCTGCGACTTCCTCGGCGCGGTCGCCGGCCGGGCCGCTGCCGGCGGTGCCGTCCCGCTCGCCTTCCCGGTCATCGAGGGCTTCCCGCGCGCCGCGCACTGGTCGGGGTGGACGTACGAGCCCGGCCTCAACCCGACCGCGGGCCTCGCGGGGCTGCTGCACCGGCTCGGGGTCGAGCACCCCTGGCGGAGCGCCGCGACCGCGTGGTGCAGGCAACGGCTGGACGCCGGGCCGCTGCCCGACGAGGTGCACTCGATCTCCGAGGTGCTCGTCCTCCTCGAGCACGTGCCGGACCGGGCCTGGGCCGACCCGCTCGCCGAGCGGGTCGTCGAGCACCTCCGCTCGACGCAGATGTTCCACCTCGACCCCGGTGCGCCCGGGTACGGGCTGTCCCCGCTCGACCTGGCGCCCCTGGCGACCTCCCGCTGGCGCGGCCTGTTCGACGCGGAGCGCGTCGACGCGCACCTTCAGCACCTGCTGTCGCAGCAGCAGGCGGACGGCGGCTGGCCCGTCGCGTGGGAGCCGCCCGGTCAGGCCGCCCTGCTGGAGTGGCGCGGGATCGTCACGCTCAAGGCCCTGCGCACCCTCACCTCGTACGGGGTTGTGACGCAGTCGACGTGACGGCCGGGCCGCCTCGACGGGCCGTGGCCCGCGGTCGCCCCTACGGTCGAGAACCGTGCCCTCCCTCACGGACTCCCCTGCCGCCCCCGCCCCGTCACCGTCGGCGACCGTGGGCGCCCACGTCGTCTTCGACGTCCGGGAGCCGTCGCTCCTCGCGCTGCAGGTCGTGGCCGCGAACGACGACGGCGCCTCGCTGCGCGCCACGCTCGACGGCACCCCGGTCGAGGTCAGGGAGGTCCGCGGTCCGGCACCGTTCACCCGTCAGCACCTCGTCGAGTGCGGCCCGGGGACCCTCGAGATCGCCTACGACGCAACCGTTCAGCCCGGGTCCGGCGCGGCGAGCACCGTCGACGAGGCCGAGCGGATCCTCATGCTGCGGCCGAGCAGGTACTGCCCCGCGGACCGGTTCACCGGTTACGGCGCGACCCGGTTCCCCGGCCCCGACGCGCCGGCCCTCGAGCGGCTGCGGGCCATCACCGACCACGTCCACGACAACCTCCAGTACGTCTCCGGCAGCACCGGGCCGACCGACGACGCCGTCGACGTCCTGCTCGCGGGCCAGGGCGTGTGCCGCGACTACGCGCATCTCGTCGTCACCCTGGCCCGGGCCGCCGGGATGGCCGCCCGGCTCGTCGCGGTCTACGCGCCGGGCCTGTTCCCGATGGACTTCCACGCCGTCGCCGAGGTGGAGGTGGACGGCGTGTGGCACGTCGTCGACGCGACCCGGCTCGCGCCCCGGGAGTCGCTCGTGCGGATCTGCACGGGCCGGGACGCCGCCGACACCGCCTGGTGCACGACGCTGACCGGCGTCGCCGACCTGCGCGACGTCGTCGTCACGGCCGTCGCCGACCAGGGCCTGCCGACGGACGACGGCGACACGGCGACGACCCTCAGCTGACCCGCTCCCGGGACGCCGCGACGAGCGCGTCGAGCGCGACCGCCGTCCGCTCCCGGTACTCCGCGACCCGCGCGAGCTTGATGTCCTCGTACCCGCGGATCTCCTCGGGCAGCGCGGCGATCGCCTCCACCGCCTCCGCCGTCGCCGGGGTGAGCCGGCCCAGGGCCTCCTGCATCGTCGCGCGGAACTCCTCGACGAGCGCCCGCTCCACCCGCCGGACGTGCGCGTAGCCGAAGACGTCGAGCGGCGTCCCGCGCAGCCGCCGGGCCGCGGCGAGCACCCGGAACGTCGGCGTCGCCGACCTGCGCAGCCGGATCTTCCGGCGCATCCCGAGGGCCCGCAGCGCCGGCGGGTGCAGGAGCACCGAGACCCGCGCCCCCGGGCCGAACTCGTCGCGCAGCCGGGCCTGCTCGGCGGGGTCGAGGTGCAGCCGGGCCACCTCGTACTCGTCCTTGTAGGCCATGAGCCGGTGCAGGCTGCGGGCGTAGGCGAGCCCGATCCGGCGGCCCGCCTCCTCGCCCGCCCGCGCGGTCGCGGTGCTGACGACCTCACGGACGGCGCTCTCGAAGGCCTGCGCGTACGCGCCGCTCTGGTAGCCGGTGAGGTCCGTGACCCGCAGCGCGACCGCCTCCTCGAGGGACGCTGTCCGGCTGCCGGCGAGGGACGCCGCACCCGCGGCCGCCGGCGATGCGGGCGCCGACACCGCACGCGCGACGGCGTCCGGGTCCTGCACGCTCGCCCTCCCCCAGCGGAACGCGGCGAGGTTCTTCTCGACCGCCGTCCCGTTGAGCGTGATCGCCTGTTCCATCGCCTGCGCGCTCACCGGCAGCAACCCGTGCTGGTAGACCGCGCCGAGCAGGAGCAGGTTGACGGGCATGTGGTCACCGAAGAGCGCCTCGGACAGACCGTTCGCGTCGACCGCGTGCACGCCGTCCGGCCGGGTCACCGACGCGATGCGCAGGAGCGCGTCGTCCGGCGTCCCCGGCACGAGGACGCGCCCGGTGACCATGCCGATGGTCGGGACGACGGCGGTGTTGACGACGGCGACGGTCCGGTCGGCCCGGCACGTCGCGAGGTTGGCGTCGGCGGCCGCACCGAGCAGGTCGAACCCGACGAGGACGTCGACGGTGCCGCGGGAGGCCTTGACCGCACCCGCGACCGGGTCCTTGCCGATCCGGACGTCGCTGACGACCGGGCCGCCCTTCTGCGCGAGGCCGATCTGCTCCAGGCCCGCGGCGTGCAGGCCGTCGACGTGCGCGGCCATCTGGAGGATCTGCGAGACGGTGACGACGCCGGTGCCGCCGATGCCGGGCATCCGCAGCACGACCTCGGCGCCGGTGGCGGCGCGGCGCTGCGGCTCGACGAGGGCCACCGGCAGGTCCGGGGTCGCCCGCCGGGTGCGCGGACCGGTGCCCGGCTCGACGAGCAGGAACGACGGGCAGTCCCCCGACAGGCACGACAGGTCGGTGTTGCACGACGCCTGGTGGATCCGGGTCTTGCGGCCGAGCTCGGTGTCGACCGACTGCACCGACATGCACGTCGACTTCGACGCGCAGTCGCCGCAGCCCTCGCAGACCCGTTCGTTGACGACGACCTTCTCCTTCGGCGTCGGGAGCAGACCGCGCTTGCGCAGGCGGCGCTCCTCGGTCGCGCAGCGGTCGTCGTGGACGATGACGGTCACGCCGTCGAGCTCCGCGAGCTCCCGCTCGACGGCGGGCAGGTCGTCGCGGTGCCGTACCGTGGCGCGGTGGTCGAGCGAGACCCCCTGGTACGTCTCGGGTTCCGGGGTCGTGACGACGACCCGGGTGACGCCCTCGAGCATGAGCAGCCGGGTCAGGGCGGGGACGTCGACCCGGCCCTCGGCGCGCTGGCCGCCGGTCATCGCGACGGCGTCGTTGTAGAGCAGCTTGTACGTCATCTTCACGCCGCCGGCGACGGCGGCCCGGATCGCGAGCGACCCGGAGTGGTGGAACGTGCCGTCGCCGAGGTTCTGCACGAAGTGCCGGTCGTCGGTGAACGGGGCGAGGCCCAGCCACTGGGCACCCTCGCCGCCCATCTGGGTGAGCCCGATCTGGTGGCCGCGGCCGCCCCCGTCGTCGAGCGCGATCATCGCGTGGCAGCCGATCCCGACGCCGACGAGGGTGTCGTCCGTCGTCCGCGTCGAGCGGTTGTGCGGGCAGCCCGAGCAGAAGAACGGGGTGCGGGCGGCGACCAGCGGCAGCGTCCGGCGGGCGGCGGCGGGGCGTTCCACGGCGAGGTGCGCGACGGCGCGCGGGCCGAGCCGGTCCGCCCCGACGACGCGCGCGAGGGCGGCGGCGACGTCGTCCGCCCCGAGGGTGCCGCGGGCGGACAGCAGCGGCCGCCCGCTCTCGTCGGAGCGGCCGAGGACGGCCGGCGCGTCCGGGCGACGGTAGAGCGCCTGCTGGAGGTGCCCTTCGAGGAACGGGGTCTTGTCCTCGACGACGAGAAGCCGGTCGAGCCCCTCGGTGAGCTCGGCGACCTGGGCGCGGTCGAGCGGGAAGGGCATCCCGAGGCGAACGAGCCGCAGCCCGAGCCGTTCCGCCTCGGCCTCGTCGATCCCGAGGTCGGCGAGCGCGCGCTCGACGGTCGCGAAGGACGTCCCCGACGCCACGATGCCGAGCGTCGCCCGGGTCGCCGAGAAGGTGACCCGGTTGAGCCGGTGGGTGCGGGCGTACTCGCGGGCGAGGTCGAGGCGGCGGGTGAGCATGTCGTGCTCGGCGGCGACGGCGGAGGGGCCGACGAGGGCCGGGCCGTCGCCGACGACGCGGCGCTCCGGCTCCGGGACGTCCCTGTCGAGGCCCGACAGGTCCACGGTCGCCGACGCGTCGGCGATGTTCGCGACGATCTTCAGCCCGACCCACAGGCCGCACGCCCGGGAGAGCGCGACGGCGTGTAGGCCGTACTCGACGATCTCCTGCACCGACCCCGGAGCGAGCAGCGGCATGGACAGGCTCTGGCACATCGGCTCGCACGAGCTCGGCACCGTCGACGACTTGCAGTCGGGGTCGTCGCCGATCCAGGCGACGGCCCCGCCGAGCGGCGCGGTGCCGGCGAGCATCCCGTGCCGGATGGCGTCCGCGGCCCGGTCGAGGCCCGGGTTCTTGCCGTACCAGAAGCCGGTCACCCCGTCGTGCCGGCGACCCGGCAGCCGGCCGATGAGCTGGCTGCCCGCGACGGCGGTCGCAGCGAGCTCCTCGTTGACACCGGCCTGGAAGACGACGCCGGCCTCGGCGAGGAACCGCTTCGCACGACCCATCTCGAGGTCGACGGTGCCGAGCGGCGAGCCCTGGTAGCCCGAGACGTGGACGGCGGTGTCGAGGCCGCGCGCGGTGTCGAGCCGGCGCTGCTCGAGGGTGAGCCGGACGAGCGCCTGGACCCCGGACATGAGGGCCCGGCCGTCGGTGGCCGCGTACTTGTCGTCGAGCGAGGGCGGTGCGCTCACGGTGGTTCCTCCGGCGTGGTGGGCGACGGTCCGGCCGAGCACTGGCGACGGCACGGGTCGGGACTGTGGCGCGGTCCCGAGGTGCCGCTACCGACCATGCCGCATCGGCGCGCCGAGTGCGACGTGGCTCACAGGAGACAGAACAGGGCATCCTCGACGCAAGGTCCTGGTCGTCAGAGCGGGCGAAGACGCAAAGATTGTGTGGACTTCTCTCGGATCGCTCGCTTGACTTGCGTCATGAGCCCCGATCCCGCGGCACCGCAGCGTCCGCCGGCCGGCCCCGCCGACGTCGATGCGGTCGACCACCACCTGCTGCGCCTGCTCCGTGAGGACGGCCGCCGGACGTTCTCCGAGATGGCGCCCCTCGTGGGCCTGTCCGTCGCGGCGGTCAAGCGCCGGGTCGACCGGCTGCGCGACCTGGGCGTCATCACCGGCTTCACCGTCCAGGTCGACCACGCCCGTCTCGGGTGGGGCGTCGAGGCGTTCACCGAGGTGCGCTACGCGGGGACGGCGAGCGTCGGCGACATCATCGCGACCGCCGCCCGGGCCCCGGAGGTGCAGGCGGTCTTCACCATCGCCGGCGACCCGGACGCGCTCGTGCACCTGCGCGCCCGCGACATCAACCACCTCCAGGAGGCGATCGACGGGCTGCGGACGTCGCGCAAGGTCGCCGGGACGAAGACGCTCATCGTGCTCGGGTCCTGGACGCGTCCGGACTGACCCACCGGGTCGACCGGGCGGCCCAGGCCGGCCGGGCCGGCCGGGCCGGCCGGGTCAGCCGGGTCAGCCGGCGGTGATGGGCACCAGCCCGTCGTCGTCCGCCCCGAGGCTCGTGACGACGCGTGTCGTCCGGTCGAGCGCGGCCTGCAGCCGGGCCCGGGTGGAGCTGCCGTACCTGCCGTCCCGCAGCGCCTTCGGGACGTCGAGCACCCGGATGGGCGCGGCCCGCGCGACCATGATCGGCTCGTACTCGGCCGTGGTCACGGCGAACCGGTGGGCTTTCGTCTCGGTGAACGTGAACCGCACGAGCAGGCCCTCGGCGTTCGGGTCGCCCGGCGTGCTGTGCCAGGCCATGAGGTTGCCGAGGCCGTAGACGACCCAGGTCCTGCCGATCTTGCGGATCGGCTCGACGACGTGCGCGTGGTGGCTGATGATCACGTCGATGTCGGTCGACCGGGCGAGCCGGCGGGAGACGTCGACCTGCTGCTTGTTCGGCGTCTGCACGTACTCGGTGCCCCAGTGCAGGGACAGCACGACGATCTCCGCGCCGTCCTCCCGGGCCGCGGCAGCCTCGGCGAGGATGCGCCGTTCGTCGATGACGTCGGCCCGCCACCGGTCCCCGCCGGGATAGCTGTTGCCGTTGAAGCCGTAGGTGTACGAGAGCAGCGCGACCCGGACGCCGTGCACGTCGACGACCGTCGTCCGCGCGGCCTCCTCGGCGGTCCGCGCCGAGCCCGCGTGGGCGATCCCCGCGTCGTCGAGCGCGTCGAGCGTGCGCCGGATGCCGGCGGCGCCCTGGTCGAAGGTGTGGTTGCTCGCCGTGCTGCAGGCGTCGTACCCGGTGCGGTCGAGGGCGTCGACGACCTGCGGCGGACCGGAGAACAGCGGGTAGCCGCGGAACGGCCCCGAGGCGGCCGCCAGCGGTGTCTCCAGGTGGCACAGCGCGAGGTCGGCGCCGGCGACGATCGGCCTGATCGGTGCGAGCATCGGTGCGAAGTCGAGGTCCCCGCGGCCGGTGCGGGCGGCGTCCGCCTTGGCCTGCGCCCACAGCGGCGGATGGAGCAGGACGTCGCCGGTGGCGACGAGCGTGACCCGTCGCGGCTCCGCGGACGGCTCTGCCGACGGGGCCGCCGACGGGTCCGCCGACGGCGACCCGCTCGGGTCGGCGGGACCCGTGCCGGAGGCGTTGGTCGGCACCGACGTGACGGGCGTGGTCGCCGGCGGTGCCGCGCCCCGGTCCCCGGCGCCGCAGGCCGCGAGCATGCAGCCGAGCACAAGGGTCCCGACGCGCACCGACATCCGTCCCACCGTGTCCCGCACCCGCACAGTGTGGCCTCTCGCCGGCACCGGGGTGCGCCGGTCGGGGCAACGTCCGCGGGCCGTCGTGCGACGTGGGGGCATGGGCACCCAGCAGCCGTCCCGGACAGGACCTCGTCAGTACCGCAGCCGGACCCGACGCACCGTCGCCGTCGCGCTCGGCGCGCTCGGCGCGCTCGCCGCGGTCGGCCTCGCGACGGTCCTGCCGGCCGCGGCCGACGGCCGGCTCGGCCTGGGCTCGTGGTGGCAGGCGGACGGCGCCGCCGTCGCGGTCGCCCCCGCCGCACCCACGCACGCCACGGCGGCCCTGCCGGACCCGGCCACCACCTCCGCGGCGGCGGCACCGGACGCTGCCGCACCGTCCACCGGCCGGCCCGGGGCGACGACGGCGACCGCCCCCGGGTCGGCCGGCACGGGCCCGAGCGCCCCCGCCGCGGCAGCGACCGTCGCGGCCTCAGGCACGTGCGCGCGGACGGCAGGCGCGACCCCGAAGGTGCGCGTCACCGAGATCGACGCCGGCGTCACGGTCAAGGGCTACGGCGGCGAGGGCGACACCGAGGCGCTCCCGCTGGCGATCGCCTCCCGCCCCGGCGGTTCGTGGCTGGCCTGGCTCGGCACGGACGAGCAGGTCCACCTCGGCAAGCTGGACTGCAACGACAAGCTCGTCGGCAAGCCCACGAGCTTCCCCGGGATCGACCTGCAGGACGTCCGCGCCGACAGCACGGGCGGCGTCCTGCTCCTCACCCGCGCGGGCAGCTGCAAGGGCAGCCCGCTGTGCGGCGGGACGGCGAGCCCCTGCAACACGATGTACATGGTGAGGTTCGACAACTCCGGCAAGCTCGTGTGGCAGGTCCAGGTCACCAACCTCACCGCGACCCGCGGCGGGCAGACGAACGGCGCCCGGTTCGTGTGGTGGTACCAGCACCATGGTCGGCTCGCCTACGACGGCGCGAACTACGCCGCGTACTTCGGTGTCGCGATCACCGTGCAGAACGGCAGCTGCGTCGACATCCACGAGGGCGACCGGATGCAGGTCGTCAGCAAGGCCGGCAAGCTCCTGTCCGGTCACGACAGCTTCGAGGTCGGCTGCAGCCACGCCTGGACGTCGCGCATCGTGTGGGACAAGCGCACCAAGCACTACGTCATGGTCTGCGCCACGGACAACAACTGCCGGATCGCGCAGCCGAACCCGTACCGCACCGTGGCCGCCGGGACGTGCGACGGCACCCTGTTCGGGGGCGACCTCGTCAACGCGAGCACGACCGGCTACTGGACCGCCTGGAGTCAGGGCGGCACGGTCCGGTTGGACCGCTTCTCGACGGGCGCGTCGAACAAGTCCGTGAGGACGTCGGTCAGCGCGAGCCATCCGCACCTCGTCCGGTACGGCAAGGGCCGGATGCTCCTCGCCTGGCAGTCCGGGACGGCGATGGCCGCCCAGGTCTACAGCGCCTCGACGGGCGCCGCGATCGGCGGCCGGATCACGATCCCGGTCCGGGACCACTCGTACCAGGCCTTCAAGGGCTACTCCGACGCGAGCGTCGCGTACCCCGCGGCCGGCAGCACGAGCACGAAGATCAGGATCGCCCGGGTGATGCCGGTCGCGTGACCGGCACGGTCCGGGACGGGCCCGGCCGGCGCGACCCCGCGCGCCGGCCGGGCCTGGGACAGTGACGTATGCAGATCGTGGACCTGGCCGCCGTCCGGTCGGTGCTGACCTGGGACGACGCCCTCGACGCCGCCCGGCGCGCCTTCCGGGCGCTCGCCGACGGCGGCGTGGACCAGCCCGGCCAGCTCGAGATGCGCCCCGACGGCGGCGGCGAGCTCCACGTCAAGGGCGCCTATGTGCGCGGCTCCGCGGTCATGTGCTTCAAGGTCGCGACGGGCGGGTTCCCCGGTGCGGCCCCGGACGGCTTCTCGGTCGTCGTCGACGCCGCGACCGGGCAGCCCCGCTGGCTGCTCGCCGACGGCGGCTGGCTCACCGACACCCGGACCGCCGCCGCGGGCGCCGTCGCGTCGCTCACGCTGGCCCGGCCGGACGTGCGACGGCTGCTCGTCCTCGGCACCGGCGGCCAGGCGCAGGCCCAGGTGCACGCGCACCGGGCCGCGATCCCGGGCCTCGACGTGGCCGTCTGGGGCCGGGACGCCGCCCGGGCCGCGGCGTTGGCCGAGGCCGTCGGCGCCGCGGTCGCCGACGACCTCGAGGCCGCCGTGCGCACGGCCGACGTCGTCGTCACGGCCACGAGCAGCCGGACGCCGCTGCTCGACGGCGCGTGGGTCCGCCCGGGCACGCACGTCACCGCGGTCGGCTCGGACACCCCGGGCAAGCAGGAGCTCCCGGCCGCCCTGCTCGCCGCCGCCGAGGTCGTCGTCTGCGACGCCGTCGACCTCGCGGCGCACGCCGGTGAGCTGCAGCACGCAGCGCCCGAGGTCGTGGCCCGCGCCGTGACCCTCGGCGACGTCCTCACCGGCCGCTCCCCCGGCCGCACCTCCCCCACGCAGGTCACCGTCGCGGACCTCTGCGGGCTCGGAGTCCAGGACGCCGCGATCGCGGAGGTCGTCGTGCAGCGCCTCTCGGCGAGGGCGACGTGACCGGGCCGGCCTGGAGGGCGCGGGCGGCGTGGGCCGTCGCGGGCGTCGTCCTGCTCGTGCTCGCGACCGGAGGCTGCGGGGCTAAGGAGGACGACGCGAAGGAGATGTCCGAGGTCGTCGTCGAACGGCTCAACGACGGCGCGTGCGACGACCCGCCCGCGGACCTCGCGGCGGCGCAGTGGGAGCCGATGTGCCGCGCCGTCCGCGCCGTCCTACCCGCCGGCGGTGTCGTGACCCTCGTGTCGACCTCGGCCCAGCAGTCGGGCGAGATCGGGTACGCCTACACGAGCGAGGCGACGTTCACCGCGACGGACGGCACCGCGCGCACCCTGCGGCTGTTCTACGAGGGCACCGGGGTCTCCGCCGCCGTCCCCGAGCTGACCTACGCGTCGATGGACGGCGTGGTGCTGCTCGACGTCTGACCCGCCCCGCACGCCCGTGCGACGGATCGGTGTGATGATCTCCGCGTGAGCGTCTGGCAGATCATCGGTGTCGCCCTCGTCGTCATCGGGGTCGGCGAGTACGTCCTCTTCCGCTACCTCGCGCCGCGGCGGGAGGACATCGCCCGGCGGATGCCGCTGCTCGTGGCGAACTCGGCGTTCAACGTCGTCGTCGGTGCGGCCCTGTTCGTGCTGCTCTGAGGGCTCAGCGGCGCTCGGGCGCCCAGAGGTCGCCGACGGTGTAGCCGCTCGGGTACGGGTCCGACGGGTGCACGCTCCAGCGCGCCCGGCCGGTCACCCAGGTGCGCCCGGTGACCGTCGGGAGGACGGCGGGCGTGCCGTCGACCTCCGTCGTCCCGACGAGGCGGCCGACGAACAGGCTGTCGATGATGCTGCGGTGCCGGAACTCCTCGTCGAGGTCGAGGTCGCCGCGCGCGTGCAGGGCCGCCATCCGGGCGCACGTGCCGGTGCCGCACGGCGACCGGTCGAGGATGCCGGTCCACGTCGACGGCTCGCCGGGCAACAGCGGGTCCTGGGTGAGGACGACGGTGTTGCGTGAGTCCGTGCCCGCGGTCCGCGGGCCGGAGTGGAGCATGACGAGGGCGATGTCGTCGACGTCCGGGTTGACCGGGTGCCGGACCGGGACCTGTTGCCGCGCAGCCATCTTCACGAGGGCACCGGCCCTGGCGAGCTCGCGGCCCCGGGCCGGGGCGAGGTCGACGCCGCAGTCCGTGGCCCGGGCCTGCACGAAGAACTGGCCGCCGAAGACGACGTCGACGGGCACCGTGCCGAGCTCGGGGACCTCGAGCGGGATGTCGAGACCGACGACGAACGAGGGCACGTTCGCGACCGTGACCGCGGCGACCCGGCCGTCCTCGATCGCCGCCCGCGCCCGGACCACCCCGACGGCGGTGTCGATGGTGACGTCGAGCGTGTCGCCGTCCGGCACGATGAGCCCGGCCTCGACGGCGCCGGCGACCGCGCACATCGTGTTGCTGCCCGACATCGGGGTGAACCCGCCCTGCTCGAGGACGACGACCCCGAAGTCGGCGCCCGGCGTCACCGGTGGCAGCAGCAGGACGGCGCACAGCGCCGGGTAGCCCCGCGGCTCGTGGAGCAGCAGCTCGCGCAGCGGGTGCAGGTGCTCCCGGCAGTACGCGAGACGTTCGGCCATGGAGTCGCCCCGCACGAGATGCGCGGCGTCGAGGACGACCCGGCCGGGCTCGCCCTCGGCGTGCACCTCGACGGTCTCCAGCGCGAGGGTCCCGGACACGAAGGGCCCGGACGCAGCGGTCACGGCGTCACGCGCCCGCGGGGACCTGTCCGGCGGCCGCGAGGATCCGGGTGAACCGCTCGACGTCCGCGGCCGGCAGCGGCAGGATCGGAGCCCGCGTCGGGCCGGCCGGGTGGCCGACGATCTGCAGCCCGGCCTTGATGCCCGCGGCGTAGTCCACCGACTCGAGGAAGTCGCTGATCGCCCACAGGTGCTTCCACTGCTCGCGCGCGGCCGGCAGGTCGCCCTTGACCGCGAGGGTGTCCCACAGCGCGACGGCGAGCTCCGGCACGATGCTCGCGGCGCCCCAGACCGCGCCCTTGGCTCCGGAGGCGATCCCGAAGAACGTCAGGGTGTCCCAGCCGTTGAAGACGGTGATCCGGTCGGTGCGGACGGCGAGCAGCTCGGCCTGGCCGACGGCGTCGCCGGACGTGTCCTTGACGAAGTCCAGGCCCGGGATGTCGCCGAGCTGCGCGAGCTGCTCCGGGGTCAGCGTCACGCCGGTGTGGGACGGGATGTTGTAGTAGACGACCGGGATCGCGATCGAGCCGGCGACGGTGGAGAGGAACGCGACGAGGGCGTCCCAGGCCGGGGCGCCGTAGAACGGCGGCAGCAGCATGATCGCGTCCGCACCGACCGCCTCGGCGTGCTGCGCGAGGGACACGGCCTCGGCGGTGGCGAGCGCCCCGACGCCGGCGACGACCGGGATCCGGTGGTCGACGGCCTCGACCCACGCAGTGATCGCGCGCCGGTACTCGGCCGGGGAGAGGGTGGCGAACTCCCCCGTCGAACCGGTCGCGACGACGCCCTGCAGCCCCGCGGCGACGAGGCGGTCGGCCTGCGCCCGGAGGTTCTCCTCGTCGATCGCGCTGCCGTCGGCGGTGAACGGGGTGGGGACGGCGGCGATGATGCCGTGCAGCGCGGCGGTGCGGCGGGTCATGGCGGTCCTTCCGGGACGACGGCGGGCCCGACGGCGGTCGGGTCGGTCGAGGT
>NZ_MWLL01000160.1 GCF_002198675.1 Kineosporia sp. R_H_3 | reverse complement strand
CCCGGCCTGCAGGTCGTGCACCGGCATCGACCCGTCCGAGACCACGTGAGCAGCAGGCACCGCGGCGTCCGGCTCACTGCCGGGCACCTCGCCCCACGTCTGCTCGTCCCTGCTCACAACAAGAACACTAGGGACAGGGTCCGACAGTCTGACCCTCGCGAGACACGTTCCAGCGCAACAACTTTGCGTGAGTCAGCGTCACTCACGATCGGCGATACGCTGCACCCCACCGCGCCCCCGAGCGAAGGAGCGACCGATGCACATCGAGCCGACGGGCGCGCGTGAGCGCGACGAGGCCGAGCTGGACGCACTCTTCGCCGAGGGCTTCCCCGCGTTCATCACCGCGGACCCGAGCGTGAAGCCGGTCATCGGCCGCGCCCGGGAGTACTTCCCGCACCTCGACATCATGCTGCTCGACGGCGACCCGGGCGTCCCCGTCGCGACCGGCTGGGGAGTGCCGCTGACGTGGGACGGCGAGCCGTCCACGCTGCCGCAGACGTTCGGCGGACTGCTGCGCCGGGCCGTCGAGGGGCACGAGGCCGGCACGGCTGCGGACACGTTCGCGCTGTGCGGCGTCGTGGTGCACCCGGGGCACAAGGGAACCGGGGGCGCGTCCGCGCTCGTCGAGGCACTCGTCGGGCTCGGGGCGGCGAACGGCCTGGGCCGGGTCGTCGCCCCGCTGCGGCCGACGCTGAAGCACCGCTACCCGTTGATCCCGATCGAGCAGTACGTGACGTGGGTCCGCTCCGACGGGCTGCCGTTCGACCCCTGGCTGCGCCTGCACCACCGCCTCGGCGGTCGCGTCGTCGCGCTCGCCCCGGCGGCCCAGACGATGGTGGGCACCGTCGCGCAGTGGGAGGCCTGGACCGGCCTCGAGCTGGCAGGATCCGGCGACCACGTCATCCCCGACGGGCTCGCGCCGCTGCACGTCGACCTGGACGCCGGCACCGGCACCTACGTCGAGCCGAACATCTGGGTCCGGCACCGGTAGCCCGGCCGGGCCGGCGGATCAGAGGTCGTTGCCCGCGTACGACTGGTTGAAGCTCTTGTTGGCCAACGGGAAGTCCGGGACGATCGTGTCCGCGAGCGCGACCGGCAGCGCCGGCCAGTTCATGAACGACGGGTCGACGACCTTCACCCGCACCAGGCGACCGTCGGCGCCCACCGTCACACGGTGGCAGAGCAGTCCCCGCCAGGCCTCGACCACCCCCAGACCCCGCGTGACGCGTTGCGGTGCAGCGGGTCTCGGACCGGCCGACGCCCCGGGGCCGCCGCCCGCGAGCACCTCGGTGGCCGCGACGACGAACCGCGCGGACGCCTCGACCTCCCGGGCCCGCACCGTGAACCGCGCGAGCACGTCCCCCTCGGCGTCGACGACCGCGTCGGGCGCACCGCCGGGCAGCACGGCCGGGTCGACGAACGGGTGGTCCCGCCGGGCGTCGACGTCGACGCCGCTGGCGCGGGCGACGTAGCCGAGCACTCCCATCCGCACCGCGTCCTCACGCCCGAGCACCGCGGTGCCGACGAGGCGGTCGAGCACCATGGGGTGCTCGAGGGCGAGCCGGACCACGTCGGCGACGTCCGCCGCCGCAGCCCGCACGAGTCCCGCGTCGGGCAGCGCGACGACGTCCGCCCCGCCGACCCGGACGCCGCCGCGCAGCAGCCGGTGGCCGGTCACGGAGTCGTTGAGCCGCAACAGGTTCTCCCGGACCCGCTGGAGGTGCACGTTGGCCAGTCCGAAGGCGACGTCGTTGAGGATCATCCCGAGGTCCGCGGCATGGTTGTGCATGCGCTCGAGCTCGAGGAGCAGGGCGCGCACGAGCCTGTCCCGCGGCGGCACGACGAGCCCGAGCGCTTCCTCGCACGCGAGCGCGTACGCCAGGGTGTGACCGACGGCCGTGTCACCGCTGATCCGTTCGGCGAGAACGACCCCGTCGTCCGGCGTCCGGCCCTCGAAGAGCCTCTCGACCCCCCGGTGGAGGTACCACAGGCGCGCCTTCATCCGGACGATCGTCTCCCCGACGACCGAGAACCGGAAGTGCCCCGGCTCGATGAGCCCGGCGTGCACCGGCCCGACCGGGATCTCGTAGACCCCGTCGCCGCCGACCTCGAGGAACGGGAACGCGCTGAGGTCCTCACCGAAGTCCGGGACGACGTCCGTCTGCGCCGAGCGCTCCCCGAGGAGCGGGTGCCACGCCCTCGGCCAGTGCGCGTGCCGCACGAGCCGTCGCGGCAGCGGGTGGTCGCGCGGTTCGACCCCGAACAGGTCGCGGATCTCGCGCTCGAACCGGCCCCCCGGGTACGACTGGTCGGCGATCGTCGGTACCCAGGCGTCGTCCGTCGACACCTCGAGCGTCAGCTCGACCCGGCTCTCCTGCGCACCGTGGTCCGGACCGCCGGCGGGGCGGGCGAGCACGTACCCCAGCCGGACGGCTCCCGGCGCGTTCTCCGCGACCACCATGAGCATCCGGTGCCCGTCCGCGAGCAGGGCCGCGACGTCGGCCCGGAGCGTCGCCCGCGTCGTCGGGCGGGTCATGACCGGCTGCGGGAGAAGAGGTCCGGTGGGTGTCGCGCTCACGGGGCACCTCCGAGGACGGCGACGACGGAGTCCAGCGTGCCGGCCAGCGGGGTCGCCATGACCAGCAGGCACGCGGCGGTCAGTGCGAGCACGACGGGCACCAGCGGTGCCGTCAACGCCTCCGTCGCCGCAGCAACGGCTTCGGGCGGGCCGGCGGGCTCCGGGCGCGCCCCGAGGGTCATGGCCATGACGGCACGCCCCATGCCGACGAACACGACGAGGAGCAGCACGAGGACGATCGCCATCGCCCAGCCGTACCCGGCGCGCAGACCCGCGACGACGAGCGCCGCCTCGGTGAGGAACAGCCCGGACGGCGGCAGGCCCAGGAGCGTGACGGCACCGGCGAGGAACGGGATGCCGACCCGGGGGGCGCTGCGCACCAGGCCGTGGACGTCGGCGATCGTCGTCGTCCGCTCGACGGCGAGCACCCGGCCTGCCATGACGAACGTGCTCGCCTTGGCCAGGCCGTGCACGAGCAGGTGGACGAGCATCGCCGCGAGGGCGAGCCGGCCACCGACCGCCGCGGCGACCGCGACGAGCCCCATGTGCTCGATGCTCGAGTAGGCGAGCATCCGTTTGACGTCCCGCTGGGTGACGACGAGCACCGCCGCGACGAGCAGCGAGAGCAGCCCGCCGACGAGCAGCAGTGTCCGGACGGCGGTGCCGTCGAGGAGCACCGCGTCGAGCCGCTGGATCCGGAGCACGGCGCCGAACGCGACCGCGAGGAGGACGCCGGACATGAGCCCGGAGACCGGCGCGGGTGCCTGGCTGTGCGCGTCGGGGAGCCAGGCGTGCATCGGGGCGAGGCCGGCCTTCGTGGCGAAGCCGAGCGCCGCGAGCAGCAGCCCCATCCGTGCGACCGTCGGGTCGACCGCCGGGCGGTCGGTGACGAGCCGGACCCACGACAGCGTGGGGTCGCCGGCGGCCCGGGTCGCCGCGTAGAGGAGCACGAGGCCCAGGAACGCGATGCCGACGCCGACCGAGGCGAGGACGACGTACTTCCAGGCCGCCTCGACGGCCCGCCGGCCACCGGCGAAGCCGACGAGGAAGGCCGTCGTGATGGTCGTGCCCTCGACGGCGACCCACGTGACGCCGAGGTCGTCGGCGACGACCGCGAGGACCATCGCCGCGAGGAACAGGCAGACGAGCGCGGTGTACCGGCCGCCGCGGCGCGAGCGGGCCCGCGCGGGGCTGAGCCCGCCCCACGTCGCCGTGAGGGCGACCGCCCCGACGACGACGAGCAGGTACCCGGCGAGCGGGTCGACGCGGAGCAGGCCGCCGGCGGTGACCACCGCGGCGCCGCCGTCCGCGACCCCGGCCAGGAGCGCGACCCCGCAGAGCAGCACGACGGACGACGCGACGACGTCCGCGACCAGCACGACCGCCCGGCGGCGCAGCAGGAGCACGGCGAGCGCGCACAGCGCGGGCCCGAGGAGCGCGACCCAGACGAGCGCGACACCGAGCGGGGCAGTGAGCGGAGAGGCGAGGACGGCGGCCATCAGTCGTGCAGCTCCCTCAGCTGGTCGAGGTCCGTGCCGCCCGGGGCGCCCGCACCGAACGCCGTGTCGATCCTCGACCCGAGGACCTGGAGGACGAGGACGACGAGGAGGACGTCGAGGGAGACGCCGAGCTCGACGACGAGCGGGACGCCGCCCGTCGCGAGGAAGGCCGTCGTCGCGATCCCGTTGTCCAGCACGAGGAACCCGACGAGCTGCGACTGCGAGCGCCGGCCTGTCGCGAGGAGCGCGAAGCCGACGAGGACGAGCGCGAACCCGACGGGGAGGGCCTGCCCGGTCGCCCCGGTGACGACCCGGGCCACCGGCCGGGCGGCGAGGTACGCGACGACGACGAGCCCGGCCGCGCCGAGCAGGAGCGGCACCCGGCTGCGGCCACGGACGACGGCGGGACGGACGACGGGCCGGGCGACGGCCGCTCGGGCAGGATCGGGCCGGGCCGTCCGCCCCGGACGCCGGACGACGAGCGTCGGCAGCACGACCCCCTTGAGCACGGCGACGAGCAGCGCCACGAGCCACAGCACGGGTTCGCCCTCCGCGACCCCGATGACGGCGACGAGCCCGGCGAGCGCGAACCCCTGCACCGCGAGCGGCCCGCGCGGCGAGCTCGCCGGACCGCGCCAGGCGAGGAGCACGGCCGTGAGCAGCTCCAGGCCGGCGAGGACCGCCACCGCCTGGCTCGCGTCACCCGATGACATAGGAACCCGTCACGGCGAGGAAGGCGAGCACGAACGACCCGGTGAGCAGCTCCGGCACCCGGAACAGCCTGAGCTTGGCCATGAACACCTCTGCGGTGGCGAGCAGGACGCCGGACACCGCGGTCTTGACGACGACCGCGACGACGCCGACGGCGAGGGCCGGCAGACCCGGGCCGTCGCCCGCCGTCGCGACGCCCCACGGGACGACGAGGTTCGCGACGAGCGCGAGGAGCACGGACAGCCGCAGCCAGGAGCCGAGCTCGACGGCGGCGAGGTCGCGGCCCGACGACTCGAGCACCATCGCCTCGTGGACCATGGTCAGCTCGAGGTGCGTCGAGGGGTTGTCGACGGGGATCCGCGCGGTCTCCGCGACGACGGCGATCGCGAGCGCGACGACGGCGAGCACCCCGGCGGGGGCGACGACGCGGCCCGGGTCGGCGAGCCGGCCCTCGACGATCGGCCCGAGCGCCGTCGAGCCGACCGGCACGGACAGCGCGTACACGGCCAGCAGCACCGTCGGCTCGACGAGGGCGGCGATCGTCAGGTGCCGGCTCGACCCCATGCCGCCGAAGGCGGAGCCCGCGTCGAGGCCGAGCAGGCCGAGGGCGACGGTCCCGACGAGGAGCACGGACACGACGACGAACAGGTCCGCGGGCAGCCGGGCCGGCCCCGCGGTGGTGACCGTCGGCACGAGGGCGGCGAGCAGCAGCCCGGAACCGAGGACGACGACGGGCGCCACCCAGGCGACGACCGTGGAGCCGTTCGCCTGCAACGGCTCCTTGCGCGCGAGCTTGACGAGGTCGCGCCAGGGCTGGAGCAGCCCTTGGCCGACCCGGCCCTCCCAGCGGGCGCGCACCTGGCGCAGCACCCCGACGAGGAACGGCGCGGCCACGACGACGACGACCGTCTGGAGCACGACGGCGACCACCACGCGCACCTCGCCGCTCACCGGGCCGCCAGCCCGAGGACGACGACGAACGTCGCGAACGACCAGGCGAGGTAGCGGTGCACGCTGCCGTTGTGCAGCGCGCGGCCGGCGTCGCCGACCCGGGCCGCGGCACGCAGCAGCGGGCGGTACCCGTGCTCCTCGAACACGTCCCGGACCCGCTGCCGGAACGACATCGCACGGACGACATAGGGCGCGTCCGCGGTCGTCGTCGCGACCGAGCGGCTCACCCCCAGCGGCGCGTCGAAGATGCGCACGAGCGGTTCGGCGTAGGAGGTCGCCGTGTACTGCATCCGAGGGCTGACCCGGGCACCGCCGCACCCCCAGCCCAGCTCGACCGCCCGGCGCGCGGCGCGGCGGCGCAGCCGGGCCACGACGCCGGCGACGACGACGAGCGCGGCCAGGGTCGCCAGGCTCAGAGCGAGCGGGTCGAGGACCGGGACGAGCCCGTCAGCACCGGCCGCGGCACCGCCCACGGCACCGGGGGCGGCGGCGACGCCACCCAGCCGGACGCCTGCGGCGAGCGTCGTGCCCGCGGCGGTGACGCCGTCCACGCCGAGCGCCCGGACGGCCGCCGTGGCCATCGGCCCGGGGACGAGCCCGAGACCGAGGACGGCGAGGGCGCCGAGTGCGGCGGCGACCCGCTCGGCGCGACCGACCTCGTGCGCGGCCGCCGCCCCGTCGCTGCGCGGCCGGCCGAGGAACGCGATCCCGAACGCCTTGGTGAAGGTCATGAGCGCCAGCCCGGCGGTGAGCGCGACGACCGTGACCGCGAGCGCGGAGACGAGTCCGAGCCGGGGGTCGGCGGGGCCGCCGGCGTGGACGAGCGCCTGGAGCAGCGTCCACTCCGCGACGAACCCGGCGGTCACGGGCAGACCCGCGGCGCCGAGGGCGGCGACGCCGAACGCACCGCACGTCCAGGGCATCGTGCGGCCGAGGCCGCCGAGCCGGTCGAGGTCCCGCAGACCCGTGGCGTGCAGCACCGATCCCGCGGTGAGGAAGAGGACGGACTTCGCCGCGGCGTGCCCGGACGTGAGCAGCAGCGCGGCGACGAGCAGCACGTGGCCGGTCGCGACGTCCCCGCGGGCCGTCGTCACCTGCGCGGCGCCGACGGCGACGAGGATGAGGCCGACGTTCTCGGTCGTCGAGTACGCGAGCAGCCGCTTGAGGTCGGCGGCGACACCCGCCTGGAGGATCCCGAAGACGGCGGACACCGACCCGACGACGAGCAGCACGAGCCCCCACCACGACGGACCGGCGGGGAACAGCCGGACGACGACGAGCAGCACCCCGTAGACGCCCGCCTTGACCATCGCCGCGCTCATGAGCGCACTCACGTGGCTCGGCGCCTCGGGGTGCGCGCGGGGCAGCCAGACGTGCACCGGCACCGCGCCCGCCTTGGTGACGAACCCGAGCAGCAGCAGGCCGACCCCGAGCCCGGTGGCCCCGGCGTCCGGGGCGAGCCGGGCGAGGTCCGCCCACGCGGTGCCGCCCGCGGCCGACGCGAGGACGGCGAACCCGCCGAGGACGAGCAGGAACGACAGTTGGGTCATCCCGGCGTACCAGAGGCCGGCACCGACGACCTCGGGGCGGTGGGCGTGGTCGGCGAGGACGAGGACGGCGGAGGCGACGGCCATGACCTCCCAGGCGAGGAGGAACGCGACGACGTCCGCCGCGGCCATCACGCCGAGCAGCCCGAGGACGAAGAGCGGGTAGGCGACCCAGGCCGTCCGGGAGGCGGCGGTGCCGCGGGCACCGTCGAGTGCCCAGACCGAGGCGAGCACCGTGACCGCGCCGACGAGCACGAGGAACGCACCGCCGAGCCGGTCCGGTGCGTAGCGCGCACCGACGCCGGGCAGGACGGTGCCCACGACGAGACCCCCGGTGCCACCCGACCAGGCGAGCGCTCCGGTCCACACCGCGGCCGCCCCGACGAGCGCACCGAGCAACGGCGAGACCCGTTGCCGGGCAGCGGTTCCCAGCGCACCACCGGCGCAGGCCGCGACGAGGGCCAGCGACAGGACCGCGAGCAGCCCGAGGCGCAGGCTCATCGCCGCGTGACCGTGCGCAGGGCCTCGACGACCGCCTCCGGGCGCGGCGGGCACCCGGGGATCTCGAGGTCGACGTCGACGACGTCCTTCACCGCACCGACGACGCCGTACCCGCCGGCGAAGGCGCCGCAGTCGCGCGCGCAGTCGCCCATCGCGACGACGAGACGCGGCCGCGGCGTCGCGTCGACCGTGCGGCGCAACGGCTCGGCCATGTTGCGGGTGACGACCCCGGTGACGAGGACGACGTCCGCGTGCCGGGGCGAGGCGACGAGCCGGGCGCCGTAGCGCTCCCCGTCGTGGACCGGCCCGAAAGCCGCCGCGACCTCGATCTCGCACCCGTTGCAGGACCCCGCGTCGACGTGCCGGACCTGCACGGACCCGGCGAGGATCCCGGTGTCCGCCCGCGCCTCACCGGCAGGGCCGGCCGGCCGCGGGGCCGCGGGCTCCGCGATCCGGCCGGTGCGGCGCGCGAGGGCGAGCCAGCCGCGCAGGCTCACGGGGCACCCCCGCCGAGCTCGCTGCGCAGCTGCTCCTGGCCCGCGAGGACCGCCGCGAGGATCGCCCGCGCGGCCAGCAGCAGGTCCCGGACCTCGGTGACGCTGATCGCGTACACGACCGACCCGGCCTCGCGGCGCTGGACGACGAGACCGGCCCTGCGCAGCACGGCGAGCTGCTGGGACAGGTTGCTCTGCTCGATCTCGATCGCGTCGAGCAGCTCGTGGACGGCGTGGTCGCGCTCGCTGAGGAGCTCGAGCACCCGGATGCGGGCGGGGTGGCCGAGGGTCCGGAAGAACTCGGCCTTGGCCTGGTACAGCGGGACGGGCACGATCGCAGACATTAGCACTTGAACACTTCTTCAAGTTACGTCCGGCCCTCGGCACCTCTCGGGCCCGGGAGGACGTGAGGTTGACTGGCGGCATGCAGCCGCTCGCCGGGATCACCGTCGTCGCGTGCGAGCAGGCCGTCGCGGCGCCGTTCGCGACCCGCCAGCTCGCCGACCTCGGAGCACGGGTCATCAAGGTGGAACGCCCCGGGCGCGGGGACTTCGCGCGCGACTACGACGCCACGGTCCACGGCCAGTCGAGCCACTTCGTCTGGCTGAACCGGAGCAAGGAGTCCGTCGTCCTCGACCTCAAGGACGACGCCGACCGGGCCCGCCTGCTCGGGCTCGTCGACACGGCCGACGTCTTCGTGGAGAACCTCGCCCCGGGCGCGGCCGCCCGGCTCGGGCTCGGCGAGGCCCTCCGGGAGACCCGGCCCCGGCTCGTCACGTGCTCCGTGAGCGGGTACGGCACGGGCGGCGACCTCGAGCAGGCGAAGGCGTACGACGCGCTCATCCAGGCCGAGGCCGGGACGATCTCCGTGACGGGGACGCCCGCCGAGCCCGCAAAGGCCGGCATCCCGGTCGCCGACATCGCCGGTGGGACGGCGGCGTTCTCCGGCATCCTCGCCGCCCTGCTGCACCGCGAGCGGACCGGCGTCGGCACGCACGTCGCCGTGAGCCTGTTCGACGCCCTCGTGGAGTGGATGGGCCACCCGATGTACTACGCGCTCTACAGCGGCACGCCGCCGCCGCGGGCCGGGACCAGCCACGCGGCGATCGCGCCGTACGGGATCTTCGCCGCCGGCGACGGGACGGCGTTCATGCTGTCGGTCCAGAACGAACGCGAGTGGGCGGACTTCTGCACCCACGTCCTCGCGGACGACCCGGCGGCACCCGGCTCCGTCGCGACCGACCCCCGGTTCGCCGGCGTGGCCGCCCGGGTCGCGCACCGGGACGCCCTGCACGTCACGATCGACGCGGTCCTGCGCACGCTCGACGGTCCCGGGCTCGAGGGGCGCCTGCAGGCAGGGCGGATCGCGCACTCACGCGTGCGCGGCGTCGAGGACCTGCGCACCCACCCGCAGCTCGCCCAGCGCGACCGGTGGCGCGTCGTCCGGACCCCCGGAGGGCCGGTGGACGCCGTGCTGCCGGCGATCGGCCTCACGGGGCTCGTCCCCCGGATGGACCCGGTGCCCGCCCTCGGCGAGCACCAGGCCCTGCTCAGCCCACGAGCGGACGAAGCGTCTCACCGGCGAGGGTGACCACACCGGGCACGTGACCGTTGACGACCATGTTCACCGTGAGGCCGCCGATCCCGGCGTCGATGACATCGGTCTTCAGCTGGTCGGCGACCTGGTCCGCGGTCCCGGCGAAGATCCGCGCGCGCCGCTCCGGCGGCACCTGGGCGAGGAAGCCCTCGGCCTGCGCCGCGTTCTCGGTGATGAAGACGAACGCGAGGTAGCTCGTCTCGATCGTGCCCGGGTCACGGCCCGCCTCCTCGCACCGCTGCGCGAGAGCCGCGAGCTTGCGGGGGATGTCCTGCTTGTCGCAGATGATGTTCATGTGGTCCGCGAAGAGCGCGGCCAGCCGGAACGTCTTCTGCTCGCCCGATCCGCCGAGCATGACGGGGATCGTCGGGCGCAGCCGCGGCTCGTTCATCGCGTTCTGCACGTGGTACCACTGGCCGTCGTACGTCGGGTTCTCCCCGCGCAGCATCGGCGTGATGATGTTCAGCGCCTCCTCGAGACGCACGAAGCGGTCGGTGAAGGTGCCGAACTCGATGCCGTAGTCGAGGTGCTCGCGCTCGAACCAGCCGGCCCCGATCCCGAGGACGGCGCGACCGCCCGAGACGACGTCGAGCGTCGTCACGGTCTTCGCGAGGACCGCGGGGTTGCGGTACGTGTTGCCCGTGACGAGCGACGACAGCTGGATCGTCGACGTCGCACCCGCGAGCGCGCCGAGCGCCGTGTAGCACTCGAGCATCGGCTGGTCCGGCGTCCCGATCCCGGGCAGCTGGTAGAAGTGGTCCATCACGAGGACGGTGTCGAAACCTGCCGCCTCGGCCTCTCGGGCCTGCGCGACGACCGTCGGGAAGAGGGCGTCGACGCCCGTCCCGTAGGAGAAGTTGGGGATCTGGTATCCGAGTCGAAGGCTCACCGGCGGAGCGTAACCCGGGGCGGCTCGGCGAGAGACCCGGGGACGGACGGCGCGTCCCGGCCGAGCAGCCGGCAGGCCGTCGCGATCAGGTCGTCCCACGCCGGGTCGCAGTCGGCTGCGAGCAGCAACCGCGCGGCATGGACGGCGGCCCGGACGCGTTCGGCACGGTCCAGCCCGTCGGCGGCACCGAGCAGGGGGACCGCCTCGAGGACCTGCGCCACGACCTCGTCGTCCGGCAGCGGCCGGCTCGGCGCCAGGTACGGGTCGACGGCGTGCAGCGAGACGTCGGCGGCGCCGATCCGGTCGAGCCGGGCGGTGACCCGGGTGACGGCGTGGACGAGCCGTTCCGCGCGGCGGCGCTGCGTCTCGCAGGCGGCCGGACCGGTGGCGGGCCGTCGCAGGCGCCGCTCGCGCAGCCGGTCGAGCAGCGCCGTCCGGCGGCCGTCGGGGGTCGTCGTCTGGTCTGCGTACGTGACGACGTCGGCGAGCGTCGGCTCGGGGCGGGGCAGCCGGCCCAGCCGGGTCAGGTAGGCGTCGGCGCCGGGCAGCAGGACGGCCTCGGAATGGTGGGCGACCACCCCGGCGACGTCCGCCGGTGCACCGTGGGCACGCAGCCACTCCGCACCGTCCAGGGGGTGGAAGCCGGTGCTGCGGACCACGTCGGCGTAACCGATGTCGTGCAGCACGGTCGCACTGAGCAGGACCTCGAGCCGGTCCGGGGCCACCGTCTCGGAGGCGGTCAGCGCGACGGCCGCCGCGGTCCGCAGGTGGCGCAGGCGCTCCGGGGAGCCGGCGAGCAGGACCGCTGCGAGCCGTTCCGCGGCGACGACGTCCGGCAGCGCCCGGACGAACGCCGAGATCTCGACCGGCTCACCGGGTCGCGACCCCGTGACACCGCTCCACGACCTGCGCCGCACGCCCACCGGGTGGTCCTCCGCTCGCCCCGGGGCCGCCGTCGCGGCGCCCCCGTCCCCCATCGTCACGCCCGTCCGGATCGGGCGGAACCCGACAGCGAGGCGTGCATCCCGGTTTCACCGCCCCGTCGCCGACCGTTCACCGCGACGGCGGCGCGACCTGCGCCTCAGGCGCTGAGCGCTGCCTCGTCGGCGCCGCGCAGCGAGACCGTGTGCGACGCCCGGTCGCCGGCGTAGTCGCGGTCGAGGTCGCGCAGCTGCGCGTCCGCGGCGCGCTCGACGAGGACGGGCAGGTACGTCCGCACCCTGGCGTCCGCGTAGCTCTCGAACAGCCGGGCGACGAGACGCTCGACCGTCTGCGGCGCGAAGAGCGGGTGGCGCACCGCGAGGGTGGCCGAGAGACGGCGGATCTCCTGGTCGACGTCCATGGTGCGACCTCCGGGCGGCTGTGACATGGAACCGTTTGCAGTCTAGGCACGTGCCGTTCACCGTCGGCAGGGCGTTCAGCGAACGTTCACCAGGACGACGGCGTGGCGCCGGACACAGCACGCCGCGCGGTCGGGGCGTCCCGCTCTCATGAGCGGTCCGACCTGCCCGGAGAAGCCCGGGAACTTCCCGAGGAAGAGGGACGCATGACCGCCCCCGCGACCGCCCGCACCCGGATCCACGCCTCGGCCGAGGTCCACCCCTCCGCCAGGATCGGGGACGGCACCTCGGTGTGGCACCTGGCACAGGTCCGCGAGGACGCCGTCCTCGGCGAGGACGTCGTGGTCGGGCGAGGTGTGTACGTCGGCACCGGTGTCCGGGTGGGGTCGCGCTGCAAGATCCAGAACTACGCGCTCGTCTACGAGCCGGCCGTCCTCGAGGACGGCGTCTTCGTCGGCCCGGCGGTCGTCTTCACGAACGACCACAACCCACGGGCGGTGACCCCGGACGGCGCCCTCAAGTCGGCGTCCGACTGGGACGCCGTCGGCGTCACGGTGCGCGAGGGCGCGTCGATCGGCGCCCGTGCCGTGTGCGTCGCACCGGTGACCGTCGGCCGCTGGGCGCTCGTCGCGGCCGGCGCCGTCGTCGTCGAGGACGTGCCGGACCACGCGCTCGTCGTGGGCGTGCCCGCCCGCCGGATCGGCTGGGTGGGCCGGGCCGGCGTCCGGCTCGTCGCCGACGGCACGACGGACGACGGGCAGCGCTGGGTCTGCCCGCAGACGGCCGAGCGCTACGTCGAGGGTCCGGACGGTCTCGCGCGCGTCGACGGGTGACGCGCGGGCACCGCGGTCAGGGGGCGCCGATGACCCGCCGCGTCACGCCGCCCCACAGCGCGGGGTCGGTGACCCGGCGGCCGTCGACGAGGGTCCGCACGCCCGGCAGGTCCGCCGGGGTCAGCGCCCGGTAGCCGGCGTGGTCGGCCTGGACCACGGCCGCGTCGACGGGTGTGCCGAGCGCGTACGGCGTCAGCCCCAGCCGCTCCAGCTCGTCGTCGGAGTAGAGCGGGTCGTGGACGACCGGTTCGGCACCGCGACCGGCGAGCGCCTCGACCGTGGGGAAGACGCCGGAGAACGCGGTCTCCTTGACCCCGCCGCGGTAGGCCGCGCCGAGGACGACGACCCGCTGGCCGGCGAGGTCCCCGTGCGCCGCCTCGAGCAGGTCGACCGCATGGTCGGGCATCTCGGCGTTGGCCCGCCGGGCGGCCCGGACGACGGTCGCGTCCGGGTCGTTCCACAGGTACAGGCGCGGGTAGACCGGGATGCAGTGGCCGCCGACCGCGATGCCCGGGGTGTGGATGTGGCTGTACGGCTGGCTGTTGCTCGCCTCGACGACCTGCATGACGTCGATCCCGTGCGCGCCCGCGAACCGGGCGAACTGGTTGGCGAGCCCGATGTTCACGTCCCGGTACGTCGTCTCGGCGAGCTTGGCCATCTCGGCCGCCTCGGCGCTGCCGAGGTCCCAGACGCCGTTGCCGCGCGCCAGGTCAGGGCGCGGGTCGAAGTCGAGCACCGCCTCGTAGAACGCGGTCGCCCGGGCGGCGCCCTCGGGCGTCAGCCCGCCGACGAGCTTGGGGTACTTGCGCAGGTCGGCGAAGACCCGACCGGTGAGCACCCGCTCCGGGCTGAACACCAGGTGGAAGTCCCGCCCCTCGACGAGGCCGGACCCGTTCTCCAGCATGGGCTTCCAACGGGTCCGCGTGGTCCCGACGGGCAGCGTCGTCTCGTACGCGACGAGCGTGCCAGGGGTCAGGCACTCGGCGAGCGAGGCCGTCGCGGCGTCCATCCAGCCGAAGTCGGGCTCCGCCGTCCGCTCGTCGACGAACAGCGGCACGACGAGGACGACGGCGTCGCTGCCGGGGACGGCGTCCTTGTACTCGGTCGTCGCCCGCAGCCGGCCGGCCGCGACGTTCTCCGCGAGCAGACGCGCGAGGTCGTGCTCGCCCGGGAAGGGCTCGGTGCCGGCGTTGACGAGGTCGACGACGCGGGGGTCGACGTCGACGCCGACGACGTCGTGGCCCTTCGTGGCGAACTGGACGGCGAGCGGCAGGCCGATCTTGCCGAGTGCGACGACGGCGATCCTCACGGGGCCCCTTCGGGTCGGTGCGCCGGTACGGGCCGGCGTCCGCGTGCGCCCGGACCACGTGCCCGGACGGTGGGTCACCGTAGTGCGCCCGGACCCGTCGCAGATGAACGGGAACCGACGCCGCGGGCAATGGCGGCCGACGCCTCGGGGACGTGCCCGACTCCCCGGGGAACAGCGGACGACGTACGGGGGAACACCTGTCGACGCAACCCTTCCGGAGCAGGACGGCCCCGCCGCGCTGCCTACGCTGGAACCGGCCGGGCGCGCCCCGGAAGACCCCCGAAGGTGCCCATCCCGATGAAGATCGTCAGCGTGGTCGGAGCACGGCCCCAGTTCGTCAAGCTCGCCCCCGTCGCACGGGCGCTCGACGCGGCAGGGGCGGAGCACGTCATCGTCCACACCGGTCAGCACTACGACGCGGCGATGTCCGACGTCTTCTTCGACGACCTCGCCATCCCGGTGCCGGACGTCCACCTCGGGGTGGGTTCGCTGCGGCACGGCGCCCAGACCGGTGCGATGCTCGCGGCCCTCGAACCCGTGCTCGCCGGCAGCGACGCCGACTGGGTGCTCGTCTACGGGGACACGAACTCGACGCTCGCCGCCGCGGTCGCCGCCGTGAAGCTGCATCTGCCGGTGGCGCACCTCGAGGCCGGCCTGCGCTCGTTCAACCGCAGGATGCCCGAGGAGCACAACCGGGTCCTCACCGACCACGCCGCGGACCTCCTGCTCGCCCCGACCGGGACGGCGATGGCGCACCTCGCGTCCGAGGGCCTGTCGGCGCGCAGCGTGCTCGTCGGCGACGTCATGACCGACGTCTGCCTGCGGACGCGCGACCAGGTCGCCGACCGGCCGTCGCCGGTGCCCGAGGACCTGCGGGAGTCCGGGTACGTCGTCGCGACGGTGCACCGTGCGGAGAACACCGACGACCCGCAGCGGCTCGCCGCCGTCTGCGAGGCCCTCGCGCAGCTGCCCGTGCCGGTCCTCCTGCTCGCCCACCCGCGGCTCGTCGCCCGCGCCCGCGAGCACGGCGTCCCGCTGGACCGCGGCCGGGTCAGGGTCAGCCCGCCGCTGCCGTACCCGCAGACCGTGGCCGCCCTCGTCGGGGCCCGCGCCGTCGTCACCGACTCCGGCGGCCTGCAGAAGGAGGCGTTCCTGCTGCGGACCCCGTGCGTCACCCTGCGGACCGAGACCGAGTGGACCGAGACGGTCGACCTCGGCTGGAACGTCCTCGCCGAGCCGGCGGACCTGCCGCGGGCGCTGGCCGGCCTCGACCCCGCCCCGACGGACGCGACCCCGTACGGCGCCGGCGACGCCGCGTCGGCCGTGGCCACGGCGCTCGCCGCACGACGGGTCACGGCCCGGGTGTGACGACCAGCGACATGCACGCCGACGTGCACACCGACACGCACACCGACACGCACACCGACACGCACGCCGACGTGCGCACCGAGATGTCCGCCGGCGCCTGGCTGCGCGCGGTGGACGACGACAGGACCCGGACGGCGGCCCTGCGGCAGGCACCGTCGCTCGTCGACGGGCTGCGCCGCGAGGGCCGGCACGCGCAGGCCCTCGACGTCGTCGCCCGGGCCCTGCGCCAGGCCCGCGGCGCCGACCTGCTGGCCCGGCTCGGAGGCCAGCAGGTCCTGCTCGACCTCGACCTCACCGACACGTCCGGCGGCGCTGCCGCGGACGCCGGGGCCGCCGAGGATCCCGACCGGGCAGCGGTCCGCGCGGCCGCCCGGACGCTCGCGGACGCCGCCGACCGGGCCCTCGCCGTCGGGCGCACGGCGGCCGCCGCGGACCACCTGCTCCAAGCCCTCCACGTGCTCCTGCACCGGAGCCTGCACACCCTCGACGCTCCGTCCCCGCTCTCCCGCAAGGAGTCCGGCTGGCTCGACCCGGTGACCCGGTCCGCCGCCTACACCAGGCTGCACCTGCGCACGCCGCGCGCCACGGGCACGCCGGACGCCCGCGACCGGCCGCGGGTGCTGCTCCTGACGGACGGCAACGCGCACTTCCTCGGGGAGGTCGAGAAGGGGCTCGTCGGGGCGGGTGCCAGCGTGACCCGCCTCGACCTCTCCGGGCCGCGCGCCGACGGGGTCGTCCCGGCGCCCGCGGTCCTGGCCCGGGCCCGGTTGGGGGACCCGGCGGCGCGGGCCGCGGTGGGCGTGTCCGCCGCCGCCCCCGAGGTCGCCGCCCTCCTGGACGAGGCGGACACCGTCGTCGTGGACTGGTGCACGGCAGCAGCGGTGTGGGCGAGTCTCGTCGTCCGGCCGGGCGCCCGCCTCGTCGTCCGGCTGCACAGCGTCGAGGCGTTCTCCGTCGAGCCGCATCTCGTCGACTGGTCGCGTGTGGACGACGTCGTCCTCGTCGGCGGCCAGCTCGAGTCGCTCGTCCGGCACGTCGTCCCGGCCCTGGCACCGGCGAGGACACGGCGGGGCGGACCCCGGGTGCACGTCGTCCCGAACCCCGTCGCCCTCGACGGCCCGCCCCCGGACGGGCGCGTCCCCTCCGCCGCGGGGCCGGACGCCGCGCGCACGGTGGCGGTCGTGGGCTGGGCGCAGCCCGTCAAGGACCCGCTGTGGGCCCTCGAGGTGCTCGACGAGCTGCGGCGGCACGACCCCCGGTGGCGGCTGCTCCTCGTCGGAGCGGACTGGACCGAGCCGCAGCTGCCGCCCGGGCGCCGGTACCGGGCCGAGGTGCTGCGCCGGATCGCGGCGGCCGGGGACGCCGTGGTCCGCACGGGATGGACCGCGGACCTGCCGGAGGTGCTGCGGGACGCCGGGTACGTGCTGTCGTCGAGCCGGCGCGAGTCGCACGGAGTGGCGTTCTGCGAGGCCGTCGCCGCGGGCTGCCTGCCCGTGACGCGGGACTGGCCGGACGTCGCGGAGTTCGGCGGCGCGGCCGCGGTCTTCCCGGCCGAGTGGGTGGTCCGGTCGCCGCAGGAGGCGGCCGCCCGGGTCCTCGCCCTCGCCGCGGAACCGGACGACGTCCGCGCGCGGACCGCGGCGGAGGCGGCAGCGGTCGTCCGGGCGCGCTACGGCACGACCGCCGTCCTGCCGCGGCTGCTCGACGTCCTCGTACCGGCCGCACGCAGCGCGGCGGACGGCGTCCGGCCCGGGGACGACGCGCGGCCGCACCTCGTCTACGTCGCCATCGGCTTCCCGCCGGCGGCGAAGAGCAGCGCGTACCGGATGCGGGCCACGGCCAACCTCTTCGTCGACCGCGGCTGGGACGTCACCGTCGTGACGATCGACCGGCACGCGTGGGACCTCGAGTACGGGCTCGACCTCAGCCTCCTCGACCTCGTCGACCCGCGGGTCCGCATCGTCGAGCTCCCGCTGCGCCGCGCGGACCTCGACCCCGACGTGCGCGCGTACTCCTGGTTCCGGGCCAAGCACCCGACCCGCTGGGTCCGCCTGCGCCACCGGCTCGACACGATCCCCTTCCCGGAGAAGGTCTTCGGGCCCTGGCGGCGCACCCTCGAGCGCGGGACCGAGGCCGTCGTCCGGGACCGCCCGGCGGACCTGCTCCTGGTCTCCCCCGCCCCGTACACGACACTCGCCGTCGCCCGGCACGTCCGGCGCAGGACCGGGACGCCGTACGTCGTCGACTTCCGCGACGGCTGGTCGGTGGACGTCCTCGGCGAGGGCGAGGCCTTCGGCCCGCGCACCCGGCGGGGGCGCTGGGAGCGGCGCGTCCTCGCGGGGGCCGAGGCGGTCTGCACGGTCAACGAGCCGATCGCGGCGTTCTACCGCGAGCGGTACCCGGAGCTCGCGTCGCGGGTGCACGTGGCCCGCAACGGGTTCGACGCCGACCTCGGCACGGACCTCGCGGTCGCGCGGCGCCCGGACCCGGCGGCCGGCCTCGCGTTCGGCTACCTCGGCACGGTCAACCTCACGCCGGCCCACCTGTCGCTCGTCGTCGACGCCTGGGCGGCCGCCCGGGAGCAGGACGAGGTGCTCGCCCGCTCGACGCTGACCTTCCGCGGGCACGTCGGGGCCGGTTGGGCGGCCGGCGCCAACGGCAACGCCGCGGTCATCGCCCGGGCCGGCGTGCACGGCGTCACGTACGGCGGGCCGGTGGCGAAGGCCGACGTCGCGGCGACCTACGGCCGGTGGGACGCGCTCCTCCTCGCCCTGGCCGGAGGCCGGTTCGTGACCTCGGGAAAGGTGTACGAGTACATGGCGACGGGCCTGCCGGTGCTCTCGGCGCACGAGATGCCGCACGCCGCGCAGGACGTCCTCGAGGGGTACCCGCTGTGGGTCCGGCCGCCGGCGCTCACGGTGGAGGCGCTGCGCGACGGGTTCGTCGAGACCGCGCGGCGGGTCCTGTCGGCGTCCGAGGACGACCGGGCCGCGGCCCGCGACCACGCGAGCCGGTTCGAGCGCAGCCTGCAGCTCGACCCGGTCGTCGCGATGCTCGACGACCGGTTCGGAGCGGTCCGGTGAGCCCTCGGGTGACGCCCCGACCCGTCCGCGTCGTCCTCGTCGGGGTCGTCGCACCGACCCGCACGGCGCTGGAGATCCCGGTGGCGGCGCTCGTCGCCCGCGGCGCCGAGGTCCGGGCCCTGCTGCACACGCTCCCCGAGGCCCGGGTCCTCGAGGGCCTGGGCCTGCACGGGCACCGCCGCCTCGTCCTCACCCGGTCCTCCCGCGCGGAGCAGACCCGCCTGCCGGTCCGCCGCGTCCTCGACGCCGTGTCGTACCGGGTGCTGCGGCTGCTCGACCGGCGCTCGTCGACGGGCGTGCGGGCCTTCCGGGCGGCCCGGCGGGATCCCCGGTCCCGCGCGATCCTGCGTGACGCGGACGTCCTCGTCGCGCTGGACCGGGTCGCGGTCTACCCGGTGTGGCGCCTCGCGCGGGTCCGCCGGACGCCTGCGTTCTACGGGGTCCCGGCGGCCCTGCGCCACCTCGACACAGCAGCGCCGGCAGGCCCGCTCGCGGCCGGGGCACGCCGCACGACAGGCCGTGAGGCCGGGCAGGGAGTCTCGGGATGAGCGAGCAGCAGGACGGCGTCGTCGTCCTCATGATGGTCGACAACTCGATCGACGGGGACGGGCGGGTGCAGAAGGCGGCCCGCGCCATGGCGGACGCGGGGCACCGGGTCACCCTGCTGGGCAAGGCCGTCGGCCCCGGCGACGAGCGGCCGCTCGGCGCCGCCACGGTCCGACGCGTGCCCGTGCGGTTCACCAGGGAGCAGGCGCAGCGGCGCGCCCTGGACCGGTACCGGCGCATCGCCCGCCGGCTGTCCCGCGCCGCCGGGGCCCTGCGCGGCCGCGCGGCCGGTGACACGCCGCCCGGCACCGGTGCGCGGGCACCGCGCGCGCTCGACGACACGGTGCTGGACGCCGCCCGCGCGCGGTTCTGGCGCGCCCTGCGCGGGGACCGCTGCTGGGCGCGGCTCGAGCCCCGGCTGCTCGACTACGAGCGCGCGTACTGGCCGGTCGTCGACCGGATCCGGCCGCAGATCCTCCACGCGCACGACTACCGGATGCTCGGGGTGGCCGTGCGGTCGGCCCGCCGGCTGCGCGCCAAGGGGGTGGACGTCCGGGTCGTCTTCGACTCCCACGAGTTCCTCCCCGGGGTCGGCGGCCCGACGCTGCGCTGGCGGATCGCCTACGAGGCCTACGAGTCCGCGCACATCCACGAGGCCGACGCCGTCGTCGCCGTCTCCCCCGAGATGGCCGAGCGGATCGCCGGGCACCACCGCCTCCCGGTGCTGCCGAGCGTCGTCATGAACGCCCCGCCCGCGAGCGGCTCCGCGTCCGGCTCGGGCGACGTGCGCAGCACCCTCGGCCTCGCCGACGACGTGCCGTTGCTCGTCTACATCGGCGTCAGCGCGGCCAAGCGCGGGCTGCTGCCGACGGTCGAGGCCCTCGCCGAGCTGCCCGGGGTGCACCTGGCCCTCCTGACGCGCCGGAACGACTACGTGGACCTGCTGGAGAAGACCGCGGCCGGCCTCGGCGTGGCGGACCGGCTCCACGTGCTCGGCTACGTGCCGGTCGAGGACGTCGTCCCGTTCGTGAGCACCGCGTCCGTCGGCGTCCAGTCGATGGTCCACGTGGAGAACTACGACGTGACGATCGCGACGAAGTACTTCGACTACGCCCGGGCCAGGCTCCCCGTCGTCCAGAGCGACGTCCGGGCGATGGCCGCACTGACCCGCGGGCTCGGGAACGGGGAGGTCTTCGTCGCCGAGGACCGGGACTCCTTCGTGGCGGCGACCCGCACGGTGCTCGCGGACCTGCCGCGCTACCGGGCGGCCTACGACCGGCCCGGCCTGCTCGACGACTGGACCTGGGAGCGGCAGTCCGAGGTCCTCGCCGAGGTGTACCGCCGGGTCCTCGCGACGCGACCCGGGACCCCGGTCCAGCCGGTCCCCACGATCGGTCGGTGACGTGACCTCCTCGCCCGGGGCGGAAGCGCTGCGCGCCCTGCGGCGGCGGGCGGGCGGCGCCCGGCGGGCGCTGACCCGTGCCGTCGGTCTGCGCCCCGGCGCCGGCGGCTCGCGGGCGGAGGCGGTCCTCGCGGCCCTCGACGCCGGCCTGCTGCCGCCCGGCCCGGACGACGTCACCGCGGCGGTCGCCGCCTGCGCCGCGGAGGCCGACGCCGCGCTCGCCCGGTCCGGGCCGGCCTCGGCGGCCGAACCGCTCGCGCGGGCCGCCGCGATCGCCTTCCACCGGACGCTGCACTTCGACGGGACCTCCTCGCCGCTCGTCGACTCCTCCAATGCCTTCATGCAACCGTTGCTCGACAGCACCGCCTGGGTGCGGGCGACCCGGCCGCGGCCGCGGCGCCGGCAGCCGCCCGCCGCCGTCCCGACGGACCGGCCGCACCGGCTGCTCCTGGTGACGCTCAAGAACTGGAAGTTCCTCGAACCGGTCGCGGCGCACTACACGGGCCGCCCCGGCGTCGAGGTGCGCCGGCTCGACCTCGCCGACCTGCCGGGCCTGCCGCTCTCACCGCTGCAGCAGCTGCGCCTGCGGCTGAGCGGTCCCGACGACGCCCGGTCGCTGCCCTGGGCGCGGCCGCTCGCGGAGGCCGTCGACGGTGCCGACACGGTCTTCCTCGACTGGCTGCAGCGCGGCGCCGTCCTCCTGACCGCCCTGGACCCGGGTCGGGCACGGGTCGTCGTACGGCTGCACAGCTTCGAGACGTTCACCGTGTTCCCGCACCTCGTCGGGTACGACCGGGTCGACGACCTCGTCGTCGTCGGCCCGCACCTGGGCCGGCTGCTCGACCACCTCGTGCCGGACGCCGCCGCCCCGCGCCGCCACGTCCTGGCGAACCTGGTCGACCTGCACCGGTTCGACCGCCCGAAGCCGGACGACGCCCGCTTCACGCTCGCCGTCGTCGGCTACGGCGTCGTCGCGAAGGACCCGCTGTGGGCGGTCGAGACGCTCGCCCTCCTGCGCCGGCAGGACCCGCGCTACCGGCTGCTCCTCGTCGGGGACGACCTCGACCCGGCCGGTCCCGCCGGCGCGGCCGGCTACCGGCAGCGGCTCGAGGAGCGGCTCGCCGCACCCGACGTCGCCGGTGCGGTGGAGCGGGTGCCGTTCACGCCCGACGTGCCGGACCTGCTGCGCCGGGTCGGTGTCGTCGTCTCCTCGAGCGTGCGCGAGTCGTTCCACCTCGGCCTCGTCGAGGGGGTGGCGTCCGGTGCGGTGCCCGTCGTCCGGGACTGGCCGCTGTTCGCCGCCGTCGGCGGCCCGCACGACCTCTTCCCGTCGGACTGGGTCACCCCGGAGCCGGCGGCGGCCGCCGCCCGGGTGCTCGCGTGCACCGCGGACGTCGCCACGTGGCGCGCCGCGGGGGCCGCGGCCGCCGGGTGGGTCCGCGACCGGTACGACGCCCGGACGACGCAGCCCCGCTACGACGACCTCCTGCTGGGTCGGTAGCGGGGCCGGTCGCGGCAGCGGCGTCCGTCCGTCCGGGTGCGGTCAGACGGCGAGCGCCGGTGCCACCGCGGGACCGGGGACCGGCCCTGCGAGCAGCGGGCCGTCCGCCCCGAGCGCGGACGGCCGGCCGGTGAGCGCCGACTCGAGGCAGGCCTCGGCGACGGCCACGGTCGTGAGGCCCTGGCGCAGCGTGACGACGTCCGCGCCGAGGCCCAGGACGGCGTCCCGGAAGGCCTCGTGCTCGGTCCGCAGCGGCTCGGGCTTGGGGATCGCGTAGCGGACCATGTCGCCCTCGGCGACGCCGCGGAACGTCGCGAGGTCGTCCCACTGGGTCGGGATGACGCCGTTGGCGTGGAAGGTCAGGTCGGCCGTGAGGGTGTCCGCGACGAACGCGCCGCGCTCCCCGGTGACGACCGTGACCCGCTCCTTGAGCGGGGACAGCCAGTTCACGAGGTGGCTGGTCACCGCACCGTTCTCGAGCTGGCCGACGACGGCGACGAGGTCCTCGTGGGCGCGGCCGCTCTTGTGCAGCGTCCGGGCCGCGACCGAGGTGAACCGGGAGCGGGTCACCCAGGCGGTGAGGTCGATGTCGTGCGTCGCGAGGTCCTTGACGACGCCGACGTCGGAGATCCGGGCCGGGAACGGGCCCTGCCGGCGGGTGACGACCTGGTAGACGTCGCCGAGCTCACCGGCCTCGAGCCGGCGCCGCAGGCTCTGCAGCGCGGGGTTGAACCGCTCGATGTGCCCGACCGCGCCGACGAGCCCGCGGGACTCGAACGCCTCGACGATCCGCAGGCCGGACGCGACGTCCGGGGCGAGCGGCTTCTCGACGAGGACGTGGACGCCGGCCTCGGCGAGGACGAGTGCGGTCTCCTCGTGGAAGGCCGTCGGGACGGCGACGACGCAGTAGTCCACCCCGGCGTCGATGATCCCTTGGACGCCGGCGTGGAGCGGGACTCCCGTCGCGGCCTGGTGCGGGTCGCCGCCGGGGTCCGCGACGGCGACGAGCTCGACGCCGTCCAGCGAGCGGAGCACGCGGGCGTGGTGACGCCCCATCATCCCGAGGCCGACGAGCCCGGCACGCAGCGCGGCCATCAGGCACCCGCCCCGGCGACGGCGTTCACGGCGGAGACGACCTGCTCGAGCTCGGCCTCTGTGAGCCCCGGATGGACGGGCAGCGAGACCACCTCGCGCGCGGCCCTCTCGGTGACGGGCAGGTCGAGGTCGAGCCCGAACGACGCGAGCCGGTGCACCGGCACCGGGTAGTAGACGCCGCTGCCGACACCGTGCTCGGCGAGGGCCGCGACGAACGCGTCGCGGTCGCCCGGGACCCGGACGGTGTACTGGTGGTAGACGTGCGTCGCGCCGTCGACGACGGTCGGGGTGACGACACCGTGCAGGTTGTCGTCGAGGAACGCGGCGTTCTTCTGGCGGCGCTCCGTCCACTCCGGGAGCCGGCCGAGCTGGACCCGGCCGATCGCGGCGTGCAGGTCGGTCATCCGGCAGTTGAAGCCGACGACCTCGTTCTCGTAGCGGCGCTCCATGCCCTGGTTGCGCAGCAGCCGCACGGCACGGGCCAGGTCCTCGTCCGCGGCCGACACCATGCCGCCCTCGCCGGCCGTCATGTTCTTCGTCGGGTAGAGGCTGAACATCCCGAAGCGGCCGAAGGAGCCGACGGGGCTGCCCCGCCAGGTCGCGCCGTGCGCCTGGGCGGCGTCCTCGAAGAGCGCGAGGCCGTGCCGCTGCGCGACGGCGCCGAGCGCCGTCATGTCGGCCGGGTGGCCGTAGAGGTGCACCGGCATGATGCCGACGGTGCGCGGCGTGACCGCGGCCTCGGCAGCGGCCGGGTCGAGGCAGTACGTCACCGGGTCGATGTCGGCGAAGACCGGGGTGGCCCCGGTGAGCGCGACGGCGTTCGCGGTGGCCGCGAACGTGAACGACGGGACGACGACCTCGTCGCCGGGGCCGACGCCGGCGGCGAGCAGCCCGAGGTGCAGGCCGGCGGTCCCCGAACCGACGGCGACGCAACGGCGCCCGGCGACGAGCGCCTCGGCGAACTCGGTCTCGAAGGCGGCGACCTCCGGGCCCTGCGCGATCATCCCGCTGCGCAGGACACGGTCGACGGCCGCCCGCTCCTCCTCACCGAGGAGGGGCTTGCCGACCGGGATCATCGGGGACATCGGGGATGTGGTCCTTTCGGTTCGTTGCTGCAGAGGTGTTCGGGTCAGGAGCGACGGCCGAGGGCCGCCACCCGCCCGGCGAGGTCGGCGTAGTGGTCGGTGCCGTCGCCGAGGGTGCGGGCGAAGGCGCGCGCCGCCTCCCGCAGCCGCTGCGGCTCGGCGGGGTCCGCCGTCCACCGGCGGAGCACGGCGGCCGCCTCGGCGGCGTCGGCGACGACGACCCCGGCACCGCTGCGCGCGACGATCTCGACCATCCGTGGGCGGGGGGTGACGATGACCGGCAGCCCGGAGCACAGGTACTCGTAGACCTTGCTCGGCAGGGCGTCCCGGAAGGCGGGGGTGTCGTCCAGCAGGCACAGGCCGGCCCACGCGTCGGCCACGGGCTGCCAGGCCTCGCGCGGCGGGCGGCGGCCGTGCCAGCGCACCCGGCCGGCCGCGGAGGACGTCGCGCGCCAGGCCTCGAGGCGGTCGTGGTCCTCGCGGGCGACCGGCCCGACGACGTCGAGGGCCCAGCCGGGCGCCTGCTCGACGGCCTCGAGCATCGTGTGCAGCCCGCGGCTCGCCCGGACGTCCCCGACGTACACCAGGCGCGGGGACGCGGCCATCGGCGCCGGGTGCGGCAGGTGGAGGGCGGTGGGCAGGTTGCGGACGACGACGCGCCGGCCGGCACCGTCGCGCGCGTCGGGGACGTGCAGCGGCGGCACGTGGTCGTCGGCGACGACGACGAGGTCGGCGCGACCGGCGGCCCGCACGACGAGGCCGACGCCGAGCCGGACGAGGCGGCCGAGACCGCCTGCGGCCCAGGCCCGGTCGCGCAGGAGCGCGGCGTAGTCCTCGTGGAGGTCGACGACGAGCCGGCGGCCGGTGAGCCGGGCCCGGACGAGGGCGGGCAGGACGAGCTCGGGGTCGACGACGAGCAGCACCCGTCCGCCGGCGCGCCACGGCAGCACAGTCGCGTGGAGCAGCCGCCGGACCAGCCCGCGCGGGCGGTCCCAGGTGCGTACGTGCACGCCGTGCGGGGCGTCCCCGGCGGACCCGAGCCCGAGCACCTCGACGCGCAGGCCGCGGGCGAGGGCGCCGCCCACCTCGCGGTGCAGCCGGGCGTCCGCGACGTCGTGCCCCGAGGTGACCAGGGAGAGGTCCGGGACCAGGGCCCGCGGGCGCGGCCGCGCGAGGGCTGCGTTCATGACCGACCCCGGACTGGACATGGCCTCCGCCTCGTGCGCGGGCCTGGCGCCCGCGACGTGCCCCAGTCGACCAGAGCCAGGCGCTGCGCAGACGGACCGAAGGTGAGCAGGAGTCGAACACGTTGTGGCGCAACGCTCTCCGCCGACCGGAGGTCTCCCGTGAGAGATCGTCCGTTCACCTGACGGTCAGCGCCTGTCCGACCGGGGCCGTCGTGGACCGGCCTGGCTCAGACGTCCTCCTGCGTCACGGCGGTGGCGCCGACCTTGAGGAAGCGCCGGTACGCCGACACGACCTTCGCCGGGTCGCCGCGCTCGACGAGGGCTCCCTTGTCGATCCACATCGCCTCGGTGCACAGCTGCGTGATCGTGCTCAGGCCGTGGCTCACGAGGAAGATCGTCCGGGCCTGGGCGCAGAGCTCCTGCATGCGGGCGAACGACTTCTCCTTGAACCGGGCGTCGCCGGTCGACAGCGCCTCGTCGACGATGAGGATGTCGGGCTCCATGTGGACGGCGACGGAGAAGGCGAGCCGCGCGTACATCCCCGAGGAGTACGTGAGCATGGGCATGTCCATGAAGTCCTCGCCGAGCTCGGCGAAGTCCGCGATCTCGGCGTACCGGCGGGCGATCTCCTCCCGGTCGAGGCCCGCCGCGAGCCCGCCGAGGGTGACGTTCTGCCGGCCGGTGAGCTTGGCGTTGAAGCCGACGCCCAGGGCCAGCAGCGTGCTGACCCGGCCGTGGACCTCGATCCGGCCCTGCGTCGGCGGCAGGATGCCGGCGAGCGCCCGCATCAGGGTCGACTTGCCGGCCCCGTTCGCCCCGACGACGCCGACGACCTGCCCCTGCAGGACGTCGAAGCTCACCCCGCGCAGGGCGTGCACCTCGCGGACGACCCGCTCGCCGCGACCGAGCCGGCGCAGCCGGCGGGCGACGGTCGGCCGGCGCTCGAGGCTCGCGCGGTACGTGACGTGGAGGTCCTCGACGCGGACGCTGAGCGGCGCGGGGATCTCGACCGGCGGGACGCCGAGGAAGGCCTCAGAGGCGGACAGCGAACTCACGCTCCCGGGACAGCAGCGCCCAGGCGCCGACGAGGAGGGCCACGACGGCCCAGGCCGCACCGGCGCCGAGCATCCACGCCTGCGGGGCGCGGCCCTCGACCACGGCTTCGGACCAGGAGCCGAGCAGCGGGAACAGCGGGTTGGCCCACCGCAGGAACGCGAGGCTTCCGCGCACCTGCTCGGGCAGCCAGAGCACGGGGCTGAGGTAGAGCCAGACCCGCATCGTGTACGGCAGGAACGACTTCGTGTCGCGGAAGTAGAGGTTCACCGTCGCCAGGAGCATCGCCAGGCCGGTCGCGAAGACGAGCACGAGCACGAGCGGCACGATCCCCCAGAGCATCTGCCACCTGACGGGCTGCCCGGTCACGACGTGCACGACGGCGTAGATCCCCAGCGAGGGCAGGAACCGCATGAAGCTCACGAGGACGACGGAGATCGGCAGCAGCATCTTCGGGAACGCCGTGTTGAGGATGAGCCGGCTGCTCGACAGGATCGACATCGCGCCGCCGACGACCGCGCTGGAGAAGAAGTAGAAGACGAACAGGCCGGCCATGATGTGCGCCAGCCGCGCGCCGCCGCCGGGCTTGCCGGACAGGATCGACGTGAGGACGTAGTAGACGAACGCCAGCAGCAGCGGGTTGAGCACGAGCCACAGCTGGCCGAGCCCGGTGCCGGTGTTCTCGGTGCGGATCTCGGTGCGCGCGAGCTCGAGGGCGAACTGCCGGCGTGCCCAGAGCTCGCGGGCGTACGGCCCCAGGCGGGGCAGCCCGCCCCGGAACGGCGTGTAGACCTGGACGTCGCTCATCGGGCACCCGCCCGGACCACGAGGTCGTCACGGACCCGTTGCGGTGCAGGGGTCCCCGCGGCCGCGAGGACGTCGGCGTAGACGTCGAGGAGGACGGCCTCCTGCTCGTGCCAGGACCACGACCGCAGCACGTCGGCGTGCCGGTCGTACGCGGCGCGGTAACGCCGCGGGTCGGCCGTCACCGCCGCGACGGCGCGCACGAGGTCCGCGACGTCCTCGGCGACGAAGACCTCTCCGTTGCCGAGCGCCCTCGTCGTGGTGCCCATCGTGTCGGTGTCGCTGGAGATGATCGGCAGGCCCGCGTGGGCGTACTCGAAGTACTTGGTGATGAGCGCGATCTCGTGGTTGGGGACGTGGTGGATCGGGATCAGGCCGGCGGTGGCGCTGCGCAGGAACGGCACGACGTCCTGCGGCGCCACGTAGGGCAGTACGTGCACGCGGTCCGCGACCCCGGCCTGCCGGGCGCGAGCGGTGATCTCCTCGGCCCTGGCGGGGTGCGCGATGACGAGCGCGAGGTGCACCGGCGGCAGGTGGACGAGGGCGTCGACGACCGTGTCGATGCCGCGCTGCGGGGCGGCGCTGCCGCTGTACACGAGGAGCGGGACGTCGTCCGCCAGCCCGCAGGCCGCCCGGAGCCCGCCGTCCGGCGCGGGCGCGTCCGGCTCGAACCGCGGGGCGTTGAGGACGACCCTCGGCCGGTCGACCAGCCGGTAGCGCTCCTGGAGCATCTCGGCGAGCCGGTCGGACACGGTGATGACCGCGTCGGCCCGGCCGATGTACTCGGCCTCGTGGCCGGTGTTGGCGGCCCGCCAGCGCGGGGTCTTCGACGCGACACCGGCGACCCACTCGTGGACGTCGTAGACCACCGGCACCCGGCGGCCGAGGGCCGCCGCCCGGGCAGCCGCCCGGGCAGCGACGCCGCACATCCGGAAGTCGTTGGCGTGCAGCAGGTCCGGCGCCAGCTCGTCGAGGACCGGGCCGAACCCGAGCTCGACGTCGAGCAGCACCGGGTCGAGCGCGCGCCAGGCGCCCGGGCCGCGCAGCGCCGTCCGCAGCCTCGTCCCCGCCCGCAGCACGAGGCCGTCGTCCCGCTTGACCCGCTCGCTCAGCGCGCGGAACCCGAGCTGCCGGAACCGGTGCAGCAACCACCCGGCCCGCAGCGGCACGGTCTCGGCCTTGAGCGCGAGGTCCTTGGCCCGCCCGCGCCAGCCGGCGATCTCCCCGCTCTGGCGCAGGATGAGCTTGCGGGCCCGCAGGTCGGCGGTGAGGGCCTTGAGCCGCAGGCCCCGGCGGGCGTTGTGGTCGACCGACGGGTACGCGAACGGGTACCGCCACCGGCCCCGCGGGACGCGGCGGGCGAGCCCCAGGAGCTGGAAGGGGGCCTCGATCCGGCGCACCTCGACGGTGACGTCCCCGCTGCCGATCGTGAACGTGTCGGCGGCGCCGGGTGCCCGCCCGACGAGGACGACCCGGTACCCGGCCGAGGCCGCGGCCAGGGCGCACTTCTGCACGCGCGAGTCACCGACGACGTGGTTGTCGACGATCACGGCGAGCAGCGGTGCGGGGCGGGTCGTCGGGTCGTTGTCGGTCATGGGACGCGGCTCCTGGTGAGGTGGTTCGGTCCGGTCCGCAGACCGGCGTAGACGTCGAGGAGCATCCGCTCGTCGGCCGGCCAGGTGAGCGAGGCCGCTGCGACCCGGACGGCGGCCGCGTACCGGTCGTAGCCCGCGAGCACGTCGGCGACGGCCGCCACGAGGGAGGCGGGGTCGCCGGGGCGGTACAGGGCCCCGAGCCGGTACCCGCGCACGAGCGTCGCGAGCTCGCCGACGTCCGTGGCGACCACGGGCACGCCGGCGGCGACGGCCTGGAACAGCTTGTTGGGCATGGCGAGCCGGTGGTTCGGCCACCGGTCGGAGTGCGTCACGAGGGCGATCCCGGCCCCGCGCAGCAGCCACGAGACCTCGTCCGCGGGGACGGCGTCGAGCACCCGGGCGGCGCCGGGGTCGAAGTCCCGCAGCCACGTCTCGTCCGCCGGCCCGACGATGTCGACCGGCAGCGGGAGGTCCCGGCTGGCCGCGGCGACCACCTCGAGCTCGCGGTAGGGCGCCAGCCGCCCGGCGTAGAGCAGCCCGGCCGGGACGAGCGGCGCCGTCGGCGGCGGCAGGGCCGCGAAGGTGTTGCGGACGACGCGGACGTCGTGCCAGCCGTAGGCCCCCTCGAGGGCCTCGGCGACCCCCTCCCCGACGGTCACCACGGCGTCGGCCCGGCCGCCGAGACGGGCCTCGGTGCGCCGTCCGCGGGCGTCGCGCAGCGGCGTCGGCCGGCCGACGACGGGCCGGCCGAACCACAGCTCGTGGCTGTCGTAGACGAGCGGCACGCCGTGCTCACGGGCGAGCCGGTCGCCGAGCGCGAGGGTGTTGAAGTCGTGCGCGTGGACGACGTCGAACGTGCGGTCCCTGGCGTCGGCGTTGGCCTCACGGGCCCAGCGGCCGAAGGCACGGGCACGGTGCTCGGGGAGCAGCAGCCAGCGGGCGGCGCGCCACCAGAGGGGCCGGGCGCGGCGCGCGGTCGTCGTCGGGACCGGGGCGCCGGGGTTCTCCGGGCGTGACGGGCGCGTACGGCGGCCGGCGGTGGAGACCGTGACGCCGTCCGGCGGGGCGAACCCCGGCGGCACCCCGAACCCGACCACGTGGACCGCGTGCCCCGCCCGGACGAGGGAGGTCGCCTCCCGCAGCACCCGGGTGTCGTTCGCGACGGGGGTCGCGACGAGCATGAGGACGCGCACTCCCACCCTCTCCGCCCGGTCGTCCGCTGCCGACGGCCCGACGGGCCGCGCCGCGACGCTAGGCGGGGGTGGTGAACTGACGGCGGCTCCAGGTGAACACCGGGCCACCGGCGGCCGGACATCGGGCCCCGGTCGGCGGCCCGCTCCGGCGGCCGGTGCGGCCCGGGGCGGGCGCGCGGGTCAGTAGCGGACGACGAAACGCTGGTGGGTGCCCTCGGAGACGACCCGGTCGCCGCAGGTGACCCGGGTGACGAACTCGATCCGGCGGCGGTCGACCTCGGTGACCTCGGTGACGATGCGGACGGCCTCGCCGGCGACGACCTTCGCGGAGTGGCTGAAGTTCACGTGCGTGCCGACGGAGGTCTCGTTCTCGTCGAGGTGCGGCTGCACGCTCTCCAGGCAGGTCTCCTCGATGAGGCGGACCATCGTCGGTGTCGAGAGGACCTTCTCCGGCAGGTGCGGGGGCGACATCTCGGGGGTCACCGTGATCGTGGCGTCCCCCGTGATCCCGGCCTGCAGCGACTCCAGCACGTGCGCCTCCTCGTGCGGCGCCGTCGACGGCGCCGTCGGGGCCAGGATGCCAGTCGTCAGAGCCAGGACGCCACGAGCGCGAGCCCGGCGAGGGTGGCGGCCGACCCGACGACCACGGCGAACCAGGCCCGGCCGCGGCCGTGCCCCCGGCCCGCCGCCGACGCCCGCAGCGCGGCGACACCGAGGAGCAGGGCGACCGGTCCGAGGAACCACACGAACACGGCGACGAGGGCGACGTAGCCGGCGACGATCGACTGCCAGGTCCGGCCGGTGGGCAGCAGCCAGTGCACCGGGTCGGCAGGGGTCGCGCCGATCCCCGCCGCTGCCGCCGTGAGCAGTGGCGCGTACCCGCCCGCGACGGGCGGCGCGGGCGAGACGTGCGGCGTCCAGCCGGAGCCGTCGAACCAGCGCACGGCCCCGGGCGCCACCGGGTCGGGGTACCACCCCGGCGAGGGGGCCTGCGGCACGGCGTCCATGGTCAGCCTGTCGGCAGCTCCGGCGCGGACCTGAGGGCGATCCTCGCGAGCTCGCGCCACAGCAGCACGAGGAAGACCGCGGAACCGCCGAACGCGAACCAGAACGGCGCCGTGACACCGAAGCGCTCGCCGAGCGCACCACCCACCGCCGAGCCCGCGACGAGGCCGCCGTAGACGGCGAGGGTGTAGACGCTGTCGACGCGGCCCTGCAGCCGCAGCGGCACGGCCGCCTGCCGCACCGCCGTCGACGTCGTGCCCCAGACGAACGCGTGAGCACCGAAGACGAAGAGGATCGTGCCCGCGACGGCCGCGGACCGGGTCAGTGCCAGCCCGAGATGGGTCAGGGTCTCCAGCACGAGGCCGATGCGCATGACGTCCGCCAGGCTGACGTGCCGGGTGATCCAGCCGTAGAGGCTCGTCCCGAGCAGCCCGCCGGCCGCCGACACCGTCGACAGGATCCCGAAGCCGACGGCGCCGAGCCCGAGCCGTTCGTGGGCGTAGAGGACGAGCACGGCCCAGGCGGCCCCGAAGGTCACGTTGAAGACGAGGATCGTCAGGGCGAGAGTGCGGACGGCGGGATGGCGCCACGTCCACACGAACCCCTCGGCGACGTCGCGCCGGACGCTGCGCCGGCCGTCGGACGCCGACCCCGGGGGCGCCGCCCCGTCCGGACCGCTCTCCGGGCCGCCGTGCGGGCCGCCGTCCGGCTCCTCGCCGCCCGGCCGGACCCGCGGGACGACGACGCGTGCGAGCAACGCGATCGCGGCGGTGAGGAGCACGGCCTCCCCGACGAAGGGCCAGACCCGGCCGGCGGCGAACAGCGCGGCCCCGATCGGGGGACCGGCCAGCTGGTCGAGGGTGATGAAGCCGGTCGTGAGGCGGGCGTTCGCCAGCGACAGGTCCTCGCGGCGCACGAGCATCGGGGTGAGCGTGCGGGCCGCGCTGTCGGCGAAGACCTCGGCCGTGGCGACGAGGGCGAGCGCGCCGAGCACGAGAGGGACGGTCGCGGTGCCGGTCGCGAGCGCCGCGACGAGGCCGGCGAGCACGGCGAGCCGGGCGCAGTTCGCCGCGACGGCCAGCCGGCGGCGGTCGAGCCGGTCGGAGAGCACGCCCGCGCCGAGCCCGAAGAGCAGCGGCGGCGTCCATCGCAGGGTCGCCGCGAGCGCGACGACCGACGGCGAGGCGTCGAGCGAGGCGACGAGCAGCGGTCCGGCAGCGGCCGCGACGCCGTCCCCGAGGTTGCTCGTCCACGACGAGGCGAGCAGCCGCCGGAAGCCCGGCCCGAGCCGGGCCGGGACCAGCACCTCGGTGAGCCGCTCCACGAGGTCTGGACGCTAGGCGCGGCGGCGGCTGCTGTCTTGCACATTTTCGGGTCGGCCGCTGACCGGTGGCGCCAAGGTCAGTTACTCTCTGCTGGGCAGTGATGTACCACCTGTCGCCGAATCTCGACCGTTCGTCCGTTGTGATATACCTTTCACCGCTAAGCACGTTTAGATCACAAATAGGTCATCTAACCTCAAGATACCCAGCCGGACATCGTCGCGACGGCCGGTGGACGAGAGGACCCACGTCATGGCGAGCCAGCAGCAGGACCGACCCCCCGCCCTCCTCACCCCGGCCGAGGTGGCGGCGATGTTCGGTGTCGACCCGAAGACCGTGACCCGCTGGGCCCGTACCGGCCTTCTCCAGCCGGTCCGCACGCTGGGCGGTCACCGCCGCTACCCCGCGGACCAGGTGCACAAGCTGCTCAACCGGATGCCGCAGCAGCGCGGCTCCGCCGAGTGACCCGGCGTCCGCACAGGTGACCAGCACCGGATGAGGACCTGCGGGTGACCGCACCCGGCCCGGTGATGCCCGTCAGCCGACGTGGATCGCCAGCACCGCGGTGTCGTCGTCCGTCGGGTTCTCCGCGAGCAACCGGTCGCACAGCCGCCCGGGCTCTTCCGGCCGGGCGGCCGCGAGGACGTCGCGGACCCGGTCGAGGCCGTGCGTGATGTCCCGGTCCCGCCGCTCGACGAGCCCGTCGGTGTAGGCCAGCAGCAGCGACCCGGTCGGCACCGCAACCGTTGCGGCCGAACGCTTCCACGCCTCGACCCCGAGCAGCAGCCCGTTCGCGGCGTCCAGCGTCTCGACCCGGCCGTCGGGGTGCCGCAGCAGCATCGGTGGGTGCCCGGCACTGGAGTACGCGAGCGTCCACGCGCCGTCGGCCCCGGGTGCCGGCGGCGCGAGCGTGGCGTAGACGAGCGTCGCCATCGGCACCGTGTGCAGGCCCTGCACCATCCGGTCGACGCGCGCGACGACGTCGGCGCAGTCCCGGCCGGCGTCCGCGGCGTCCCAGGCGCACGCGCGGAGCAGCCCGCGCAGGTGCCCCATCGCCGCCGCGGCCGCGAGGTCGTGCCCGACGACGTCGCCGACGCAGACGCCGACGGTCCCGTCGGTGAGCGGGACGACGTCGTAGAAGTCCCCGCCGACCTCGGCGATCTCGGCGCCGGCCCGGTAGCGGCCGACGAACTCCAGCCCGTCGACGACGGGCAGCTCGGGCAGCAGGCTGCGCTGGAGGGTCTCCGCGATGTGGTGCTCGGCCTCGTAGAGCCGGACGTTGTCGAGGCTGAGACCGGCCCGGCGCCCGAGGTCCTCGGCGACGGCCAGCTCGGTGTCGGTGAACGGCTCCCGGCCCTCGCCGCGGGCGAACACCATCGACCCCAGGACCGACCGGCGCCCGGGCAGCGGCACGAACATCACCGACTGCAGGCCGAGGCTCTCGCTGAGCGTGAGCAGCTCGGGGTCGTCGGCGTAGCCGGCCCGCTGCGGGCTCGTGGCGTACCGGTCCACCCGCCACGCGCGGGCCCCCCGGTACTGCTGGAACATCGGCGCCCGGTCGGTGAGGCCGTGCCGGGCGCGCTTCGTCAGCTCGGCGACGTCGTCCTCGCGGCCGTCGCGGTGCCGAGCGACGAGCTCACCGATGCCGCCCGCGTCGTCGAAGGTCGTCACCATGGCCCAGTCCGCCAGGCCGGGGACGGCGAGCGCCAGCAGGTGCTCGAGCGACGTCCGCTCGTCGAGGGTCGACGCGAGCCGGGCGCTCGCACCCGCGAGGAGCGCGAGCTGCTCCTGGGCCCGGACGGCGTCCGCCCGGGCGGCCTGCTCCGCGGCGAGCGCCCTGTCCCGCTCGACGTCCGCCGTGACGCGGGCCGTGACGTCGGACTGGATGCCGACGAAGTGCGTGAGCGTGCCGGAGTCGTCGTGCACGGGGTTGATCGCGACGAGGTTCCAGAAGGCGCTGCCGTCCTTGCGGTAGTTGAGGATCGTCGTCGTGACCGACTGCCCGGTCGTGAGCGCCTCGCGCAGCTGCGCGCGGGCCGCCGGGTCGGTGTCCGGGCCCTGGAGGAAGCGGCAGTTGCGGCCGACGACCTCCTCGGAGGCGTAGCCGGTGACGGTCGTGAAGGCCGGGTTCACCCACAGCAGCGGGTTGTCGGGCGCCTGGGCGTCGGCGATGGTGAACGTGACCCCGGTCGCGACGAGGGCGCGCTCGCGCAGGTGGATCTCGGCCTGCAGGGCCTGCGCCTGGAGCGGGTCGGCGTCGGTCGGGCCCGGCTGCAGCGCGCGGGCGACCTCGGCGGCCTGCTCGCGACGGCGCAGCGGCAGGAGGACCACGAGGCCGAAGCCGGCGAGCCGGTCGCCGCTGAGCGGCAGGCCGACGACCCACAGCGGGGCGCGACGCCGTCCGAGCTTCGACAGCCGGGCGGCGGTGACGGCCTGGCCGGCGACGGGACGGCCGCCGGTGAGGAGCGAGAGCGGGTGGGCCGTGTCGGCGAGCTCCGCGCCGTCGAGGTCCCGCAGGTCGGCGGCGTCTCCCCAGGCGTCGATGCCGGCCGGCAGCCCGACCCCGGGCGCGAGCTGCTCCGCGACGTCGTTGGCGTGGACGACGCTGCGGGACGCGAGCTCGACGAGCAGCACCGCCGCCGGGGCGTCGAGCTCGACCAGAGGGGGACCGTCCGCCGCACCCGCGGGCACCGTCCTCGTGCCGTCGACCGTGCTGCTCACCACGCTCCTCCTGGTCCGGGGCCGCACACCCGTCAATGGTGGCAACGGATCCGGGAGCCAGCAGTTCTAGGTGGCCACCCGCGGGCTGACCAGCGGCGACGTGCCCGACCGCACGTGCGCCGTCCGGCGCTCAGGCGTCGACCCGGCGCCCCTGCCCCGTGGCCGGCAGCGGGACACCGCCGGGCGTGACCACGAGCTCGACGGCGCCGGTCGACAGGTCGTAGACGGCACCGACGACGAGCACGGCGCCGCGCGCCACGGCGGGCGCCACGAGCGGGGCGGCGACGACGGCGGCCACGACGCGCTCGACGTTGTGCCGCACCGCGGCGTCCACGAGGTGCGTGTCGTCCACGCCGTCCCGCCCGGCGTCGACGACGGCGGGGGTGATCGCCTCGACGAGCGTGTCGATGTCCGTGCCGGACGCGCCGGCGTGCCGGGAGACGGCCTGGAACGTCGCCCGGACCGCACCGCACCCGGTGTGCCCCAGCACGACGAGCAGCGGGCAGCCGAGCTGGTCGACGCCGAACTCGAGCGTGCCGAGGATCGCGTGGTCGAGGACGTGACCGGCGGACCGGACGACGAACAGGTCGCCGAGGCCGGCGTCGAAGACGATCTCCGGCGGGACCCGGGAGTCGGCGCAGGAGAAGACGGCCGCGAACGGGTGCTGGCTGCCCCCGAGGAAGGCCCGTCGGGACACGGTCTGGTCGGGGTGCTCGGCCTCGTCGGCCACGAACCGTCGGTTGCCCTCGACGAGCCGCAGGAGCGCCTCGTCCGGGCCGAGGCGGACGCTGTCGTCTCGATCGGGCATTGCCCAACGGTAGCCAAGGAGCGCGGGCCGACCGCGGCCTTCGGTCCCGCTCACACGAGCCCGGCGAGGCGGTACAGCACGAGCGAACCGGCGACGGCGACGTTGAGGCTGTGACCGGTCCCCAGCATGGGGATCTCGACCGCGACGTCGAGCAGGTCGAGCCCGTCCTGAGGGATGCCGGTGCGCTCGTGGCCCAGCACCATCACCGTCCGCTCCCGCGCCGGCGGCAGGTCCGCGAGCCGGACAGCCGGCACGGCGAGCTCGACACCGACCACCCGCGAGCCCGAGAGCCGTTGCGCGGCGAGCCATCCGACCGGGTCGCCGCGCAACCAGTGGACGCAGGACGGCTGCCGCAGCGTGTTCCCCCGGGCGACGGCCTCCTCGACCCACGGGCGCCGCGGGACGACGAGGCAGGCGCCCACCGCGTCGCACGTGCGCAGCAGCGTGCCGAGGTTGGCCCCGTGCAGCGGCCAGAGGGCCGCGGCGAACAGGTGGTCCCAGCAGCCGTGGGCGCGGCCCCGCCGGTACCTGAGCTCCTTGCGGGTGCGGGCCGTGGCCGTCATCGGGACCGGACGGTGTCTCCGTCCCGGGAAGTGGGTCTCTGGAGCGGTGCCGTCATGTGAAGAACGCTTCGCGGTGCGCCCGGACCGTCGACGGGGGTGGGACTTCCAGGATAGGCCCGGAACCCGACGCGCAAGAAGGCGTCTCCCGCGCACAGTGACCACGATCGGCCCCTTGTGCCCCAGGATGGTCCGATCCGTCGGGCACACGCCGCCACCGCTGGCTGCGCCGCGTTAGGCGATCCGCGGTTCTGTTGTCAGCGGAGCCATGACTGCCGGAAGATGCGCGGTCACGCGACGCGCCGGCGTCGCCGAACGCTCCGCAGCGACGCCGCCGCGGACGGATGGGGGACACGTGCGCCGTCGTCTTGCCCTGCTCCTCGGCGCGGTCCTCGCCGCGACCTCGGTGGCGCTCATCCCGAGCGGTGCGCAGGCGGTGGTGAGGGACGGTGGTCCGCTGGCGGCCGACCAGACGGTGACCACCACCTTCGCGGCCGGCTCCGACGCGACGACGTACTCCCTGACCGTCCCCGCCGGGGCCCGGCCCACACTGACCTTCACGCCGGCGACGACCCCGAACGAGGTCTCGGCACGCCTGACCTACGCCGATGGATCCTCCGGCGGTGGCGGCGGCTACTTCACCGCCGAGCCGGACACGGCCTTCGTCGAGTTCGCACCGCACGGTGACCGGGCTACGGGCCACGCCGCAACCCTTCGGATCGCCGGTGCGGTCAGCGGCAGTGCGACCTTCAGCGTCCACTACGTCGTGGACACGGAGGTGGCGGTGACGCCCGGGACACCGACGCCGCTGACCTTCGGCGACCTGGGTCAGCAGGCGCGGCTCACCTTCGACGCGGCGGCCGGCGACGGGGTCATGGTGACCCTCGCGGCCGACGATCTGAGCGCACCCACTCCGCGGGACGGCTTCGGCCGGCTCAACCTCCGGTTGCTCCCGGAGGGATTCGGCTTCCTCGAGTTCACTCCGGGCGTGTACTCCACGGAGACGGTTCTCACGGACGGGCCGCACACCCTGGTCGTCGACCCCGCCTTCGACCTCACGGGATCGATCACGGTCCGGGTATCGCTCGTGCCGGCGGGATCGACACCCCTGTCGTACGGTGCAGGCCCCACTTCGGCGACACTCGGCGCCGCGGACACCGCCCCGCTCTTCACCTTCGTCACCCGTGGCGGCGCGGCCACGGTGATCCAGGCCGTCGGGCCGTCGCTCACGCACGCCGACGGCTCCCGGGGAACGGCGTCGCTCGTGCTCGACGTCCCCGGCGCGGCCCCCGTGACCCTCGGCACCGTGTCCGACCGGACCGTTGCGTTCACGACGTCCGCACCGCTCGACCCGGGTGCGCTGGCACGGCTACGGCTCGTCGGGGACGGCGACACGACCGGGGCTCTCGGCCTGCGTGTGTACCTCGACCCAGGGCCGGCCACAGCGGTCCCGATCGGTGCGACGACACCGATCACCGTGCCCACCGACTCGGCGACAGGGCGCTTCTCGTTCGAGGCCGGGGCCGGAGACCAGATCGAGCTGTACCTACGGGACCTGTCCTTCACGGTGCCCGACCTGGTCGCCTTCGCCGGCATCCGGATCGAGGACGAGATCGGCGGGGTCTACTGGGACAGCCAGCTGTTCCCTGCCAACGGTTCTGCGACCTTCGTCGCACCGAGCGCGGGGACGTACACACTGGCTCTGACGGTCGACCGGTCGGCCGGACTGACCGGCAGCCTCCTCGCCGTCCGGACGTCGACCGTGATCCGGGACGTCGCAACCGGTTTCGATGAGGTCGTGACGATCGGCGAGCCCGGGCAGAACATCGAGCTCGTCGTCCCCGGCACAACGGGCGAGACGCTCCTCGTGACCGCCTCCGACGTCTCGCTCGGGGCGGACGAAGGCGTCACGGTGACCCTGACGCGCCCCGACGGCTTCAGCCCCGGTGGGCCGGCACTCTTCGCAGGCGGCACCGTCTTCCTGGAGTCCGGTGCGTCCGAGCAGGCGGGTGTCTGGCGCGTCGGGCTCGACGGCCTCGGCACGACGACCGGTGACGTCCGGGTGCACGTCTACGCCCCGCCCCTCGTGACGGGCGTCCTTGGCGCGGTCGACCGCCCCACCACGGTCGCCGTCCCGGAGCCGGGCGGACTCGCGAGGTACACCTTCGACGCGAGAGCCGGCGATCCGCTCATTCTCGACGTCGCGGACGTGACACAGACGGCCGGCGGTGACTTCCAGTTCTTCGGGGTCACCGTTCTGCGCCCCGACGGCTCCTTCTTCTCGGCCGGCTCGGCGCGCCCGGGCGAGCAGACGTGGATCGAACCCGCCGACGTGCTGGACGCGGACGGCACATGGACCGTGGTCGTCGACCCCTCCAACTCCATGACGGGGTCTCTGACGATCACCCGCAGGGCGGCCAGGGTGCTGACGTCCGCGATCACGCCGGGCACCGCGACCACCGCGACATTCGACCGGGCGGGCGACGTCCGCCGGTTGACCTTCACGGCGAAGGCAGGGCAGCGGCCTGTGCTCTCGATCAGCGACCGCACGGTCTTCACCCGGATGCGTCTCATCGGCCCCGGCGGGCTCGTGACGGCCGACATCGCGTCCTTCGACGTCTCCGACTACTTCGAGCTGCCCGACGTGACGACTCCCGGCACCTGGACTCTGGAGCTGGACCCGTTCGAACGCGAGACCGGCTCCGTCGGTGTACTCCTCGACCTGGTGACGGACCCGGCGCGAACGGTGCGGACCGGGGTCACGACAACCGTTCCGTTCACAGCAGGGCAGAACCCGCGGCTGCGGGTCGACATCGAGCGCGGCGCACACATCGCGGTCGACGTCAGAGCACTCACGCCTCTCGGCGCGGACATGCGGGTGAACTTCGTCCGTCCGGACGGATCCGTCGCCGAGAGCAATGCCTTCAACGAGAGCGGCCAGTGGGTGGAGATGACGGAGGTCGCCGACGTCGCCGGCCGGTGGACGGTCCAGATCGACCCCGCCGGGCGCACGGCGGGGACGACCTCGCTGCGGCTGTACAGCGCCAAGGACACGGTCGTCACCGGGCGGATCGGCAAGACGACGAAGATCGACGTCAAGGCCGTGACCCAGGACGTCGCCCTACCCTTCACCGGGGTGCCGACCGGCGCCGAGGTGCAGTTCGTCAGCTGGAAGCTCTCGGAGTCCACGATCGCGTCGACGTACATCTGGCTGGTCGACCCCAACGGGAACCCGGGCGGTGTGATGCTCGCCGGTCCGGGGACCACGACGGGTGTCTTCCAGGTGGATCCCCAGATGAGCGGCCCATGGCGCCTCGTCGTCGACCCGAGGGACGGCGGGACCGGGTCGGCGAGGATCTTCTTCGTCATCGGCGACCTGTTCTGAGCCGGTGGCCGGGCTCCCCCGCACGACGGAGCCCGGCCACCGGCCGAAGGTCGTCTCCGCCCCACGACGGAGGTCCGGCCGCCCGGTAGTTCGTAGGCTGGACGCATGCCCGCGCCCTCCGTCGCCCTCCGCGAGCGCCTGACGCGCTTCTTCGCGCTCGACGACGACTGGGAGCGGCCCGGTGCGCTCGACGGCTGGGACGTCGTCGTCGGGCTCGGCACCCTGCTGTTCTCCGCGGTCACCTTCGAGCTCATGCGCAGCGCGGGGCTGACGGAGAGCGTCACGGCGCCGGGATGGGTGCAGTGGGCGGCCGTCGTCGGGGGCGCCGCGATCCTCGTCTGGCGGCGGCGTCGGCCGCTCACGGTGCTCGTGCTGGCCGCGGTGCACATGTTCGTCGTCGGCGTGACGATGCCGGAGGTCATGGGCCAGCTGAGCATGCAGGTCGTCTACTTCTGCGCGATCTTCTCCGGCGTCGCCTGGGCCCGCAGCCGGCGCGAGATGCTCGTCGTCGTGACGCTCGTCGTGACGTTCATGTTCGCCTGGCTCGCCTGGGGTTTCGCGTTCGGCAGCGGCGTGGACGACATCGTCGAGGCTCTCGAGGAGGACGCCACGAAGCAGTTCGGGCTCGTCTCCCCGGTCGCGGCCGCCGTGCTCATCACGACGCTCGTCAACGTCGTCTACTTCGGCGGCGCCGTCCTCGTCGGGCAGGTCAGCTGGCGCAGCGCCCGGCAGCGGGCCCGGCTAGCCGAGCAGGCGGCCCTGCTCGAGACGCAGGGCGAGACCCTGCGCCGCCGGGCCGTGCTCGAGGAGCGGCTGCGGATCGCCCGTGAGCTCCACGACGTCGTCGCGCACCACGTCTCCGTCATCGGGATCCACGCCGCCGCGGGCCGGCGGGTCATCGGGCGGGACGTCGAGGCCGCCGGCCGCGCGCTGGGCCAGGTCGAGGAGTCGTCGCGGGAGGCGGTCTCACAGATGCGCGGGCTGCTCGGCACGCTGCGCTCCGCCGACGAACCGGACGACGGCGCGACGACGGGCACGGACGGCCGGCGCGCACCCGAGCCGGGCCTGACGGACCTCGCCGAGCTGGTCACGACCTTCGACGGTGACGGCCTCACGGCGTCCTACCGGCTCGTCGAGGAGCCCGTCGGAGCATCGGCGCGCGTCCCCGCACCGGTCGCGCTGTCGATCTACCGGACGACGCAGGAGGCGCTCGCGAACGTCCGGCGGCACTCGACGGCGCAGACCGCGAACGTCGTCGTCCGGGTCGCCGAGGCGGGGGCGGGCGGCGGGCACGTCGAGGTCGAGGTCACCGACGACGGACGGCCCCGGGCCGGGACGTCGGGCAGCGGGCTGGGGCAGCTGGGGATCCGCGAACGGGTCGCGTCGCACCGGGGGCAGGCCGAGATCGGGCCGCGGGTCACCGGCGGGTACCGGGTCCGGGTGCGGCTGCCCCTGTCGTTCGCCGACGGGGGCCCGCGGACCACGCCGGACGCCGTCCCCGCGCAGGCCCGCTCGTGAGCGTCGGTGCGGGGCCCACGCTGCGGGTGCTCCTCGTCGACGACCAGCAGCTCGTCCGGTCCGGGTTCGCGCTCATGCTCTCCGTCGAGGACGACCTCGAGGTGGTCGGCGAGGCCGCGGACGGCGCGCAGGCGGTGGAGCGGGCCCGGCAGACGTCGCCGGACGTCATCCTCATGGACGTCCAGATGCCCGTCATGGACGGGATCGAGGCCACCCGGCGGATCGTCGCCGAGAACCTCGGCCGGGTCGTCATCCTCACGACGTTCGACCGCGACGACTACCTGTTCGACGCGCTCCGCGCCGGTGCCAGCGGGTTCCTGCTCAAGAACGCCGACCCCGAGCAGCTCGTCGACGCCGTCCGCGCGGCCGGCCACGGTCAGGCCCTGCTCGCACCCGAGGTGACCCTGCGGGTCATCGAGCGGATGACGGCCCTGTCCCCCGCGTCCTCGTCGGCGGACGGCGCGGCGCACGCGACCGCCCCGGGCGCCGGTGCAGCGGCCCCCCTCACCGCGAGCACGGCGGCCCCGGCGCACCCCGGGCTCGACCGGCTCACGGACCGCGAGCGGCAGGTGCTCGTGCTGCTCGGCCGCGGCCGGTCGAACGCCGAGATCGCCGGTGAGCTCTACCTGGGCGAGGCGACGGTGAAGACGCACGTCTCGAACGTCCTCGCCAAGCTCGGCGTCCGCGACCGGGTCCAGGCGGTCGTCGTGGCGCACGAGTCCGGCCTGCTCCGCGCCGCCGGCTGAGATCCCGTCCGCCGCACGGCGGAGCCCCGGCGCACCGCACCGGCCACGGCTCAGCCCGGCGACGGATCCGCCGCCCGGCCCGCGCTGCCTACGGTGGGGCCATGCTCGAGACCATCGACCTCACCCGACGCTTCGGTGACGTGACCGCCGTCGACGCCGTGAGCATCACCGTCCCGGACGGCCTGCTCACCGGCTTCGTGGGCGGCAACGGCGCCGGCAAGACGACGACGATGCGGATGATCACCGGCGTTCTCGGCATCCACGCCGGCCGGGTCCTGTGGCAGGGGCGCGACATCACCGCGGCCGACCGGCGCCGGTTCGGCTACATGCCCGAGGAACGCGGCCTGTACCCGAGGCAGCCCGTCCTCGACCAGCTCGTCTACCTCGCCCGGCTCGCCGGGATGGAGGCGCGGGCGGCGCGGACCTCGGCCCGGGACCTGCTCGAGCGGTTCGGGCTCGCCGACCGGGCCAAGGACCACGTCGAGAAGCTGAGCCTCGGCAACCAGCAGCGGGTCCAGGTCGCGGCCGCGGTCATGACGTCCCCGGTGGCGCTCGTCCTCGACGAGCCGTTCTCCGGGCTCGACCCGGCGGCGGTCGAGTCGATGGCCGACCTGCTCCGGGAGCGGGCGCGCGGCGGCGTCCCCGTGCTCTTCTCCTCGCACCAGCTCGACCTCGTGGACCGGCTCTGCGACCGGCTGGTCATCATGGCCCGCGGCCGGGTCGTCGCCCAGGGCACCGCGGACGACCTGCGCGGCGGCTCCCCACGCCGCTTCCGGCTCGTGCTCGGCGGCGACGCCGGCTGGGTGCGTGGTGCGGCCGGCGTGCACGTCGTCGACGTCGACGGCACGAGCGCGCTGCTCGAGGTGACCGACCCCGACGCCGTCCAGCCGCTGCTGCGAGAAGCCTTGTCCCGAGGGGAGATCCGCGAGTTCGCGGTCGTCGTCCCCGCCCTCAGCGAGCTCTACCGGGAGGTGGCGGCATGACCGCGCCCACGAACCTCGACCACCGCGGCCGCACCCCCGCGGCCACGCCCGCGGCGGCCGACGACGGCCGCACCGGCACCGGGGCGGCCTGGCTGCTCGTGACCCGGCGCGAGATCATGGTCAAGGCCACCGACCGCTCGTTCCTCATCGGCACGCTCGTCACCCTGGCGATCATCGTGGGGATCATGGTGCTCCAGGTGGTCCTCGCCGGGCGGACCTCGACGTACGACCTCGCCGCCACCCCGTCGGCCACGTCGCTGGCCTCGCAGGTGCAGGCCGGGGCGGCAGCGATCGACGAGGACGTCGTGGTCCGCCCGATGCCGGTGGCGGACGACGCCGCCGCCCGGGCCGCCGTCCTCGACGAGACCGCCGACGCCTGGCTGCACCGCGACGGCGACCGCTGGGTGCTCACGACGAAGTCCGGGCCGAACGACTCCCTGCGGGCCGTGGTCCAGGAGGTCGTCCGGACGGAAGCGTTGCGCGCCAACGCCTCCGCGGCCGGGACGACGCTCGAGGCGCTCGAGCGCGGGGCGACCCTCGACACGGCGTTCCTCGACGGTGACGCCCAGCGCGCCGAGCTCGTCGACGCCGTCGCGTTCGCCTTCACCTTCCTCTTCTACATCGCGGCCCTGATGTTCGGCGTGACCCTCGCGAACAGCGTCGTCGAGGAGAAGCAGTCCCGGGTCGTCGAGATCATCGCGACGGCGATCCCGGTCCGGCACCTGCTCGCCGGGAAGGTGCTGGGGAACACCGTGCTCGCCGTCGCCCAGCTGACCCTGTTCGTGGCCGTCGGTCTCGTCGGCCTCGCCTTCACCGACTACAGCAGCCTCGTGACGGCGGTCTCCGGGCCGGTCGTGTGGTTCGTCGTCTTCTTCCTCGCGGGGTTCATCTCGCTCGCCTGCCTCTGGGCGGTCGCCGGCTCGCTCGCGAGCCGCACCGAGGACCTGCAGTCGACGACGACGCCGCTGACGTTCCTCGTCATGGCCGTGCTCTTCGGCGGGCTGCTCCTCGAGGGGCAGTGGCAGGCGATCGGGTCGTTCGTGCCGCCGCTGTCCGCCGTCGTCATGCCGATCCGGCTGCTCCAGGGCGACGCGTCGTGGCCGGAGGCGCTGGCATCGCTCGCGATCCTGCTCGCGGCCGCCGGCGTCACCGTCCGGATCGGCGAGCGGCTCTACCGGCGCTCGCTGCTCCAGAGCGGCGGTCGGGTCACGGTGCGGCAGGCGTGGCGCGCCGAGGAGTGACGGCGGGCCGGCACCTCACGGCAGGAGCCGCTCCGCGAGGGCCGGGAGCACCCGGCCGAGCGGGGCGTCGAGCCGGACGGCGGCCCGCGCGTCGCCGCGGGTCGGTCCCTGGTTGACGATGGCCACCGGGATGCCGCGCTCCCCCGCGCGCAGGACGAACCGGTAGCCGGACATCACCGTGAGGGACGACCCGAGGACGAGCAGCAGCCGGGCGGCGTCCACGAGGGCCAGGCAGCGCTCCACGCGGTCGCGGGGCACGGTCTCGCCGAAGAAGACGACGTCGGGCTTGAGGGCCCCGGTGCCGCAGACGAGGCAGTCGACGACGACGAAGCCGTCGACCGCCTCGTCCGGCAGGGCGACGTCGCCGTCCGGGTTCACCTCACCGTCCGCACCGGGCAGCGCGAGCGCCCGGCGGGCGACCTCCTCGAAGCCCGGGTTGGCGGCCCGCAGCCGGTCGTCGAGGACACCGCGGTCGCTGACGTCACCACACTGCAGGCACACGACGCGGTCGAGACTGCCGTGCAGGTCGACGACTGTGCGTGCCCCGGCCTCCTCGTGGAGGCCGTCGACGTTCTGCGTGACGATGCCGTCGAGCAGCCCGGCCCGCTCGAGCGCCGCGACGGCCCGGTGGCCGTCGTTCGGCGCGGCCTTGTTCACGTGCCGCCAGCCGACGAAGCTGCGGGCCCAGTAGCGCTGCCGGCCGCCCGGGCTGCCGGTGAAGTCCTGGTAGGTCATCGGGGCGTGCCGGCGCAGGGCGCCCTGCGGGCCCCGGTAGTCAGGGATCCCGGAGTCGGTCGACAGACCCGCCCCGGACAGCACCACGACACCGCCGGCCGCCACGAGCCCGGCGAGCGTGCCGACGTCCCCGACCTCGACGACCTGCGACGCGTCGAGCTCGCGCAGGTACGCGGGGCGGCTCAGGACGCGACGGACCGGCTCACCCATGCGGCCATGCTGCCTCATGGGTGGGGCGGCCCGCGCCTCAGGAGACGACGACGCCCTTGGCCGGGTCGCCGGCCGGGACGGCGGTGAGGACGACGACCTCCGGGGCGGCGGTCACCTTGCCGGCGAGCCTGGGGCCGAGCTCGGCGAGCGCGGCGCCCTTGGAGTGGACGGCGAGCGCCTCGGCGCTGGACCACTGCTCGATCATGACGAGCCGGTCGTCCTTCTCGTGCAACGCGTAGAGCTCGCAGCCGTCCTCGGCGTGGACCGCGGGGATCGCCTCGAGCAGGGCGGCCCGGACCGCCTCGTGCTGGCCGGGCTGCGGGGTGATCGTGGCGACGACGACGACGGACATGGGGCTCCTCAGCAACGGCGCGGACGGGGCGGGCGGACGGGACGGGGCGCTCGCGACCCTAGCCGCTCGCGGGCGGAAGGTCCCGGGGAGGCGCCCGGCGGCGGGGATATGCCTGGTGACGAGAGCCGGGGGGCTCGATCGGCTCGTCGCACGGGGAGCTGCTCGACATGTCCCGACCGTCCCGGTGCGCCCGGGCCCCCTTCGTCCTCCTCGTCGCGGTCGCGGCGGCCGCCGGCGGTTCCCTGCCCGCGACGGACGCCGTCGCAGTGCCCTGGACGGGCCCGGTCGGGTCGACCGTCCCCGTGTGCGTGTCCGCGACCGGGGTGCACACCACCGCCGACTGCCTCGGCGGCGCGATCAGCGGCGACGGCCGCTACGTCGCGTTCATGACGGCGTCCCCGGTGCTCGCTCCCGGCGACACGAGCGGGACGCTCGACGTCCTGCGGCTCGACCGCCGCACCGGCCGGACGATCCTCGTGAACCGCACCTCACGGGGCACGCCGTCCCGCGGGCACGCCTACTGGCCCTCGATCAGCGCGGACGGCCGGTACGTCGCCTTCGAGTCCGAGGCGGCCGACCTCGTCCCGGGCGACACGAACGGCACGTGGGACGTGTTCCTGCGCGACGTCCTCGCGAGGACGACGACCCGGGTGAGCGTGTCGGGGTCCGGGGCGCAGGCGGACGCGGGGTCGGGGGACGCCACCGTCAGCGCCGACGGGCGCCGGGTCGCCTTCCGCTCGCTGGCGAGCACGCTCGTGCCGGGCGACACGAACGGCAGCCACGACCTCTTCGTCCGGGACCTCGCCGCGGGGACGACGGTCCGCGCGGACGTGGCGGACGACGGCGCCCAGCTGGCCGACGGCGCGTACCACCCGGTGCTCAGCCCCGACGGGTCCGTGCTCGCCTTCACCTCGGCCCGGACGGACCTCGACCCGGCGGGCCCGAGCACCAACGGCGTGTACGTCCGCGACCTGGCGGCGGCACGGACGCGGCGGGTCGAGGCCACCGGCGGGGCCTCCGGATCGGCCGTCGGGCCACCGGTCGCGCTGAGCACCGACGGGAGGCTGGTGCTCGTCGGCGGCGCCGTGGTCGACCGGCGCACGGGGGTCGCCGACGAGGTCTGCCGCCGCGTCGACCCCACCCAGCAGTGCTCGGCGACCGCGATGAGCGCGGACGGCCGGTTCGTCGTCCTCGACGCGATCTACACGGCGCTGCGCCCGGCCGGGTCACAGCCAGCCGCCCGGTACTTCCATGCGTTCGTCCGGGACCGGCGGACCGGGGCCCTCGACCTCCTCTCCGCGACCTCGACGGGGCAGCTCGCGAACCACGGCGGGACGTCCCGCTCGATCAGCGCCGACGGCCGGACGGCCCTGGTCCAGTCGTCGTTCTCGACCAACCTCAGCCCGGAGGGCCTGTGGAAGAAGGTGTGGGCCCCCGGGGACGACGAGCCGATCGAGGGCGAGCTGTACGTGCGCGACCGGCTCGCACCGCCGACGTCCACGGGGGACGTCGACCGGGACGGGCAGGCCGACGTCCTCGTCGTGCAGCGGTCCACCGGCAGGCTCCTGCTCGTGCGCGGCGACGGCCTGCACGCCGCCGTCCGGCGGACGCTCGCGACCGGCTGGGGCCGCTACGACGCGACGACCCGGGTCGGCGACCTCGACCGTGACGGCTACGACGACGTCGTCGCCCGCTCGCGGACGTCGGGCCGACTCCTGCTGTTCCGCGGCACCGGGACGGCGCTGCGCGCACCGGTGCAGATCGGCGGGCCGCGCTGGGCGGGGATGCGCGAGATCACCGGGGTCGGCGACCTCGACGGCGACGGGTACCGCGACCTCGTGGCGATCGAGAAGGCCACCGGGCGGCTCTACCTCGTGCCGGGCCGGGGGACGTCCCTCGGGGCGCGCCGGCTCGTCGGCCTGACCTGGGCGTCGATGGGCGAGCTGGCCGGCGTCGGCGACCTCGACCGGGACGGGCACCCGGACCTGGTGGCCCGGAAGAACGCCACGGGCGAGCTGTTCCTCTACCGCGGCAAGGGATCCGGGACCACCGCGGGGTTCCGGCCGCGGGTCCGGATCGGCGCCTCGGGCTGGGACGCGATGCGGGACCTCGTCGGGGCCGGCGACGTCGACCGCGACGGCCGGAACGACCTGCTGGCCGTCGACGTCGCGACCGGGCGGCTGCTGCGCTACCCCGGCACCGGGACGGGACTGCGGTCGCGCCAGGTGTTCGGCACCGGCTTCACCACGGACCTGCACCCGCTCGCGTGACGTCGTCCGCGACCGGTGCGGGCAGCCGCACGAGCCGCAGCCGGACCCCCGCCGCCAGCACGGCCAGACCCGTGAGCAGCAGCCAGGTCACGGCGAAGTGGGTGAGCCCGCGGGCGAGGTAGCCGCCGTCGGTGCCGTCGATCGCGTACGTGCCGATCTCCCGCGTCGACCAGAACGGCAGCACCTTCGCGAGGTTCCCCGCCGGGTCGGCGAGCATCTGCGTCGCCAGCACGATGAGCAGCGCGAGCGCGCCCTCGAGCTCGCGCGGCAGCACGGTCGCGACGACGGCACCGAGCGGCGCCGCGACGAGGACCGTCGTCACGAGCAGCAGGACGACCGCCCAGGGCCGCCGCACGTCCTGGTCGAGGGCGACGAGGACGGCGTACCCGGCCGCGAGGACGAGCCCGCACCCGGTCATCGCGACCTGTCGGCCGAGACCCGGCACCGGCCGGGCAATGCCGGTGAGCCGTAGCCGCAGGTCGAACGACCGCGCCGCCGAGGCGGTGAAGAGGGCCAGCGTCGACACCGCCCAGCCCAGGCCCAGGGCGAGCATCCGGATCGACTGCCCCTGGAGGTCGCGGCGCGCCGTGTAGAAGGCCAGCGGGAGCAGGACGACGAGCGCCACGACCGTCCGGCGGCGCAGCACCTCGCGGACCGTGAGCCGGGCGACGACGCCGAGCGCGCGGATCGGCCGGCTCACCGCGGGTCTCCGGTGCCGAGGTCGACGACGTGGTCGACCCGGTCCAGCTCGTGGAGCAGGTGGGTCACGACGAGCACCGCCTTCCCGGCGTCCCGCCAGGTGTAGACCTGCTCCCAGAAGTCGACGTAGGAGCCCTGGTCGAACCCCTGGTACGGCTCGTCGAGGAGCAGCAGGTCCGGCGCGTGCAGCTCACCGAGCACGAGGTTGAGCTTCTGCCGGGTGCCGCCCGAGAGCCGTTCCGCGACGAGGCGGGGGTCCGGCCGCCACGAGAGCCGGGTCGCGAGGTGCCCGCCCGTCGACCGGGCCCGGCCGGCCCCGATCCCGGCCGCGGCCCCGAGCAGCTCGAAGTGCTCGGCCGGGGTGAGCTGACCGACGACGCCGCCCTCCTGGGGCACGTAGCCGACGGCGCCGACGCGCTCGACCCGGCCGGACGACGCCCGCGTCAGGCCGGCGCAGATCCGCAGCAGCGTCGACTTGCCCGAGCCGTTGGCGCCCACGACGGCGGCGACCTCGCCGGCCCGCAGCTCGAGGTCGACCCCGTCGAGGACGACGCGGCGCCGGTACCGCTTGCCGACACCGCGCAGCCTCAGGACGACCGGCCCCCGCGGTGCGACCGGTGCCTCCGCCGTTGCCGCGTCGTCCGGGCCCGGACCGCGCAGCGCACCGGCCAGGGTGCGCGCGTAGACCGTCGCCGGGCCGTAGAGGTCCGGGGGTGCCGCCGCGGCGTCCCGGGCCTCGGCGACGCTGTCCTGCGCGAGCCGCGCGGCCTGCGCGGGCTCGACGCCGAGCGCGACGAGCGCCCGCGCGAGGTCGGTCTCCCAGTGCACCGCGGCGCTCACGCGGACCGCCCCGGTGCGGCCGGGACCGCCTGTGCCACAACGGTGTCGACGCTGCGGCTGAACGCGGCCCAGCGGTCGGCCTGCTCCTGGAAGGCCTCGCGCCCGGCCGGGGTCACGGCGTAGTACTTGCGCCGGGGACCGCTGTCGGAGGCCTCCCAGGCGACCTCGACGAGCCCGCCCCGCTCGAGCCGCAGGAGCGCCGGGTAGAGGGTGCCGCCGGGGACCTCGCCGAACCCCGCGGCACCGAGCCGTTGGCCGAGCCCGTACCCGTAGTCCCGCTCCGCGACGAGCAGCCCGAGCAGGCACAGGTCGAGGAAGCCGTGGAGCAGCGGGCCGGGGAAGCCCTTCGTCACGTCCGACATGGCTAGGCAGGCTACCTACCTAGAGGTCCGGTAGCAAGACAGACTGACTAGCACACCCGCCGGGCAGGTGCCCCTGGTCCTCGCGCTCAGCCGACGTGCACCCGCGGCCGCCTCGCCGGGTCGGGCTCCGCCTCGCGGAGCACCTCGCGGGTCACGGGGGCGATCTCGCCGGCGCCGACGAAGAGGAACCGCAGGAGGTTGGTGAACGGGCTGCCCTCGGTCCAGCGGAAGTAGACGTGCGGGACGAGGCCGGTGCGGTCGCGGACGGCGAGCGCCACCTCGGCGAGGGTGTTCGCCACCACCGAGCTGCGGACCGTGAGGATGCGGTGCCCGAACCGCTCCTCGCCGCGGACCTCGAGCGACGTCTCGAAGTCCGAGGCGTCGACGACCGTGACCTCGACGAACACGAGCGGCGCCCAGCGCGGGATGTCGTTGTCGGCGCGGACCCGGACGGTCGAGTCGCGGTACACCTGCGCCGTCCGCTCCGTCGGGTCGTGGGCGACGAACCGCAGCGTGCCGCACTTCGCGGCGCCCTCGATGTACGCCGTCGCGTTCGCGTCGAAGGTGATCCCGGCGCCGCGCAGCTCGAAGACCCGGCCGGCCCGGGACAGCAGCGACACGACGACGATCGCGAGGATGAACAGACCGCCGATCTTCAGGCCGTCGGGGCGCTCCACGACGTTCGTCAGGGTCGTGTAGGCGAAGACCGCCGAGACGGCACCGAAGAGGCCGGTCGCGAGCGGCCGCCGGCGGCGCCGCGCCGAGAGCGTCACGGCGACCGACGCGGACGTCATGAGCACGAGCACGCCGGTCGCGTAGGCACCGCCCTGCGCGTCGACGTCCGCGTCGAAGACCCACGTGATGAAGAAGGCGACCCCGGTGAAGACCACCACGAGCGGGCGGGCCGCGCGGGCCCAGCGCGGGGCCATCCCGTAGCGCGGCAGGTAGCGCGGCACGAGGTTGAGCAGCCCGGCCATCGCCGAGGCCCCGGCGAACCAGAGGATCGCGATGGTGCTCACGTCGTAGACGGTGCCGAACACCGGGCCGAGGTACTCGTGCGCGAGGTAGGCCAGCGCGCGGCCGTTCGCGTCGCCGCCGTCCGCGAACTGCGCCGCCGGGATGAGCAGCGTCGTCACGAGGCACGACAGCACGAGGTAGAAGCTCATGAGGACGGCGGCCGTCGTGAGCAGCCGGTGGGTGCCGGCGATCCGGCCGGCCGGGTCCTTCTCGGTGTCCGTCGGCAGGCCGCGGACCTGCGGCATGACGGCGACCCCGGTCTCGAACCCGGACAGGCCCAGGGCCAGCTTCGGGAAGACGACGAGCGCGACGACGACGACCGCGAACGGGTCGGGGTGCTGGACGGCGAGCAGCCGGGTCCACGCGCCGAACACCTCCGGGTGCTCCACGACGTGCCAGAGCCCCACGCCGATGACGACGGCGTTGAGCGACAGGTAGGTCACGACGAGGACGACGGCGATCCCGATCGCCTCCCGGAAGCCGCGCAGGAAGACCACCCCGAGCGCAGCGACGAGGACGAGCGTCACCGGGACGGCGAGGCCGCGGTCAACGTGCGGCACCAGCGGGTTCTCGAGGATGTGCGCCGTCGCGTCCGCGGCCGAGAGCGTGATCGTGATGACGAAGTCGGTCGCAGCGAACCCGAGGAGCACCAGGACGAAGACCTTGCCGCGCCACCACGGCAGGATCCGCTCGAGCATCGCGATCGAGCCCTCGCCGTGCGGGCTCTCGGTCGCGACCCGGCGGTAGACCGGCAGCGCGCCGAGCAGGGTGAGGGCGACGAGCACGAGGGTCGCGATCGGGGCGACGGCGCCGGCGGCGAGCGCCGCGATGCCCGGCTGGTAGCCCAGCGTCGAGAAGTAGTCCACCCCGGTGAGGCACATGACCTGCCACCAGGGCCGGCGGTGCATCTGCTCCTCCGGGGCCGGCGGACCCCCCGCGGACCCGCCGGCACGCTGCGGCATCCCGTCCAGGAACCACTCGCGCACACCCGTTGTCGTGGACACGTCCCGACGGTAGGCACGCGGGGTCAGCCGGCGCTGTGACCGGGGTGACGTCCGGCGTAGGGATCGCGTAGAAATCGCGGAGGCGGCGCGATCGCAGGGGTGGAGACTGCTGCCATGACCAGCGGAGAGCTGCGCGTCTACCTCGGCGCCGCGCCTGGCGTCGGCAAGACGTACCGCATGCTCGAGGAGGGGCACCGGCGGGCGGAACGCGGCACCGACGTCGTCGTCGCCCTCGTCGAGACCCACGGCCGGGCGCAGACCGCGGCGCTCGTCGACGGGCTCGACCTCGTGCCGCGGCGCACCCTCGTGCACCGCGGGGTGACGTTCACCGAGATGGACGTCGACGCCGTCCTCGCCCGGCGCCCGCAGGTCGCGCTCGTCGACGAGCTCGCGCACACGAACGTGCCCGGCTCGCGCAACGCCAAGCGATGGCAGGACGTCGAGCTGCTCCTCGACGCCGGGATCACCGTCATCACGACGCTCAACGTGCAGCACCTGGAGTCGCTCAACGACGTCGTCCGGCAGATCACCGGCACCACCCAGCGCGAGACGGTCCCGGACGCCGTCGTCCGGGCCGCCGAGCAGATCGAGCTCGTCGACTCCACGCCCGAGGCGCTGCGCCGCCGGATGGCGCACGGCAACGTGTACCCGGCCGACCGGGTCGACGCCGCGCTCGGCACGTACTTCCGGGTGGGGAACCTCGCCGCGCTGCGCGAGCTCGCCCTGCTCTGGGTCGCCGACAAGGTCGACGACGAGCTCGACCGGTACCGCGCGGCGCACTCCATCGACACCACCTGGGAAGCCAGGGAACGGGTCGTCGTCGCCCTGACGGGCGGCCCCGAGGGCGAGACCCTCGTGCGGCGGGCGGCCCGGATCGCCGACCGGAGCAAGGGGGCGGACCTGCTCGCCGTCCACGTCGCCCGCAACGACGGCCTGGCCGGCGCAGACCCGGCGCACCTCGCCCGGCAGCGCCTGCTCGTCGAGGCCGTCGGGGGGACGTACCACCAGGTCGTCGGCGGGGACGTGCCGACCGCCCTGCTCGACTTCGCCCGCGGCGTCAACGCGACCCAGCTCGTCCTCGGGGCCAGCCGCCGCGGCCGCCTCGCGCACCTGCTCTCGCCCGGGACGGTCGCGACGACGACCGCCCGCTCGGGCACGATCGACGTCCACCTCGTGACCCACGAGGCGACGTCCGGCGCCCGGCCGGACCCGGGACGGCGCAGCGCCCTCTCCGGGCGCCGCCGGGCCGCCGGGTACGCGCTCACCCTGCTCGGGCTGCCGCTGCTGACGGCCGGGCTGCTCGCGCTCGGCGGCACGTTGTCGCTGCCGAGCGACATCCTCGTCATGCTGGCGGCCGTCGTCGCCGTCGCGCTCGTCGGCGGACGGCGCCCCGCCGTGCTCGCGGCGCTGGGCGCCTTCGGCCTGCTCAACTTCTTCTTCACCCCGCCGGTGGGGCTGTTCACCATCGCGGAGCGGGAGAACGTCCTCGCCCTGTCGGTCTTCCTCGTCGTGGCGCTCGCCGTGGCGACCGTCGTCGACCTCGCCGCCCGGCGGACGACCGAGGCGGCCCGGGCGCGGGCCGAGGCCGAGACCCTGTCCACCCTCGCGGGCAGCGTGCTGCGCGGCAGCCGGCCGCTGCCGGCGCTGCTCGACCAGCTCCGGGAGACGTTCGGGCTCACCGGCGTGACGCTCCTCGAGCGGGTCGGCCGCGGCGCCGCCGACCCCGACGCCTGGCAGGTCGTCACGGCCGTCGGCGACCGGCCCGCGACCCGGCCCGCGGACGGCGACGTCGAGGTGACCGTCCCCGGCCCCGACGCCGACCTCTCGCTCGCGCTCACCGGGCGCCCGCTCGACGCCGCGGACCGCCGGCTCGTCGAGGCGTTCGCCGCGCAGGCCGCCGTCGCGCTGACCCAGGAACGGCTCGCCGCCCGGGCGGCGCAGGCCGGGCCGCTCGCCGAGATCGACCGGCTGCGCACCGCCCTGCTCGACGCCGTGAGCCACGACCTGCGCACCCCGCTCGCGACGGCGACGACCGCGGTCGAGACGCTGCGGACGCACGGCGGCATGCTCGACGACGCCGACCGGACGACGCTGCTCGACGACGCCGGCTCCTCCCTCGCGCGGCTCGGCCGGCTCGTCGAGAACCTCCTCGACATGAGCCGGCTCCAGGCCGGGGCGCTCGCGATGACCCTCGAGGTCGTCGACCTCGCCGACGTGCTGCCGCAGGTGCTCGACGACCTCGGACCGGCCGGTCGCGAGGTCGCCGTCCGGGTGGCCGACGGGGTCCCGGCGGTCACGGTCGACCCCGCGCTCCTCGAGCGGGTCCTCGTGAACCTCCTCGCCAACGCCCTGCGGCACAGCCCGCCGGGGGCGCCGCCCGTCGTGCGCGCGAGCGAGCACGGCGGCGAGGTGCAGATCCGCGTCGTCGACTCCGGGCCCGGGGTCCCGAGCACCGAGTGGGACCGGATCTTCCTGCCGTTCCAGCGGCTCGGCGACACCGACGCGGGCACCGGCGTGGGCCTCGGGCTGGCCCTGTCCCGCGGGCTCGTCGAGGCGTTCGGTGGCAGCCTGACCCCGGAGCACACCCCGGGCGGCGGGCTGACGATGACCGTGACCCTGCCCGCCGTCCGGGAGCCGCTCCCGGCCGCCGACGCCATCACGACCACCGGGAGCCCGGCATGACGAAGGTGCTCGTCGTCGACGACGAGCCGGCCCTGCGGCGCACGCTGGCGATCCTGCTGCGGGCGCGCGGCTACGAGGTCGTCTCCGCCGCGGACGGCCGGGGCGGGCTGGCCGCCGTCCCCGCGGAGCACCCGGACGTCGTCGTCCTCGACCTCGGGCTCCCGGACGTCGACGGCGTCGACGTCGTCCGCTCGCTGCGCGGCTGGTCACCGGTGCCGATCCTCGTGCTGTCCGGCCGGCTCGACGCCCGGCAGAAGGTCGCGGCGCTCGACGCCGGGGCCGACGACTACGTGACCAAGCCGTTCGACGTCGAGGAGCTGCTCGCCCGGCTGCGGGCCGTCGCCCGGCGGCACGCACCGAGCCTGCCGGCCGATCCGGTGCGGCTCGGCCGGTTCACCGTCGACGTCGAGGACCGGACCGCCCGCGCGGACGACGGGACCACCGTCCACCTCACACCGACCCAGTGGGGGCTGCTGGAGATGCTCGTGCGCAGCCCCGGCCGTCTCGTCGGCCAGCGGACGCTGCTCCGCGAGGTCTGGGGGCCGACGTACGAGAAGCAGACGCACTACCTGCGCCAGTACATGAAGCAGCTGCGCGACCGGCTCGAGGACGACCCGTCGAACCCGCGGCACCTCGTGACCGACCCGGGGCTCGGGTACCGGTTCGTCCCCTGACCCGGTCGCTGCCCGGGCGCCCGGGGGGACCGCCCGAGATGCGCGAAGGACCGTTCCGGGGTGCATTGGTCCGGCACGACCGAACGACCGACAGGCCGGCCCGAGAGGATGTGATGCGGCCGTGTGCCGCGTGGCACGACGCGACCTCGTCGCCGATCCGCAGTCGCCGCGCCTGACCCGGCGGTGGGCCGCCGAGGTGCTCCGCCGATGGGATCTCGACGGCGAGCTGGACAGGGCGCTGCTCGTGCTCAACGAGCTCGTGACGAACGCGCTCGTGCACTCCCCGGGCGACGCCGCGTGCCGGATCACGGTGGACTCGGGGACCCTCGAGATCCTCGTCAGCGACGCCGGGACCGGTCCGCCCCGCCGCGCGCTGCGGGCGGCGACGGCGGCCGGGCCGGACGAGTGGGAACGCTCCGGCGGCCGGGGCCTGCAGATCGTCGCGGCCGTCGCCGACTCCTGGGGCGCGTCCTACGACGCCGGCCGCGCCGGGATCTGGGCCCGCTGGGAGCTGGCACCGGGCTGGGCGTACGCCGCCGCGTGCGTGTGCGGCCGGCCGGACGGCGGGACCGGGGTCGAGCTGGCGTCCGGCGGGACCGCCGTGGCCATGCCGGGGCCGTGGGACGCCGCACCGGCCGAGGCCGTCGAGCTGCGGGACGAGTGGTTCGCGCCGCGGTCGGACGACCGCGTCCAGGACTCCCGCTAGGGCTGCCCGCACCCGCGCGAGGGACGCCGCGACCCGTCGGGGATCGACCGACCGCCCCGGTCTCACGCTCTGTCGCCGCAGCAGCCCCTTTCACCACAAGCGCCCCGACAGTCCCGAGAGACTCAGAAGACTCGTCGCCGACAGTGCGGCGTGTCGGATTGCGCACACGACCTCAGGTGTTCGGGGGATCTCACCGTGTTACTGAGGGTAAATACCCGCCAACTACTTGTAGTGTCCGTCGTTATCTTCCGGTCAGCCCATTTCGCTGGCAATTAGCCCCATGACGACGGAGTCGTGTCGTGACCTCAGTTGAGCTCCACGTTCCATCCGACGTTCTCGCAGCGCTCCGCGAGGAGGACCTGGTCCCCGCCGTCCCGAGCGACAGCGTGACCCTGACGGTGAGCATCGACGGCCTCGACGTCGTCACCGGCGTCTCGTCGACGAGGGACCTCAAGGACCAGCTCCCGACGCTGGCGCAGGCCATCTGCCTCTGCGTCTTCCGGCGGCCGCCGACCGCCACGACCCGCCTCGTCGTCGAGGGCCCGGGGCTCGAGACCCGGGTGACCCTGCCGCCGGACGTCTCCCCGCACCAGGTGCTCACCACCCTCGCCGGGCTCGTCGACACCGTCGAGCGGGCCGGCCGGGAGCGCAAGCCCGCCGCGGCCGACACCCTCGCGCTGTCCCAGGTGCGGCGGGCGTCGTCCGACCCGTCGGTCACCGTGCGGACCCCCGCGCAGCGCGCCCCCCGGGACTGACGCGCACAGCACGCAGCACCACCGCGGGCCCCGGCCCGCCGGCGTCCTCCCATGGGGGCGCCCCGCCGAACCTCGGTGTCGGCGGGACGCCCCCATGGGAGGACGCCCCTGTTTTGCCCCGTCCGCACACTGTGACCGGACTCAGGCTTGACGCACGGCGTGGACTTGGCATCCTTGGTAGTCGTTCCGTATGGCGCTTGCCGTTTCTTATTGCGCAACACCCAGCACGTGATGCCAGCAGCGCCGCCCCGGCGCCGAGAACAGCGGGACCCACCGCGGAAGGACCTGACATGAGTGCCCTGCCCGCCCGCGCCCGAGCGGTCGTCGTCGGCGCCGGAATCGTCGGCAACAGCCTCGCCTACCACCTGGCACGCCTGGGCTGGCGCGACATCGTGCAGATCGACAAGGGCCCGCTGCCGAACCCCGGCGGCTCCACCGGTCACGCGAGCAACTTCATCTTCCCGGTCGACCACTCCCGGGAGATGACCGACATCACCCGCGACTCGGTGAAGCAGTACACCGAGTACGGCTGCTTCACGCAGTCCGGCGGCTACGAGGTGGCCCGCTCCGAGGCCCGCATGCAGGAGCTCGCCCGGCGCATCACGAGCTCCAAGGCCTGGGGCATCGAGTCCGAGATCGTCACCCCGAAGGAGGTCCAGGAGAAGGTCCCGTTCCTCGACCCCGAGGTGATCGTCGGCGGCTTCTGGACGCCGTCCGTCGGGGTCGTCGAGTCGGTCCGCTTCGGTACCCTCATGCGTGAGAAGGCCGTGGAGATGGGCGCGCTCGTCAGCGTCCCGAACACCGAGGTGCTCGGCGTCGACGTCGTGGACGGCCGGGTCAAGGGCGTCCGGACGTCGCAGGGCGACATCGAGTGCGAGGTGCTCGTCATCGCCTGCGGCGTGTGGAGCCCGAAGATCGCCCGGATGGCCGGCGCACACATCCCGCTGACGCCCGCCGTCCACCAGATGATCTCGGTCGGCCCGATCGCCGCGTTCCAGGGCCTGCCCGGCGAGATCAACTTCCCGATCATCCGGGACATGGACACCTTCTGCTACGAGCGCCAGCACGGCGGCGACATGGAGGTCGGCTCCTACGCGCACCGGCCGATCCTCTGGGACCCGGAGGACATCCCGTCGATCGAGCAGTCCGCGCTCTCCCCGACCGAGCTGCCCTTCACGAGCGACGACTTCGACCCGCAGCTCGAGCAGGCGCTCGAGCTCATGCCGGAGCTGCTCGGCGACGAGAACGCCGGGATCCGTTACGCGATCAACGGTCTGCTCTCGCTGACCCCCGACGGCTTCCCGATCCTCGGCGAGACCCCCGAGGTCAAGGGCCTGTGGTCGGCCGCCGCCGTCTGGGTCAAGGAGGGCCCCGGCACCGCGCGGGCCGTCGCCGAGTGGATCGTCGAGGGCGAGAGCGAGATCGACCTCCACCACAGCGACATCGCCCGGTTCTACCCGCACCAGCGCACCCGCGAGCACGTCAGGGCGCGCACCTCCGAGGCGTTCAACAAGACGTACGGCATCGTCCACCCGGGCGAGCAGTGGTCGAGCAACCGCGACGTGCGGCTGTCGCCGATGCACGAGCAGGAGAAGGCGCTCGGCGCGGTCTTCCACGAGACCGCCGGCTGGGAGCGGCCGTGGTGGTACGAGAGCAACGCGCCGCTCGTCGAGAAGTACGGCGACGCCGTCATGCCGCGCGAGGCGGAGTGGGACTCCCGCTGGTGGTCGCCGATCATCAACGCCGAGCACCTCGCGATGCGCGACGCGGCCGGCATCGTCGACCTCACGGCCTTCAGCATGTTCGACGTCGTCGGGCCGAAGGCGTGCGAGGCGGTGCAGAGCATCGTCGTCCTCAACGTCGACGTCGCCGACGGCCGCGTCGTCTACACCCCGGTGCTCACGCCGAACGGCGGCTTCAAGGCCGACCTCACCGTGATGCGCCTGGGCCGCAACCAGTTCCGCGTCGTCACCGGCGGCGCGCACGGCAACGCCGACCGCAAGTGGTTCGAGGACCACATGCCGGCGGACGGCGGCGCGTACGTCGTCGACCAGACCTCGGCGTTCACGACGATCGGGATCTGGGGCCCGAAGGCCCGCGAGATCCTCCAGTCGCTGACCCGCGACGACCTGTCGAACGCCGCCTTCAAGTTCGGCGACTGCCGGACGATCGAGGTGCGCTCGCTGCTCGTGCTCGCCTCGCGGATCTCGTACGTCGGCGAGCTCGGCTGGGAGCTCTACGTGCCCTTCGAGACCGGCGCCCGGCTGTGGTCGCTGCTCCTGGAGGCCGGCGCGCCGCACGGTGCGGTGCCCGTCGGCATCGGCGTCTACGGGACGACGGGCCGCCTGGAGAAGGGCTACCGGGCCTACGGCACCGAGCTCGACACCGAGCGGAACATCATCGAGGTCGGCATGCAGCGGCCGAAGGTCAAGGACGCGGAGTTCGTCGGCAAGGCGGCCTACCTGAAGCAGCGCGACGCCGAGCCGGTCACCGTGCTCTGCTCGCTCACGGTCGACGACCACACGTCGTCCACGGGCGTGAAGCGCTACATGCTCGGCGGCGAGCCGATCCTCGCGGCCGACGGCAGCCTGATCCGGGACGCGCACGGCCGCCCCACGTACGTGACGTCGGCGGGCTCGGCACCGAGCCTCGGCAAGCACGTCCTCATGGCGTTCCTGCCGCCGTCGCACGCGGTGGTGGGCGCCTCGTACAAGGTCGAGTACCTCGGCGAGCAGTACCCGGTGACCGTCGCGGCCACCGACGCGACGCCGCTGTTCGACCCCGAGAACGCACGGATCAGGGGCTGAGCGCATGAACACCCTCGTCTGCATCAAGCGCGTCCCGGCCGCGTCGTCGGCCGTGACGCTGACCGACGACGCCATGGGCGTCGACACCCGGCACGTCGGCTACACGACGAGCCCGCACGAGGAGTGCGCCGTCGAGGCGGCGGTCCAGCTCGTCGAGACGCACGGCGGCACCGCCGCCGTGCTCACCGTCGGCCCGGAGGACGCGCTCGAGCAGCTCCGCGACGCCCTCGCGATGGGCGTGAAGAGCGCCGTGCACGTCGTCGCCGACAGCGACGCGTTCGGTCCGGCGGACGTCGCCCGGGCGGTCGCGGACGTCGTCGGGGCGCGGGCCGGCTCGGACGACGCCGTCGACCTCGTGCTCCTCGGCAACGACGCTGCCGACACCGGCGACTTCCAGGTCGGGATCCGGCTGGCGTACCGGCTCGGCTGGCCCGTCGTCACCGGCGTCCGGTCGTTCAGCGTCGAGGGCGGCCGGGTGGCCGCGCTCGGCGACGGACCGGACGGCGTCGAGCACTTCGACGTGCCGCTGCCCGCCGTGCTGACGGTCAAGGAGGGCGGCATCACGCCGCGCTACCCGTCGCTGCCGGGCCGGATCAAGGCGAAGAAGGCCCCGGTCGAGAACGTCACGCCGGGGTTCGAACCGGCCGGCTCCGGGCGGGTGCGGCTGCACCTGCCGCCGGAGCAGCCGAGCCAGGTGCAGATCCTCGGCGAGGGCGCGGACGCCGCGCCGGCCCTCGTCGACGTGCTCGAGCAGATCGGGGTGGTCGGGCGATGATCCTCGTCCTCGTGGAGACCCAGGCGGACGGCGTCGAGCTGCTGTCCGCGGAGGCCCTCACCTTCGCCCGCGGGATCGCGGCGTCCGGTGACGGCGACGTCCAGGCGCTCGTCGTCGGGCCGCACCCGGCGGTGACCCTCGAAGGCCTTGCGGCGCACGGCGTCTCGGCCGTGCACCACGCCGACGACGACCGCCTCGCGGCGTACTCGGCGGCGGCCTGGGCCGCGGCCGCGGTCGACGCGGCGAAGGCCACCGGCGCGACCACGCTGCTCGCCGCCGCGAGCCCGCGCGGCAACGAGGTGCTCGCGCACGTCGCGGCCCGCCTCGACCTGTCGATGGCCGCGAACGCGGTGACGGCCGACGCCGGGACGGCCGGGACCCTCGTCGTCCGGCGGCAGGTCATGGGCGGCGCGGCGCTCGAGGAGGTGCACCTGTCCGGAGCGGCCGGGGCGCCCGCCCTCGTGACGATGGCCGGGCACGCCGTCGACCCGGCGCCGGCCGCGGCGCCGTCCTCGCCGTCCGTGTCGACGTTCGCGCCCGCGCTCACCGACGCCGACCTCGTGGCCCGGGTCGTCCGCTCCGAGCCCGTCGTCAACGAGAGCGGGGCGCTCACGACGTCGCGCGTCGTCGTCGGCGCGGGCCGCGGGGTCGGCGGCGCCGACCAGTTCGGCGACCTGCTCGAGCTCACCGAGCTGCTCGGCGGTGCGCTCGGCGTCTCCCGCGTCGTCACGAGCCTCGGCTGGCGCCCGCACCACGAGCAGGTCGGCCAGACCGGCAGCCGGGTGTCGCCGGACCTCTACCTCGCGTGCGGCATCAGCGGTGCGATCCAGCACTGGGCGGGCATGTCGTCGGCGAAGACGATCATCGCGATCAACACCGACGACGAGGCGCCGATGGTGACCAAGGCGCACTACGCCGTCATCGGCGACCTGCACGAGATCGTCCCGGCGGTCAACGCGGAGATCCGCAAGCGCAAGGGCTGAACCCGCCCGGACGAGCACCTGGCCGAACAGCTGGCCGACACCCTGGCCGACGCCCCCGGACGCCCGACCGTCCGGGGGCGTCGGTACGAGGTGGGCCCTTCGGGCCATTCTCCGGGGATGTCCTTGCTGTCACCTGTGGTGTTCATCCATGCTCGGAGTGTCATTGCCGCGAGGCGGTGACACGTCCAGCCTCGGGGGCCGGCGATGGAGAGTCATGCCCGCAGAGCCTCCCCCCGCACCCGACGACGGCGCCCACGCACTGGCGGCGCTCGCCGTGCTCGAACGGGTCGGCGAGGACCTGTCGACGAGCCTCGACATCGACGAGGCGCTGCGCCGGGTCGTCGCGGCGGTCGTCCCGGCGCTCGCCGACTGGTGCGCCCTGGACCTCGTCGACGGTGACGGCCCGCTCGTCGCCCGGCCCGGCGACGACCCCGACCGGTTCGCGGCCGAGCAGGACGTCGCCGACGCCCCCGACGTGCTCGGCGAGATCGAGCGCCGCCGGGTGCGGACCGCCGTCGCGCACCGCGACCCGGACCAGCAGCACCTGCTCTGGCGGATGAGCGAGCTCGACGCACGCCGGCCGGGAGCCTCCGTCGTCCCGCGTGCCATCGCCGCCGGGGCCTCGCTCCTCCTCGAGCGGCTCACCCCGGAGCTCGAGGCCGCGCGCGCCGCCGGGGACCCCGAGCTCGCCGCCCTCTTCGCCGCCCTCGACAACCGGGCCGGGGCGGTCGTGCCGCTCGTCGCCCGCGGCCACGTCATCGGCGCCCTCACCGTGAGCATGACCGGTGCGTCCGGCCGGCCCTTCGGCCGCCGCGAGCTGGCCGTCGTCGAGATCCTCGCCGCCCGCGCCGCGCTCGCCGTCGACAACGCCCGGCTCTTCGCCGCCGAGGCCGCCGAGCGGCGGCGGGCCGCGACGCTCGCCGAGGCCGGGATCACGTTGTCGGAGTCGTTGCGCCGCCAGGACGTGCTCGACGTGCTGCTCGGGCTCGTCGTGCCGGACGTCGCCGACCTCGCCTTCGTGCTGGCCCCGGTGGCCGAGCCCGCGGACGCCCTGCGGCCGGCGGCCGCACGGCACGGCGACCCGGCGGCGCAGGCCCGGCTCGACGCGCTCCTGGCCCGGCTCGACGTCCGGCGCGGCCGGCCGGGGCCGGGGACGGCGTGGGCGACCGGCCGCACGCAGGTGCACCGCAACATCGACGCCGCGTTCACCGAGACGGTCCTCGCGGGGCGCCCGGACGCCACCTACGCCGTCCGCGCCCTCGGGACCCGGTCGAGCGTGCACGTCCCGCTCGTCGCCGGCGGGGCCTTCCTCGGCGTGCTCTCCCTCAACCGGCTCACCGGCACCGCCTTCAGCGACGGGGAGGCCCGGTTCCTCACCGAGCTCGGCCGCCGGGCCGCCCTCGCCCTCGCCAACGCCGACGCGTACGAGCGCCAGCGCGACCTCGCCGCGGACCTGCAGCGGGCCCTGCTGCCCCGGGCGCTGCCGGTCGTCCCCGGGCTCCAGGTCGCCGGGCGCTACCTCGCCGGCGGCGCCGGGACGCTCGTCGGCGGTGACTGGTACGACGTCGTCCCGCTGCCCGACGGCCGCCTCGGGCTCTGCGTCGGCGACGTCATGGGCCGCGGCGCCACCGCCGCCGCGCTCATGGGCCAGCTCCGGGCGGCGCTGCGCGCCTACGCGACCGAGGGCTACCCGCCCCGCGAGGTGCTCGGCCGCCTCGCGGGCTTCATGGCGGCCCTCGACGACGACCGCTTCGCGACGTGCCTGTACGCCGTCCACGACCCGGCCGCCGGGGTGACCGTCGTCGCGAGCGCCGGGCACCCGCCACCCCTGCTCGTGCGCTCGAACGGCGGCCCGGGCAGCGGCCGGCCGGAGGACGCCGTCGCCGTGGACGTCGTGCCGGGACCGCCGCTCGGCGTCGGGCACCCGGCCGCGTACTCCGACACGACGGTCCGGCTCGGCGCCGGCGACTGCCTCCTGCTGTTCACCGACGGCCTCGTCGAGGACCGGGACGTCGCCGCCGAGGACGGGCTCGACCGGCTCTCGGCCGGGCTGCGCGGCAGCCGTCCGGCCACCGCCGACGCCGCGTGCGCCGCAGCGCTGCGGGTCATGGGCCGGGACGGCGCCCACGACGACGACATCGCGGTGCTCGCCGTGCGGGTGACCGCGCCGTGCGCGGCGGGCTCCGGCCCGGACGACGACGGGCCGGACGCGGTGCACGTGCGGCTCAGCGCCCGGCCGCAGTCCGCGGCTGCCGCCCGCCGGCACGTCGCGGGCGCGCTGGCCCGCTGGGGCTACGAGGACTGCCTCGAGACGGCAGCACTGCTCGTCAGCGAGCTCGTCGCGAACGCCGTCCGCCACGGGCACGGGCCGATCGACCTCGCGCTGCAGGTCGGGGCGGACGGTCTCGTCGTCCGGATCGGCGACGCATCGCCCGCCGAACCCGTTGCGGGGCAGCGCATCCCGGCCCAGGGCGGCCCGAGCGAGGACCTCGACGACATCCTCGACCTGGCCGAGTCGGGCCGCGGGCTGCTGCTCGTCGAGGCGCTCGCCGACGCCTGGGGCTGGGCACCGCGGCCGGACTCCGGCAAGGACGTGTGGTTCCGGCTCGCCCGCCCGGACGGCGCGGAACCGCGCGCCGCGGACGCCGTCCGGTAGCCGGTCACGCGAGGCCGCCCGGCGGCCGCCACATCGGCCAGGTCGGCGGCGCGTCGTCCGTGGGGCGCACCGGCGGGGCGACGTCGTGGTAGCCGTACCGCTGCAGCGTCCGGCGGGCCTCGGCCGTCGTCGGCGAGGCGTAGGCGCCGAGCCCCTGCCGGTCCAGGTGCGTGTGCTGCGCCTCGAGCAGGGCGCTGCCGATCCCCTGGCCGCGCAGGGCGTCCCGGACGGCGAGGAACGCCAGGCGGTGGTGCGGCCGGTCGACCGGGCGGGCGGCGCGGACGACGGCCTCCCAGGCCTCGAAGCGGTCCGCGTAGGGTCCGGCGGCCGCCGGGCCGCCCCGGCCGGGCGCCGCCGGGGCGGCCGTGCCGACCCACACCGCGACGCCCTCGAAGGATCCGACGACGTGGACCGCGCCCGCCCCGACGGCCGCCTGCGCCGCCGCCGCGACGTAGCGCGGCAGGATCTCGCGGCGGTGCAGCGGCACCGGGACGACCCAGCCGGCGACGGGGTCGTCCAGGACGGCCCGGGAGACGAACCAGCCGACCCGCTCGGCGTCGTCCACGGCCGCGCAGCGGATCGCCCCAGCCGTCACGGCCGCCGCCAGGATGCAACGGGATGTGTTCGCAGAGTCACGAAGAGACAGCCTGCTCGTCCAGGCCGCCTGGTCGGCCCCCTGTTGCGGGTGGGCCTACGGGCGGCCGTAGGCCCACCGGCCGCCAGCACACCGGGCGGGTCCACGGACCTTGGTCCCGGCAACCGGCGGTCCCCGGCTCCACCGTTGAGCCTCTGAGGTGCTCCGCGCCTCTGCGGTGCGGACCGGGACCCGGGAGGCGACAGGTGGGCGAGGCGGACTGGGGCGCGGCGCTGCGCGCGGCGCGCACGGCGCACGGCGTCTCGCTGCGCGGGCTGCAGGCCCTGGTGGCGTACGACTTCACCTACCTCGGGCAGGTCGAACGAGGCGAGAAGCCCGGCTCGCTCGAGCTCGCGACGCGCTGCGACACCGCCCTCGACGCCGGCGGCGACCTCCTCGCGGCCTACGCCGGCAGCGCCGTGACGGCCTCTCGACCGACGGCCCCGCACGCCTCCGGGGCGGCCCGGCCCGGTGCGGCGGCAGCGCCCGCCCGCCCCCGCGAGGCTGCTCGCGCGGGACGGGTCGAGCCGGTCCANCCGGGCCGGGCGAGCTCGTGCCGGTTCTCCGCGCAGGAGCGCGGCCGGCTGCTCGGCGTGCGCGCCGACCTCGCGCTGCTCGCCGGCCGCACCGCCCTGCTCGACCAGCGCGACCCGGTCCGGGCCCGCGGGTACCTCACCCTGGCGCGGGAGACCGCGGGCGAGCTGGGCTCCGACGCCCGGGCGACGGCGGCGACGGCGCACCTCGCGGTCGTCGCGGCGTCCGAGGACCGGCCCGCGGTCGCGGCCGGCTACCTGGAAGCGGCCCGGCGGCACGCGGGTCGCTCCGGGCTGCCGCTCCTGGGCGCCTGGCTGGACCGGCTCGACCCGTCCCGCGCGAGCAGCCTCGCGGGGCGGCCGGCGAACGGGCTCAGCGAGGTCGGGGCCGCCCTGGAGCGCCCCTGCACGGCGCGCCCGCCCGCCCCCGCGGAGGGTGCCTGCCCGGGTGGCGCGCGACCGGTCGGCCGTTCCTGACGCGGTCGCCCTCGTCGGGGCGGTCACCGGTCGCGGGTCCGGAGCCGAGCGGGTCAGAACGGGAACGGACGGCGCTGGGCACCGAGCGACTGGCGGTGCGAGACGTTCGTCAACGAGCGAACGGTCTGCGGCTCGGCGCGGTCGAGCCGGGAGGCCAGTGCGAGGAACAGACCCGCCGTCGTCAGGGCGTCGCCGGCGGCGTGGTGCGTCGTGTGCAGGGGCAGCCCGATCCCGGACGCGAGGCCCTCGAGCGAGGGCTCCGTCTCGGCTCCGCGCGGCGCCAGGCCCAGCTCCCGGGCCAGCGCCGCGGTGTCGACGACCGGCCCGTCGAGGCGCAGCCCGAACTCGCCGAACGCCCGGCCGATGAACGCGCGCTCGACCCAGGCCGCGTGCGCCACGAGCACCCGGCCGGTCAGCAGCTCCGCGAGGGCCTCGACGCAGGCGTCCAGACCGGGGGCGTCCTCGAGGTCGGCGGGGCGCAGGGCGTGGATGGCGATGCTCTCCGCCGTCACCGGGATCCGCGGCTTCACGAGCCCGTACACGACCGTCGAGGCGACGACCCGGCCGCCGCGGACGACGACCCCGCCGTAGCTGACGATCTCGTCCCGCTTGAGGTCGAGGCCGGTGAGCTCGAGGTCGACGACGGCGAGCTCGGCCTCCCGCCACGGCAGGTCGAGGCTGTCCCACCCGGGGATCGCCCGGGGCCGGCCGCCCGGCACGCGCCCGGTGAGGCGCCGCAGCATGCTCACCGGGCGCTCACCCGAGCCGGCGCTGCCACTCGGACTCCAGCCGCTCCTGGACGTGGCCGATCGCCCGGAAGGACTCCCGCAGGTGCCGCCGGGTCAGCGAGTCGAGGTCGCCGGGGGCGACGTAGGTGCTCGCCGGCCGGCCGGCCCGGATCGCCTCGACCTCCTCGGCGAGGAGCAGCGCGTAGACCTGGTGGTAGGCCCCGACGAGGGTCTCCGCCTCGTCCGTCGTCAGCAGACCGTCGGCGGCGCCGCGGCGCAGCCGCTCGGGCGTCGTCCCGCGGACGTCGCCCGTGACGACGCCGACCCAGCGGCCGAGCGACGTCACCGGCCGCAGCCCGCCGCGCTTGAGGTTGAGCTGTCCGCGGTGCTCACCGCTGTGCTCGACGACGAAGTCGCGGACGAAGCCCGTCGGCGGCCGGGCGGCGAGGGTGTACTCCAGGAGCGCGTGGAGGAACTGCGGGCTGCGCGCGGGCGCGACCATCGCGTCGAGCACCTCGCGGCCGAGCGCGGCCTCGCTCACCGGGCGGCTGTCCGCGAGCATCGTCGCGAGCAGCAGCGAGCCCTCGGCGGAGGGGTCCTTGACGATGCCGGCGACGTCCGAGCGCCAGCGCGCCAGGGGCCGCGAGAAGGTCGGGGTGTTCGCGTTGGCGCCGTCCGCGCAGCGCTGGAGCCCGCACGACTCGAGGTCGTCGAGCACCCGGGACGCCGCCGACCGGACGGCGTCCGCGGCCTCCTCGCCGCCGTCCCAGACGACCGCGGTGTCGACGTCGCTGCTCGGCAGCACCTCGCGGCGCGCGAGCGAGCCGAGCACGAGCCAGGACGTCGGGACGCCCGGGTCCGCGACGGCGGCGTCGAGGTGGAGGAGGCGGCGCAGCGCGGAGTCGACGACCGCCGCGAGCAGGCCGCCGATCCGCTCCGGCGGGACGCCGGTGTCCCACAGCTCGACGGCGGTCGCGGGCAGCAGCCGGCAGGCGTCGCCGAGGGCGGCGAGGTCGGACGCCGAGTCGACGGCCGCCCGGACGACGAGCGGGTCGCGGACCTCGGCGGAGGCGAGGTCGACGACCCGGACGACCCCGAGCGGGCGGCCCGTCCGGTCGACCGCGACGAGGTGGTGGACGCCGTGCTCGACCATCTCGAGGAAGGCCGTCGCGACCGGGGTCGAGGCGTTGACCGTGAGCACCGGACGGGTCACGAGCCGGTCGACGGGCTCGTCGACGCCCACCTCGCCGGAGCCGACGCGGCGGCGGAAGTCGTTGTCCGTGACGATCCCGGCGACGCCGTCGGGGTAGTCGACGAGCGCGCACGACTGCCCGGAGTCGCTGATGAGCGCGGCCACCTCCCGGACCGGCAGATCCGGTGCGCACCGCGGCACGGGCCGCACGTACCGGCTCACCGGTGCGTGCGCCCGGTCGGCGAACCCGCCGTCCGCACCCGTGAGCCGGTCGCGCCGCACGTCCGTGCCGTAGAAGGCGAAGCGCAGCCGCTCGGGGTGCGCGAGCAGCGTCCGGTGGTCGGGCAGGCGGTAGCAGAGGGTGTCCTCGGCGGCCCGGACGGCGAGCGCGGGCGGCAGCCCGGACAGCAGCGACACGTGGCCGAAGGTGTCCCCCGGCCCGAGCAGGTCGACGACCCGGCCGCGGTCGACGACCTCGACGGCCCCGGTGCGGACGACCCAGAGGTGGTCCAGCGGCTCGGCCCCCTCGGCGACGACCGTCGTCCCGGCCGTGAAGTACTCGGCCTCGACGGCGTGCGCGAGCCGCTCGAGGTCGTCGCCGTCGAGCGCCGCGTACGGGTCCTGGCCCGCGAGGAAGTTGAGGAACTCCTTCACGCCCCCAACCCTGGACGGTGCACGCGCCGGGGCCAAGGACGCAGGTCCCCCGTGCGCCGGACGGGCCCCGACACGCGGTGAGCAACACGCGGTGACCAACCGGACGACCCGCGCGAAGGCGTCGCAACGGGCTCGGGTGAACGGCCGACGAACGTTAAGCCAGGCTCAAGCAACTGGCATACCGCTGGACGTCGGGGGTAGCGTCCACGGCGACGAGCCTCAACTTGGGGCGTCGGAAGGACGGAAATGCAGTACGTCGGAAGTCACCGGGAACCACGCCCGGCCTATCTACGACTGCCCGTGCTCGGCGCCGCCGCCGGGGTCCTCGTCACCGCGATCGCCGGTGTCGTCGCGATGAACGTCATCGGGGACGCCCCCGACCGGGGCGTGCAGGTCGAAGCCGCCGCCGCCCAGCCCGGGACGTCGAGCTCGAGCTCGACCGATGCCGGGATCGTCATCACCCAGCAGAGCTCCTCCTCGTCGTCCTCGTCGAAGACGAGCAAGTCCAAGACCACCGGGACGCAGGGCACCGTGTCGTCGCGCTCCGGCGCGGACCGGGCCGGTGGCCGGGCGCCCAGCTACACGACGACGCGTCCGCCGGCACGGGTGACGACGTCGACGTCCAAGCGCGCCGCGTCGACGACCACGAAGAAGACCACGACGACGCCGAAGCCGGGGACGACGNCACCACTCCGCCCCCGCCGCCGCCGGACACGACGACCACCGAACCGCCGGTCATCGTCCCCTGACGTCAGACCGAAGGCCGGTCCCGCCGCGTGCGGGGCCGGCCTTCGTCGTCCCGGCGCCCGTCGTCCCGGCACGGTGACCGCCCGGAACCGCCCCTACGCAGCAGAAACGCCGCTCCCCCCTCGGGGGGAGCGGCGCTCCGGTTGCCTGGCCTGGCTCTGGTCAGTCCTCGTCCCCGCGCTGCTGCGGGATCCCGGCGAGCAGCGCGCGTACCTCGGACTCGCGGTAGCGACGGTGACCACCCAGGGTGCGGATCGAGGACAGCTTCCCCGCCTTGGCCCAGCGGGTGACCGTCTTCGGGTCGACTCGGAACAGCGCGGCGACCTCGGCCGGCGTGAGCAGGGGCTCTGCGTCGGGCGTACGGGTGGTCATGTTCATCCTCCAGGAACGGGGCCGATGCCCCGGGGCTGGGAACATCGTGCCCTGTCAGATCGCTTCTGGGGAACAATTGCGGTCGATGATCCCCCGTTGGGGGGATGTATGCCCCCGTTGGACCACAAGTCGTGACGGATCCACGACGCACGGGTCGTTCCGGCTCCCCACCCGCACCGGGCACCGGGGCAGGCACCTCATGATGACCGAGAAAGGTCATCCAGTAAACGTTGTCTTGTGGTCAGACGGTGATATGCCGCCGCAGCACCGGTCGGATCACCCGAAGCCAGGCACTCCAGCCCCATCCGGACATCCTCGGCGCCGTCCTCGCCGCCCGTCAGCCGGACCACGGGGCCGGCGTCCACCTCGACCCAGGCCCGCGGGTGGAAGGTCTCCAGCCACCGGGCCATGATCTCGACCTCCGCGGTCAGCTCGGTCTCACCCACCCCGAGGCGCAGGGTGCGCAGCGCCCGCGCGGCCCGCGACCGCGCCGTCGACATCGGGACGACGTACCGCCCGCCGCCACCGGCCCGCTCGCCGTCCTCCGCACGCACGAGCGACAGCCACGCCTCCGGCAGCGCCCAGGCCCGCACGAGGCGCCTGGGCGGCCGGACGGAGCCGGGCCCGGGGGTGTCGTCGGCCCCTACCGGGCAGACGAGGACGACCCCGCCCGCCCGGAGCACCCGGGTCGCGAGGAAGGTCGGGGTCCGTCCGGTACGGCCGGCCCGGTCCGCGCGCCCGCCGTCCGGGTGCGCGCCGTCCGGGTGGCCGGGGCCAGGGTCGTCACCGACGCCGGTCGCGGCCGCCGTCCATCCGGTCTGCACCGTCGCGTCGGCGCCGTCGGCCCCGGCGACGACGGCACCGCGGCCGGCGAGCACCCCGCGCCAGGACGCCGTCCGCTCCGCCTCCTCGGCCCGCCGGTCGGCCCCCTCGCGCAGCGCGAGCACCTCGAGCGCCGGGCGGTCGGCGATCGCGAAAGCCTCGAGGGGCTCGTAGACCCGCATCGTCGTCGCAGGGACGGCCGGCGGCAGCAGGCGGGGCGTCACCGGCCCATCGTCACAGGCCTGCTGCCGGGAGGCCACAGCCGCCGCCGGATCGCCGCGCCCGGGGCGTTGCTTGCCCCGCGGCAACCGTGTCCGGAGTGGGCATGATCACGCGTTCTGCACCGGTCCCGGACGGCCGCCACCCTCTTGGACCAGCCGGGATGCCGTGGGGGCTGCGGACGTTGTACCGTAGCGAGCACGAGTGACTGATGACCACACTCCGGGGCCCCGCCATGTGCGCTTGCCCCGGGTCGACGTATGAGGGGGTCGACGCCATGGGGCGCGGCCGTCAGAAGGCCAAGCAGACGAAGGTGGCTCGGCAGCTGAAGTACTTCAGCCCGAACACCGACTACGACGCCCTCCAACGAGAGCTCACCACCGCCGACGGGCACGCGTACCCGCCGGCAGCGGAAGCGGTCGACGAAGTCGACGAGGTTGAGGACGACGAGGCCGACGACGACGAGGACGACGAGTACGCCGACTGGTCCCCCGGTCAGCACCGTTGACCCGTCACCACTGACACACGTTCGTGGACCGCGCCGCCGCGGGTGGCGCGGTCCACGCGTTGTCTGAGCGTCTTGTCGCGCCGCCGAGGCGTCGCGGCAGGTCGCGCCGCACGGGGATGACGCCCGCCCCGGCGCCGGTCCGCCGGCCGGCCGTCAGGCGGGGTGGTCCCCGACGAGGCGCACCGAACCGCCGTCGACGCCCTTGGCGCCCTGGGTCAGCTCGCCGTCCGCGAGGCCGGCCGGGTCGGTGTCCGGCTCGGCCGCGACCGCGCCGAGCACCCACGCGGGCAGCCCGCGCGCCGTGAGCCGCGCGACCGCCGCGTCCGCGACCTCCGCCCCGACGACGGCGACCATCCCGACGCCGACGTTGAGCGTGCGCTCGAGGTCGGCGCGCGGCACCCCGCCGAGCCGGGCGACGAGCCCGAACACCGGCGGCGGCGTCCAGGTCGCCCGGTCCACGGTCGCCCGCAGGCCCTTCGGCAGCACCCGGGCGAGGTTCGCGGCGAGCCCGCCGCCGGTCACGTGCGAGACCGCGTGCAGGTCCGGCCCGAGCGCCGCCGCGAGGTCGAGGACGTCCGCCGCGTAGACCCGGGTCGGGGTGAGGATCTCCTCGCCGACCGTGCGGCCGAGGTCGTCGACGTGCCGGTGGTAGTCCCAGCCGTTGGCGGCGAGCACCCGGCGCACGAGGCTGAACCCGTTGGAGTGCAACCCGGACGACGCCATGGCGACGACGACGTCCCCGCCCCGGACCCGGTGCGGGCCGAGCAGGTCGTCCGCCTCCACGACGCCGGTCGCGGCGCCCGCGACGTCGTACTCGTCGGCGCCGAGCAGCCCCGGGTGCTCCGCGGTCTCGCCGCCGACGAGCGCGCAGCCGGCCTGCTCGCAGGCGGCCGCGATCCCGCGGACGATCGCGGCGATCCGCTCCGGGACGACCTTGCCGCACGCGATGTAGTCGGTCATGACGAGCGGCCTGGCCCCGCACACGACGATGTCGTCGACGACCATGCCGACGAGGTCGAACCCGATGGTGTCGTGGATGTCGAGCGCCTGGGCGACGGCGACCTTCGTGCCGACTCCGTCGGTCGAGGACGCGAGCAGCGGACGCCGGTAGGCCTTGAGCTCGGAGGCGTCGTAGAGGCCGGCGAAGCCGCCGATCCCGCCGAGCACCTGCGGACCGTGGGTGCGCGCGACGGCCGCCTTCATGAGCTCGACGGCCCGGTCACCCGCCTCGGTGTCGACGCCGGCGTCGGCGTAGGTGATCCCGGACGGCCGGCCGGCCTGCGCGTCGCTCACGGGAGAATCCTAGGGCGCGCAGGGCGCCCGCCGCGGGGCGGGCCGGGGCCGCCCGCGGCGGGTACCTCCCGGGCGGTGCGGCACGGTCCGCCGCAATGTGGCCCGATCGGGTCACCACATTGACCCTTTCCACACGCCCGTGGTGACGTGGGCCACAGGTACGGTTCGCCGACAGGACGGACGTGGAGGTCTGCCATGCGTGTCGAGTCGGACGGCCACAGCCGCGGGAACCCGCGTCTGTTCGAGCTGGTCGAGAACGCCCCGAAGACCGGCAAGAGCCCGACCGTCTGGGCGTGGCCGGAGCTCATGGACTACCTGAAGGTCGCCGGGCAGCCGGTCCAGGGTCCGTGGCCGCCGCACCAGCAGCCCCGGCCCGACCCGGACGCCGACTCCGGCCCCGTCGCCGTGCCGGACCCCGAGTCCCGCTGACCCCCGGGTCCTGCTGACCCCGTCCACAACCCCCTGCCGGTCCACCCGGCACGAAGGAGGCTCGGTGTACCCGTCCAGGTTCGGCTACGAGTCGCCGCGCGCGCTCGACGAGGCGATCGAGCTGCTGACCCGCGGCCAGGGCGAGGCGAAGATCCTCGCCGGCGGCCAGAGCCTCATCCCGATGCTGAAGCTGCGGTTCGCGTCGCCCGAGATGCTCGTCGACATCAACAACCTGCCGGGCCTGTCGCACCTCACGGTGGACCCCGACGGCTCGCTGCGCGTCGGGGCGCTCTGCAGGCACTCGCAGCTCGAGCGCGCCGCCGCGCTGGCGGGCCCGTTCCCGACGATCGCCGCGGCCGCGCCGCTCGTCGCCGACCCGATCGTCCGCAACCGCGGCACGCTCGTCGGCTCGATCTGCCACGCGGACCCGCAGGGTGACTGGGCTGCGGTCGCGATCGCGCTCGGCGCCTCGGTCGTCGCGCAGGGCCCGTCGGGCCGGCGCCGGATCCCGGTCGCGGACTTCGTCAGCGGCCCGTTCCAGAACGTCCTCGCGTACGACGAGGTGGCCGTCGAGGTGGTCTTCCCGGCGGCCGCCGGGACCGCCGCCGGCGGCTACCTCAAGCTCGAGCGCCGGGTCGGCGACTTCGCCACCGCGGGCGTCGCGGTCGGGCTCGAGCGGTCCGGCTCCGTGGTGACCCGGGCCGGGATGGCCCTCACCGGCGTCGGCGGCGCGACGATCGACGCCTCCGGGGCCGCGCAGGCCCTCGTCGGCGGCGAGCTGACCGCCGACCGGATCGCCCGCGCCGCCGAGGGCGCGGCCGCGGCGGCCAAGCCGCGCAGCGACCACCGCGGGAGCGCCGCGTACAAGCGCCACATCGTGCACACCTTCGTGACGCGGATCCTCACCCGGGTCGCGGACGACGTGGAAAGGGCAGCCTGAGATGACGAGCCTGTTCGAAGAGGTCCCCCGGGCGGAGGAGGACGCGGTGCCGGTGCGCACCGTGAGCGTCACCGTCAATGGGGAGCGGCGGACCGTCAAGGTCGAGCCGCGGCTGCTGCTGGCGCACATGATCCGGCACGGCCTGAAGCTGACCGGCACGCACACCGGCTGCGACACCTCCAACTGCGGCGCGTGCACCGTGCTCCTCGACGGCCGGCCGGTGAAGAGCTGCACGATGCTCGCCGTCCAGGCCGACGGGCACGAGGTCACCACGGTCGAGGGCCTGGCCGGGCAGAGCGAGCTGCACCCGGTCCAGGAGGGCTTCAAGGACGAGCACGGCCTGCAGTGCGGCTTCTGCACGCCGGGGATGATGCTCACCGCCAAGGCGCTGCTCGACGAGAACCCGGACCCGACCGAGGACGAGGTGCGCTGGGCGTTGTCCGGCAACCTCTGCCGCTGCACCGGGTACCAGAACATCGTGAAGTCCGTGCTGTGGGCCGCGAAGAAGCAGCGGGCCGCGGCCGGCGAGACGGGAGCCGGGGAATGACAGCGCTCGACGAGATCAAGATCGGCGGTCTCGGCGCCAGCCGGCGGCGGGTGGAGGACAACCGCTTCATCCGCGGCAAGGGCAACTACGTCGACGACATCGTGCTGCCGGGCATGCTCCACATGGAGATCCTGCGCAGCCCCGTCGCGCACGCCCGCATCGTCTCCATCGACACGAGCAAGGCCTGGGCGATCCCGGGCGTCCGGCTCGTGCTCACCGGCGAGATGATGGCCAAGCGCAACCTCGCGTGGATGCCGACCCTCAGCTACGACACCCAGGCCGTGCTCGCGACGGACAAGGTGCGCTTCCAGGGCCAGGAGGTCGCCTGCGTCATCGCCGACGACCCCTACATCGCCAAGGACGCGTGCGAGGCGATCGTCGTCGAGTACGAGACGCTGCCGGTCGTCGTCAACCCCGAGCAGGCGCTCGCCACGGACGCCCCCCTCATCCGGGACGACAAGGAGAACCAGCAGGACAACGTCGTCTTCGACTGGGAGGTCGGCGACGCCGCCGGCACCGACCGGGCGTTCGCCCAGGCCGACCTGGTCTCGAAGATCGAGCTGCACTACCCGCGCTCGCACCCCTCCCCCATCGAGTGCTGCGGGTCGATCGCCGACTTCGACCGCTCGACCTCCAAGCTCACCGTCTACATGACGACCCAGGCGCCGCACATCATCCGGGCTGCCGTCTCCCTCGTCGCCGAGCTGCCCGAGCACATGATCCGGATCGTCTCGCCGGACATCGGCGGCGGCTTCGGCAACAAGGTGCCGGTGTACCCCGGGTACGTCATGTCGATCCTCGCCTCGATCCTGCTCGAGCGTCCGGTGAAGTGGATCGAGGACAAGACCGGCAACCTCATCTCGACCGGCTTCGGACGCGACGTCTACCTGCGTGGCGAGATGGCGCTGCGCAAGGACGGCAAGATCCTCGGCGTCCGGATGCACACCCTCTCGGACCACGGCGCCTTCTTCGCCGACGCCCAGCCCAGCAAGTTCAAGATCGGGCTCATGCACTCGGCGTTCGCCGCGTACGACATCCCGGCCGCGCACCTGCTCGCCCGGGGCGTCTACACGAACAAGGCGCCCGGCGGCGTCGCGTACCGGTGCTCGTTCCGGGTCACCGAGGCGATGTTCTTCCAGGAGCGGATGGTCCAGGCGGCCGCCGACGACCTCGGGATGGACCAGGCCGAGTTCCGCCGGGTGAACTTCGTCCGGGACGACGACTTCCCGCACCGGACGGCGTTCGGCTTCCTCACCGACTCCGGGCAGTACGGCAAGTGCCTGGACGTCGGGCTGGAGGCGATCGGCTACGCCGACTTCCAGGAGCGCAAGAAGGAGGCCGCCGCGCGCGGCCGGCTGCTCGGCATCGGGATCTCGACGATGACCGAGCCGCTCGGGGCCGGCAACAGCCGCGAGTACGACATCCTCGGCATCAAGATGTTCGACTCCGCGGAGCTGCGGGTCCACATGACCGGCAAGGCGCTGCTGCGCACCGGGGCCAAGACGCAGGGCCAGGGCCACGAGACGACATGGGCGCAGATCGTCGCCCACGAGCTCGGTCTGCCGGCCGAGGACGTCGTCGTCGAGGAGGGCGACACCGACACCGCGCCGTTCGGGATGGGCACGTACGCCTCCCGGAGCACCCCGGTCGCCGGCGCCGCGGTCGCCATGGTGGCGCGCAAGATCCGGGCGAAGGCCCGCAAGCTCGCCGCGCACCTGCTCGAGGTGTCCGAGGAGGACGTCGAGTGGGAGCTCGGCCGGTTCTACGTGCGCAGCGCGCCGAACCGCGGCGTGACGATCCAGGAGTGCGCCGCGGCGGCGTACAGCAACATGCCCGACGGCATGGAGCCCGGCCTGGAGAACGTCGCGTACTACGACCCGCCGAACCTCACCTGGCCGTTCGCCTGCTACATCGCGACCGTCGAGGTCGACCCGCAGACCGGTGTGTGGGACGTCCTCAACTTCGTCGCCGTCGACGACTGCGGCGTCCGGATCAACCCGATGATCGTCGAGGGCCAGATCATGGGCGGCCTCACCGAGGCCTACGCGATGGCGAGCATGCAGTTCATCACGTACGACGCCGAGGGCAACTGCGTCGGCTCGAACTACATGGACTACCTGCTGCCGACCGCTTGGGAGACACCGGGTTTCGAGCTCCACGAGGTCGTCACCCCGTGCCCGCACCACCCGATCGGCGCGAAGGGCATCGGCGAGTGCGCCACGGTCGGCGGGCCGGCCGCGTTCGTCAACGCCGTCATGGACGCCCTCAAGGGGTTCGGCGTGCGCAACATCGACATGCCGATGCTGCCGGACCGGGTCCACGAGGCGATCACGACCGGTCGTGACGTGTCCGGCCACCCGCCGGTGCGGCAGGACGACTGATGGACGAGAACGCCGCCGACGGCTGGGACGTCCTCGCCCGGGCCCAGGAGCTCTCGCGGCAGGGCGAGGAGTTCGCCCTGGCCACCGTGGTCTGGCGCTCCGGGCCGTCGTCCGGGCACCAGGGGTCCCGGATGATCGTCACCGCGGACGGCCGGCAGATCGGCTGGATCGGCGGCGCGTGCGCCGAACCGGCGGTCGTGCGGGCGATGCAGCAGGCGGTCGTCGACCGGACGCCGCGGCTGCTGCTGCTCGGCGACGCCGCGAAGTTCGGGGGCTCGCTCCCGGAAGGGATGGCCACGGTGCCGATCTCGTGCGCGAGCGACGGGGCGCTGCAGGTCTACGTCGAGCCCGTCGTCCCGGCGCCGCACCTGCTCGTCGTCGGCCGTTCGCCGATGGCGCACACCCTGCGCGGGCTCGCCGACGTGCTCGGCTGGCGGGCCGAGGTGGTGGACGCCGAGGCGTTCTCCGCCGACGCCGTGACCACCCGGACCGTCGTCGTGGTCGCCACCCAGGGCCACGGCGACGAGGACGTGCTGGAGACGGCCGTGCTGGCCCGGCCCGCGTTCGTCGGCCTCGTCGCGTCCCGCCGGCGCAGCGAGACCGTCGTCGGCTACCTCGCCGACAAAGGCGTCGACGCCGCTCTGCTCGGCGCCGTCCGGTCGCCGGTCGGCCTCGACCTCGGCCGGACGACGCACCGGGAGATCGCGGTCGCCGTCCTCGCCGAGCTGGTCGCGCTGCGCGCGTCCGGCGGGCTGGAACCTGACCGGACGGCGGCAGCGGCCGCCGAGGCGACGCCGGCCGCCGACGTCGTCGACCCGGTCTGCGGGATGACGGTCCGGCCGTCGCCCGCCGCGTTCCCCTACGAGCTCGACGGCACCACGTACCACTTCTGCTGCGCGGGCTGCCGGACGGCGTTCTCCAAGGCCCCCAACGACTACCTCCCGGAGGGTTCGCGGTGCTGATCACGAGCACGTTCGAGGTCTCCCAGCCGCTGCCACGGGTCTGGGAGTTCTTCGGCAACATCCCGCAGGTCGCCGCGTGCCTGCCCGGCGCGGCGATGACCGACGACCTCGGCAACGACACGTACGGCGGTCACGTCGGCATCCGGATGGGCCCGGTGAAGATGCAGTTCGCCGGCAAGGCCGCCATCACCGAGCGCGACGAGGCGGCGCACCGGATCGTCATCGACGCGACCGGCGCGGACGAGAAGGGGCGCGGCCAGGCCGCGATGCTCGTCACCGCGCGGCTGTCCGCCGCGGGCAGCGCGACGAAGGTCGTCGTCGAGCAGGACCTGCAGCTGTCCGGCGCGGCCGCGCAGTACGGCCGCGGCATGATCAACGACGTCAACGCCGTGCTGCTGCGGGACTTCTCGGTCAACGTCCAGAACCGGATCACCGCGATCGCCGAGGGCCGCGACCCCGACTCGGTCGGCACCGCGGCGGCCGCCAGCGGCCTGGCGATCGGCCTGCAGGCGGTCCGGATGGCGCTGCTGCGGGTGTTCCGCCGGTTCTGCCTGCCCTACCGCCCGGCGACGAGCTGAGGAGCTCCTGATGACTCTCTGGTGGATCGGCAACGCCCTGCTGCTGCTCGTCGTGGCCCCCGTGCTCGTCGCGCTGCTCAACCGGGTGCTCGCCGCCCTCGAACGGATCCGCGGTGCCGCGGACGACATCCTCGCCGGCGGCGTCGCGCTCGTCGGCGAGCTGGAGCCCGCTCCGGCACTGCTCGCCAAGACCGACACGACGGTCGCCGCCGTCGCCCAGGGCGCCGTCCGGTACGCCGGCTCGGTCGCGAAGCTGCTGGGCTGAGAGGAGCCGACATGCCTGCCGTCGCCGTGGTCACGCTCGTGATCGCCACCGTCATCATCGCCGCCGCCGCGCTCGGGCTCGCCCGGGTCATCGGCCACCTGAAGGCCGTGACCGACACCCTGGACGCCGTCATCGGCGGGGTCCGGGCGGTCGCCGACCGGACCAGCACCGTGCCGACCGTCGTGCCGTCGGTCAACGCCAGCCTGAAGCCCGTCCGCGACTTCTGCGAAACGATCTGAGGAGCCCGATGTCCGTCCTTCACGCCGCAGGCGAGGGGTCGACGACCGGCTGGGTCGTCGGCTACACGATCGGGGTCGTCGTCGTCCTCGTCGTCGTCGCGCTCGTCGTCCCCATCCTCCTGCTGGCCCGCCGGATCGGCGGCCAGGCACAGGCGATCGACGACTCCCTGCAGGAGTCGGTGCGCAACACGGCGGCCCTCGCCGGGCTGCGCACCACGAACGAGCACGTGCCCGTCATCGTCGCGGGGCTGCAGCGCGGCCGCGCCCGGCTGGGAGGCTGACCCGTGAACGCCACCGTCGCCCTCGCCCTCACCGACACCCAGCGCCAGCTGTGGTGGGGCGCGATCATCGCCGGGCTCGTCGTCGTCCTCGCCGTCGCGGCCCTGCTCACCGTGCTGGTGCTGCTGGTCCGGACCATCGACCAGCGGGTCGCCGCGGTCAAGGCCACCCTGACCCAGGCCGCGGCGAACACCGCCGACACCGCGCTGCTCGCGCAGACCGCGGCCGGTGTGGACGCCGTCCTCGCCGAAGGCCTCGAGCACCACCTGTTCCTCGGCCGCGTCCTCGGGAAGGTCCGCACATGACCACGCTCGTCGTGCTCTCCGTCGTCGACGTCGTCCTGCTGATCGCAGGGCTGGCGTTCTACCTGTGGATCGTCGGCGGCCAGCTCGGCCGGGTCGCGACGAACCTCGAGGAGTGCGCCGAGCTGGTGCGCACGATCAAGCGCAACGCCGAGGCCATCGAACCGGGCCTGCAGCAGGTGACCCGCACCGGTGGCGTCGTCGCCGGCGCGCTGCCGCTGCTCTACGGGATGGCCGAGGGCATCGTCGCCGGCGTCACGTACGAGCCGGCCCCCGCGGAGGCGCTCGCGCACCCGGCCCCGGCCAGGCCCGCGATGGGCCGCCGCCGCACCCGCCTGCACGAGGGCGTCGGCTACGACCCGGAGAAGCTGCCCGTCTGACCCGTCGGGCTCACTCCTCGTCGGGCGCTCGCTCCTCGTCTGGCGGGGTCCGCGACGTCGTCAGCGGTCCCGTCGTGCCCGGCGTGCTGTAGCCGCCGATCCACTCGTCCTTCCACGTCGACTCGTACTGCTCGTCGTTGCAGGACGGCTTGTACACCGCGAGCAGCTCGTGGACGATCTGCTCGCGGTGCGAGGGGAGGCCGCCGGGCACCTCGAACCAGGCGACGAAGAGCTTGAAGCGGTCGCCGGCACGCTTGACCCAGCGTGCGGAGTGCTTGTGCTGGAACGGGAAGCCCACGGTCGAGAGGTCGTCGGCGTGCCCGGCGTAGATGACCGCGAACTGCTCGCGGGCGGGGTCGGTCTTCGTCATGACGACGTAGACGCCCGGCTTGGCCGGCGCGGTGAAGCCGGCGAGCACGCGCGGCCCCTCGAAGAAGTAGCCCGAGAGCGTCCCGAGCCGGATCATGCGGGCCGGTCCCAGCCCTCGTCGTCCTCGTCCTCGCTGACCGCGTCCTCGTGCACGACCGGCCACGCGGGCAGCCCGGACCGCTCCGCCGCCTCGGCGAACAGCTCGCGGCCGCGGGTCAGCGCGTCCTCCCGGGAGTCCGCCTCGACGACGACCTGCGCACCGTAGCGCGGGGTACCCAGCCCGGACGCGATCCCGCCGTGCCCGGCGACGGCGTCGGCGAGCTCGACGACCTCCTCGCGGGTCACGACCCGGTCCCCCTCGGCGACGACCGAGACGCTCCACCTCACGACGGTTCCTCCTCGTCCGGCAACGGGTCCACCCGTTGCGTCACAGCGTCGGCAGCACGCCGGCGAAGTCCTCCAGGCTGCGCAGGTCGTGGCCCGACAGCAGCAGGTCGACGTACGGTGCGGCGACCATCATCCCCATCGTGCTCGGGACGAAGTCCACGGCGTCGCCCTTGTGCGGGTTGAGCCAGACGACCGTCCGGCACAGCCGGGAGAGCCGCTCCATCGCGTCGGCGAGGACGGCGGGGTCGCCGCGGTCGAGCCCGTCCGAGCAGATGACGACGACGCCGCCGCGGCACACTCCGCGCCGGGCGTGGTCGCGCACGAAGGTCCGCAGCGAGTCGCCGATCCGGGTGCCGCCCTCCCAGTCGAAGACGGCGTCCGCGGCCCGCGAGAGCGCGTCGTCCGGGCGGCGGCGGTCGAGCGAGCGGGTGATCCGGGTCAGCCGGGTGCCGAAGCAGAACACCTCGACCCGGGTCGTCGCGCGCCGCGTCGAGTAGGCGAAGTGCAGCAGGTTGCGCGAGTAGTCCGACATCGAGCCGGAGACGTCGAGCACCAGCACGAGCCGCCGGGTGCGGCGCCGGTGCCGCAGCCGGCGCAGCTCGCCGACCTCGCCCTGCCGGCGCAGCGCCTCCCGGACGGTGCGCCGGACGTCGGGCCGCCGGCCGGACCGGTCGGACGCCGTCCGCCGGCTGCGCCGTCGCGGCGGCGCGAGCCGGATCGCCGAGATCATCCGCCGGACGGCGAGCAGCTCGTCCGGCGTGCAGAGCGCGAACGCCTTGCGGCGCAGGATCTCCGCGTTCGCGGCGACGTGCCCCATCGGGGTCTGCTCGCCCTCCTGCTCCTCGTCGCCGGGCTCGGTCTGCGGCACGGTGAGCTCGGCGACGACCCGGGCCGCGGCCCGCAGCACGGTCCGCTCCGGCTCGGGCCGGCGGTCCGCCTCGTGGAGGAAGAAGCGGCGGAAGACCGCGTCGTAGACCGGGATCTGGTCGCGCCGCGTGACGAGCGTCGTCCGGCCGCCCCAGTAGAGGTCCTCGACGTCCGACAGCCGCAGCACCGCCATCGCCCGGGTGTACGTGAGGACGTCGCCGGAGCCGACCGGCAGGCCCTCCTCGCGCAGCGCCTGCGCGAAGTCGACGAGGAGCCGGACCGGGGCCGGGACCTCGTCCGCACCTGCCGCCGGCCCGGGCTCAGCCACCGTCGAGGACACCGTCGATCCGGGACAGCACGAGGTCGAGGTCGTCGCGCTCCTTGACGACGGCGCCGAGCGAGTCGCGCAGCGCGTCGGCGGTGAGCTCGGGCTCGTCGAGCACCTGCAGGGTGCGGACCCAGTCGATCGACTCCGCGACGCCCGGCGGCTTGGACAGCTCCATGTCCCGCAGCCGGTTCACGGCCGCGACGACCTGCGCCACCAGGCCGTCGGCGGCCTCCGGCGCCCGGGCCAGGATGATCTCGGCCTCCCGCTCGGGCGTCGGGTAGCCGACCCAGTGGTAGAGGCAGCGCCGCTTGAGCGCGTCGTGCAGCTCCCGGGTCCGGTTCGAGGTGAGGACGACGAGCGGCGGGCTCGGGGCCACCACGGTGCCGATCTCGGGGATGCTGATCTGGAAGTCCGACAGCACCTCGAGCAGGAACGCCTCGAACTCGTCGTCGGCCCGGTCGACCTCGTCGATGAGCAGGACGGCCCCGGCCCCCGCCCGGACGGCGGCGAGCAGCGGCCGCTCGACGAGGAACTCGGGGCCGTAGAGCCGGTCCACGGTGCCGTCGTCGGTGAGGTCGTGCTGGGAGAGCGCGCGGACCTGGAGGAGCTGGCGCGCGTAGTCCCACTCGTAGAGCGCCTGCGCCGGGTCGATGCCCTCGTAGCACTGCAGCCGGATGAGCCGGCGACCGAGCATCGTCGCGAGCACCTTGGCGATCTCGGTCTTGCCGACGCCGACCTCGCCCTCGAGCAGGAGCGGGCGGTCCAGCGACAGTGCGACGTAGGCCGCCGTGGCCAGGCCGCGGTCCGCGAGGTAGCGCTCCTGCCGCAGCCGCTCGGTCAGGTCGGCCACGCTGGTGGGACGCGTCATCGGGTCCTCTCGGGTCGCGCCCCGAGGGGCGTGCGTGCGGACGTGCGGTCGGCGTCGGGCTCGGCCCCGGTCAGCCGTCGGACGGCGTCGGGCCGAGGACGAGGTCTCGCAGCGAGCCCTCGCCGCTCTTGCCCTCGCGGGCGAGCAGGTCCTTCCAGGCGGAGCGCAGGTCGGTGCCCGGCTCGGCCATCCCGTCGAAGCTGAAGTCGCGCATGTTGCGGCAGATCTTCGCCGGGCCGCAGTCGTCGTCCTGGGGGCCGGACGCGTCGGCGGCGGACCCGGTCGGGGTCTCGGTCACGGTGCCTCCTTCAGGGTGTGGCGGCGCGGGCCGCCGGGACGGCCGGGGACAGGTCCTTGCCGGCCGCGACGGCGACCGCCTCGGCGAGGACGGCGAGCGCGACCTCGGCGGGCGGCCCGGCGCCGATGTCGAGGCCGGCCGGTGCGTGCAGGGCGGACAGGTCGGTCACGCCGCGGTAGCCGAGCCAGTCGACGCACGCGGCGACCGCGCGCCGGCCGCCGACGAGCCCGACGTAGCCGACGGACGACGCGAGGGCACCGACGAGCGCGGGGCCGGCGACCTCCGGGTCGTGGCCGACGACGACGACCTTGTCCAACGGTGAGAGGCCCGCGATCACGGCCGCGGCCTCGCCGCCGTTGCCGAAGACCCGCGGCTGCCAGCCGAGCAGCGCGGCGGCCGGCTGCAGCGCGGCGACGACCGGGCCGCCGCCGACGAGGAGGAGCGCGGGCACCGGGCGCAGCACGGTGACGACCCGGTCGCCGGACGCCTGCGTGCTGCTCCCGCCCGCGGGGAGGCCTGCCTGCGCGTCGTCCGGGTCGACGAACCGGACGAGGGGCTCGCCGTCCACCGGCAGGTCGAGGACCAGCCCGGCGGGCCGGCGGTCCCGGACCCGGTCCCAGAACTCGGTGGGCAGCGCCTGCGCGGGGGTGACGACGAACCGGGCCCGGGCGTCGGTGGGCAGCCCGGCGACGAGCGCCTCGGTGACCCCGACCGTGAGGGTGACCAGCCGCGGGACACTGCGCTGCGGCGCGACGTCCGCGAGCCGGTCGTCGAAGGCGCCGCCGAGCACCGACCCGACCCGGCCGCCGCCCGCCGTCAGCGCGAGCGCGGCGCCCGGTTCGGCGCCGTCCAGCCTCTCGCTGTCGACCAGCCAGGCGACATCGACCCGCGTGCCTGCGCGCAGGCAGCCGAGCACGCTGAAGGCGATGTCGTACACGTTTCGAGCGTAGGTGGGCCGGACCCCCGGTGCACGCTGTCGATCGGGTCCTCCGTGACCCGATCGGGTCAGATTCGCCGACGCAGGGTCAGGGCCGGGACAGCGCGTCCGGTGCCCCGCCGCCCAGGCCGGTGCTCACGCCCTCGGCGTCCCGGCCGGTGACCCGGACGCCGTTGGTCCGCTCGAAGGGCAGCTCGGGCTGCTCGGCGGCGTCCTCGAGGGAGTGCTTGCCGAGCTGGGCGGCGTCCGGCAGGGCCACCGGGTACACCCCGGTGAAGCAGGCCGTGCAGAGCCGCTCGACCGGCTGGTGCGTCGCGGCGACCATGCCCTCGAGCGAGATGTAGCCGAGGCTGTCGGCGCCGATGCTCGCGCGGATCTCCTCGACCTTGAGGCCGTTGGCGATGAGCTCGGCGCGGCTGGCGAAGTCGATGCCGTAGAAGCAGGGCCAGGTGACGGGGGCGCTGGAGATCCGGACGTGGATCTCGGCGGCGCCGGCCTCGCGGAGCATCCGGATCTGGGCGCGCTGGGTGTTGCCGCGGACGATGGAGTCGTCGACGACGACGAGCCGCTTGCCCTTGATGACGTCGGTGAGCGGGTTGAGCTTGAGCCGGATGCCGAGCTGGCGCAGGGTCTGGCTCGGCTGGATGAAGGTGCGGCCGACGTAGGAGTTCTTCACGAAGCCCTGGCCGTACGGGATCCCGCTCGCCTCGGCGTAGCCGACGGCCGCGGGCACGCCGGACTCCGGGACGCCGATGACGAGGTCGGCCTCGACCGGGTGCTCGGCGGCGAGCCGGCGGCCCATGTCGATCCGCGAGGCGTGCACGCTGCGGCCGGCGATCGTCGTGTCCGGGCGGGCGAGGTAGACGTACTCGAAGACGCAGCCGCTCGGGGTCGCCTCGGCGAACCGGCTGGAGCGCAGGCCGTCGCGGTCGATCGCGACGAGCTCACCGGGCTCGATCTCGCGGATGTAGCTCGCGCCGATCGTCGCCAGCGCGGGGGTCTCGCTCGCGACGACCCAGCCGCGGTCGAGCCGGCCGAGCACGAGCGGGCGGATGCCGTGCGGGTCGCGCGCGGCGTAGAGGGTCTCCTCGTCCATGAAGACGAGGCTGAACGCCCCCTTGAGCAGCGGCAGGATCTCCAGCGCCGTGGCCTCGAGGGTGCGGTCCGGGTCACCCGCGAGCATCGCCGTGACGAGCGCGGTGTCCGTGGAGTTGCCGCGCTGCCACTCGGCGCGGTTCTGCTCGTCGACGCCCTCGCCGAGGTGCTCGAGGAGCCAGCGGCGCAGGTCCTTGGAGTTCGTCAGGTTGCCGTTGTGGGCCAGCGCCACGGTGCCGGAGGCGGTGTCGCCGATCGTCGGCTGCGCGTTCTCCCACGTCGAGCCGCCGGTCGTGGAGTAGCGGCAGTGCCCGACGGCGATGTGGCCCTGGAGCGTCGACAGCGCGTTCTCGTCGAAGACCTGGGCGACGAGGCCCATGTCCTTGTAGACGAGGAGCTGGCGGCCGTTGCTCACCGCGATCCCGGCGGCCTCCTGGCCGCGGTGCTGCAGCGCGTAGAGCCCGAAGTAGGTGAGCTTGGCGACCTCTTCACCGGGGGCCCAGACCCCGAAGACGCCGCACGCGTCCTGGGGGCCCTTCTCGCCGGGCATGAGGTCGTGGGAGAGCCGTCCGTCGCCGCGAGCCACGGGTCCAGTGTCACACAGCCGCGGGCGGCTACCGGCGGCGGCGCTCGACGAGCAGGGCGACCGCTGCCCCGACGACGCCGCCGACGAGCCCGAGGATCGCCGCGAAGTAGCGCACCAGGGTGCCCGTCGAAAACTCCTCGGCCTGGGCCGGGTCGTCGAACGCGAGCGCGACGACGATGCCGAGGAGGACGCCGACGACGACCCCGGTGACGACGAACGGGCCGTACCTGGGCGCCCGGCGCAGCCGGACCTCGACGGCGCCGTCGGGCAGCTTCGGCTGCGGTGCCGGGTCGGCCGCGGGGGTGTCGCTCACCCGGACGACGCTAGCCGACGGGCCGTCCCCCCGCACGGTCCGCACGGGTCCGCGCTCGTCGTCCCGGTCCGGGGCCGGGAGGAGCGGGTCACTCCAGCGGCAGCAGGCCCGAGAGGTCGGCCCGCTCGCCGCTCGCGCTGACCCGGCCGGTCGCGACGGCGTCCGACCACGACGTGCGGCCGGTCGCGAGCGCGAGCCAGGTGTCGGCGTCCGTCTCGACGACGTTCGGCGGTGTGCCGCGGGTGTGCCGGGGGCCGGGGATGCACTGGACGACACCGAACGGCGGCACCCGGACCTCGCACGCGCCGCCGGGGTAGCGGTCGGCGAGCTCGGCGAGGGTCCAGCGGACGGCGGTCGCGAGCACCGGGCGCGGCGGCGGGCTGCCGTCGGGCGCCGTCCGCCAGGCCGTGACGGCGGCGAGCCCGTCGGCGGGGTCGATCCTGCGACGCGGCGGCACACCGCGATCCTGCCAAGCGGGCCGGGGCACGGTCCACACGGGGGACGGCGGCGGCCGGCGTGGTGCACTACCGCCATGGCGACGCTCGGGTTCCTCCACACGGCGCAGGTCCACGTGGAGACGTTCCGCGGCCTCGTCCGGGAGGCCGCGCCCGACGCCGACGACGTGCACCTCGTCGACGCGGACCTGCTCGCCGACGCACGCACGGACGGTGTCGGGGCCGTCCGGGCCCGGGTCGCCCGACGGGTCGGCGAGCTCGTGGCGGCCGGCGCCGACGTCGTCGTCTGCACCTGCTCGACGATCGGGGGTGCGGCCGAGCAGGCCCCGGCGGGCGTGCCCGTGCTGCGGGTCGACAGGCCGATGGCGCGCGCGGCGGTCGCGGCCGGCGGGCGGGTCGGCGTCGTGACGGCCGTGGCGTCCACGGTCGGCCCGACCCGGGCGCTGCTCCTCGAGGAGGCGGCGGCCGCGGGCAGCGGCGCGGTGCTCGTGGACGCGCCCTGCCCGGCCGCCTGGGAGCTGTTCGAGGCGGGCGACGTCCGCGGCTACCTCGACGCGGTCGGCGCCCACGTCGAGGCGCTCGTGCGCTCGGGCGGGGCGGACGTCGTCGTCCTCGCCCAGGCCAGCATGGCGCCGGTGGCGGACCGGTTCACGGACGGCGCCGTCCCGGTGCTCGCCGGCCCGGCCGCGGCGGTCTCCGCGGCGGTCGCGCTGCTGGCCCGCGCGGGCACGCCAGCCGAAACCCCTGACCACCCGGACGACCCCGCCGCTAGCGTCGGGCCCATGCGCGACCTCCCGCCCGGTTGGGCCACCGACCTCGCCGTCGACGAGCTCATGGGGTCGACGGTCGAGGACCGCGGCGACCACCTCGTCGTCCGGACGCCGGACAACCCGACCTTCCACTGGGGGCACTGCCTGTTCGTCCTCGACGACGCCCGGGTCGACGACCCGGAGCACTGGCTCGGGGTCTTCGCGCAGACCTTCCCCGACGCCGGCTGGGTCGCCGTCGGGCTGCCCCGGTTGCCGGCCGACCTCGCCCCTTGGACGGCGCTCGGCATCGAGGTCGAGCTCGACGACGTCCTCACGACCCGCGACCTGCCGCGGCTGCTGCCGGCGCCCGCGGGCTACGACGTCCGCCGGCTCGTCAGCGACGAGGACTGGGAGCAGCACGTCGCGCACGAGCTGCGGGAGAACGCCCGCACCGGCGAGTACCCGCCCGAGGGGCACGAGCGCTTCGTCCGGGGGCAGACGGCGGCCCGCCGGGTCGTCTGCGAGCGCGGCGACGCCGCCTGGTTCGCCGCCTTCCACGAGGGCACGCTCGTCGCCGACCTCGGGATCGTCCGCTGCGGGGACGACGCCCGGTATCAGTCGGTCGGGACCGAGCAGGAGCACCGGCGCCGCGGCCTGGCGGGCCACCTGCTCGGTGTCGCCGCCCGCTGGGCGGCCGACCGCGGGGCCCGCCGCTGGGTCATCGTCACCGAGGAGACGAACCCGGCCGGCCGGGTCTACCGCAGCGTCGGCTTCGCCCCGGACCGGGGCAGCGCCCAGGCCTACCGCAAGCCTGCGTACTGACCGTCGCAGACAACGTGGTCGCCGACGCGAACACCCGTGATCCACCGCAGACCCGGCACGGCCCCCGGACGTCCCCCGCAGCCGGGGGCCACGAGGGCAACCTGAGCGGGCCACCGGTTGACAACCTTGTCAGCCAGTCGCGACGATGATGCCCTTCCGGACACCGTCAGTGGCGACGGCCCCGCCCCGTCGGGTTCGGCCCCAGACCGTGATGCACGTGCGCCGCGCGGCGCGACAGCCGACAGGGGTCCCACGAGATGAGCGCCTCCACCGACGACACCGCCCGAGCGGGCGTCGACGGGGGTGAGTTCCGCCGCCCGACGATGCGGGACGTCGCCGCCCGCGCCGGGGTGAGCCTCAAGACCGTCTCCCGGGTCGTCAACGCGGAGCCCGGTGTCTCCCCCGCCCTCGCCGACCGGGTCCGGCGCGCGGTCACCGAGCTGGACTTCCGCCCGAACGTCGGGGCGAGCAGCCTGCGCCGCGCCGACGGCAAGACGGCGACGGTCGGCCTGCTCGTCGAGGACGTCGCCAACCCGTTCTCGTCGGCGCTGCAGCGCGCGGTCGAGGACGTCGCCATGCCGCGCGGCGTCGTCGTGTTCTCCGCGAGCCTCGACGAGGACCCGGAGCGCGAGCGGGAGCTGGCCCGGGCCTTCGCCGCCCGCCGCGCCGACGGCCTCATCCTCGTGCCCGCGAGCGACGACCAGTCCTACCTCGAGGCGGAGGTGCGGGCCGGGACGGCCGTCGTCTGCGTCGACCGGGCCTGCCGCGGCGTCGACGTCGACTCCGTCGTCGCGACGAACCGCAGCGGGGCCGCCGAGGGCGTCCGGCACCTGTTCGCGGGCGGCCACCGCCGGGTCGCCTTCCTCGGGGACCGGCAGTCGATCTGGACGGCGAGCGAGCGCTACCAGGGCTACCTCGACGCGTTCGCCGCCGCGGGCCTCGAGATCGACCCGTCGATCGTCGTCCACGACCTCACCGACACCGGGGTCGCGGACGGCGCGACCTCCACGCTGCTCACCCGGCCGAACCCGCCGACGGCGCTGTTCACCGCCCAGAACCTCGTGACGATCGGGGCGCTGCGCGCGCTGCGCCGGCTCGGCGCCGAGCGCACGGTCGCGCTCGTCGGCTTCGACGACTTCCCGCTCGCCGACCTCGTGACGCCCGGCGTCACCGTCGTCGCGCAGGACCCGACGGCGATCGGCAAGCTCGCCGCGAGCGTCCTGTTCTCCCGGCTCGCCGGCGACACGTCACCGACCCAGCTGCACGTCGTCCCCACGACGCTCGTGCGCCGCGGGTCGGGCGAGATCCCGCCGCCGCGCTGACGGCCCGGTCAGGCTCCGGGAGCCGGCAGCCCGGAGGGCTCGCCGGCCGGCCGCGGGACGGCGTGCGCGCCGGCCCGGACGTCGTGCGGCGCGTCACCGGGCGGCCGCCCGTGCACGGCGACCCGGCGCGGCGTCCGCTTCGCCGAGTACATCGCGAGGTCGGCCCGGTGCAGCAGGTCGCCGCGCGAGACCGGCCCGTCGTCGTCGGGGGCGTGCGCCACGCCGAACGTCACCGAGACCGACACCTGCACCCCGGCGACCGGGAACGGCGCTTCGAGGGCGCGCACGAGCGCGAGGGCGAGGGTGTGCCCGGCGTCGAGCGGGTCGCCGTCCGGCGCGGGCAGGAGGACCGCGAACTCGTCCCCGCCGAGGCGGGCGAGCACGGCGTCGTCGGGCACGCAGGCCAGGAGCCGGAGTGCGGCCTCACGGAGCAGGTCGTCCCCGGCGGCGTGCCCCAGGCCGTCGTTGACCTGCTTGAAGCGGTCGAGGTCCCCGAGGAGGACGACGACCGGCACGGCGAGCGGCGGCTCGAGGGCGGCGTCCAGCGCCTCGTAGAGGCCGCGCCGGTTCGCGAGCCCGGTGAGTTCGTCGGTGCGGGCCTGCACGTGGGCCTCGGCGTGCCGGCGCTCGGACGTGTACGCGAGGGCCAGCCGGGAGAGCGCGGCGAGGATCGCGGTCACGGCGAGGACCACCCCCGCGAGCGGCAGCCGGACCCGGGAGCCGACCGCGAGGATCGTCAGGGCGGTCAGCGACGCGGCGAACGGGACGACGAGCGCGGCCGCGCTCCAGGTCCGGCTCGCCGCACGGCCGTTGCCGTCGGGCACCGGCGCGGCGAGCAGCGAGACGACGGCGGCACCGAGCACCCAGATGCCGTCGACGGGTGTGCCGGTCTGCCAGTCGCCCAGGCTGATCCGGACGACGAACCACCAGTCCGCGGAGCCGAACAGCGCGATCCCGAGGGCGAACCAGCCGGAGATCCGCTCCGGGCCGGAGACCGCGATCCCGGCGACGAGCAGCGTGAGGACGACGACGTCGCAGACCGGGAAGGCGAGGATCAGCGCCACCGGGACGCCGCCTGCGCGCGCCGACTCCACCGCGGGCGGGACGACGAAGCAGACGAAGGCGGCGCCGATCGCGAGCGCGCCGACGACGGCGTCGACGGCCGGGCCCGGGCGGGCGTCCCGCAGCCGGCCGCGCAGCAGCATCGCGACCGCGACGACGGCGAAGGGGTAGCAGACGACGTAGAGGAGCAGGCTGGGGACGACGCTCCACTGCGGCTGGACGGGGCTGGTGTGCGCGTTCGCGACGACGTTCCCGAGCCCGAAGAAGGTGATCCACACGGCGACCGGGACCCGCCAGCCGCGGTGCCGCCGGTCCCGGGCCGCGAGCACCCACACGTAGGCCGCGCACAGCTCGATCGTCAGCACCTGGAGGAACAGCTCGCGCCAGATCTGGTGACCGCTCGGCCCGACGAGGAGCGCGCCGAGGTAGACCCCGGTCGCGACGAGGGCAGCCTGCCGCAACGGGGCCGCGGCACCTGGCTGCTGCGGCCTCATGCTCCTGAGTCGGCCTCCCCGGGCTCCCCCTTGATGGCGCACCCGGATGACCGCCCTAGGCTGCGGCTGTGACGAGCGCCTTCGACGACGCGACAGCGGTACGGGCCACGGGCGGGGGCACGTTCACGATCACGATAGACCCGCAGTGGTCGATCGGCGGTCGGGCGAACGGTGGCTATCTGCTGAGCGTGACGACGCGCGCGGCGATGGCGGCCCTGGCGGTCGCGGACGAGGCGCCGGCCACCGAGGGTGACGCCGCCCGGCCCGCGCTCGAGCCGGTCGCGGTCACCGGTGCGTTCGCCGCCGCGGCCCCGTTCGGGCCTGCCGTCGTCGAGACCGAGGTGCTGCGCCGCGGGCGGTCGACGGCCGTCGTCCGGGCCCGGCTCGTGGCAGACGGCGCGACCTGCCTGGAGACCCTCGTCACGGCGGGGACCCTCGAGCCGGCCGACCCGCTCGTGCCCGGCCCGGCGCAGCCGCCGATGCCCGACCGCGAGTCGTGCATCCGGATGCCGCAGCGCGCGCCCGGTTTCGAGGTCCCTCTCATGGGGCCGCTCGACCAGCGGCTCGACCCGGTGACCCTCGGGTTCGCGATGGGCACCCCGAGCGGTGCGGGCGAGCTGCGCGGCTACGTGACCTTCGAGGACGGCCGCGACCTCGACCCGCTCGCCCTGCTCCTCGTGGCGGACGCCCTGCCGCCCGCGACCTTCGACGTCCCCGGGCTGCACCTGGGCTGGGTGCCGACGCTCCAGCTGTCGGTGTTCGTCCGGGCCGTCCCCGCGCCGGGGCCGGTCGTGGTCCGGCACGTCGCGCGCAGCGTCGGCGCCGGTGCGGTCGACGAGACGACGGACGTCTGGGACTCGACCGGCCGGCTCGTCGCCGTCGGCCACCAGCTCGCGCTGGTCCGCGCCGTCTAGGTCACACGCCGAAGACCGCCGGCAGCGTCCCGGTGTGGGCCGCCGCCAGCTCCTCGAGCGACAGCGTGAACAGGCCCTCGACGGTCAGCCCCTGGCCGCCGTCCGGCCCGGCCGCGTCGTCGACGGTGCCGATCCGGGCGAGCGGGTAGCCGTGCGCGGCGCACAGGTCGGCGAACCGGGCCTCCCGGTCGGCCGGCACGGCGACGACGGCCCGCGCCGTCGACTCGGCGAAGAGCGCGACGAACGGCGTGACGCCGTCGCGCGCGCAGACCTCGTCGAGCCGCACCCGGGCGCCGACGCCGTACCGCAGGCAGGCCTCGGCGAGGGTCTGCGCGAGGCCGCCGTCGGAGACGTCGTGCGCGGCCGAGACGAGGCCCTCGTGCGCGGCCGCGACGAGCACGTCGCCGAGGGTGCGCTCGGCGCCGAGGTCGACCGTCGGGGGCAGGCCGCCGAGGTGGGCGTGCTCGACCCACGCCCACTCCGAACCGGCCAGCTCCTCGCGGGTCGTGCCGAGCAGGTAGACCGCCTGACCGGCCTCCCGCCACCCGGACGGCGTCCGGCGCGCGACGTCGTCGAGCACCCCGAGGACGCCCACGACGGGCGTCGGGTGGATCGCGACGTCGCCCGTGGAGTTGTAGAACGACACGTTGCCGCCGGTCACCGGGATGCCCAGCTCGAGGCAGCCGTCGGCCAGGCCCGTGACGGCCCGCTCGAACTGCCACATCGAGTCCGGGTGCTCGGGCGAGCCGAAGTTCAGGCAGTCGGTGACGCCGGCCGGCCGGGCACCGGCGGTGACGACGTTGCGGTAGGCCTCCGCGAGCGCGAGGCGCGCGCCCTCGTAGGGGTCGAGCGCGCCGAAGCGGCCGTTGCAGTCCATGGCGATCGCGACGCCGAGCCCGCTCTCCTCGTCGACCCGCACGACCCCCGCGTCGTCGGGCATCGCGAGCGCCGTGTTGCCCCGCACGTACCGGTCGTACTGGTCGGTGACCCAGGCCCGGCTGCAGAGGTTCGGGGAGCCGACCATCCGGAGCACGAGGGCGCGCAGGTCCTCGCCGGACGACGGCCGGGGCAGCGCGTCGGGGGTGTCCGCCTGGCGCGCGTCGAGCCAGGCGGGGCGCGCGTACGGGCGGTGGTAAACGGGGCCCTCGTGGGCGACGGTCCGCGGCGGCACGTCGACGATGGTCTGCCCGCGCCAGCGGACGACGAGCCGCCCGGTGTCGGTGACCTCGCCGACGACGGTCGCCTCGACGTCCCACTTCGTCGTGATCGCGAGGAACGTGTCGAGGTCGGCAGGCCGGACGACGGCCATCATCCGCTCCTGCGACTCGCTCATGAGGATCTCCTCGGGGCGCAGCGAGGGATCGCGCAGCGGGACGTCGTCGAGCATGGCGAGCATGCCGCCGTCCCCGTTGCTCGCGAGCTCGCTGAACGCGCACGAGAGGCCGGCCGCGCCGAGGTCCTGGATGCCCGTGACGACCTCCGCCGCGAACAGCTCGAGGCAGCACTCGATGAGCACCTTCTCCGCGAACGGGTCGCCGACCTGCACCGCCGGGCGCTTCGTCGGGCCGCCCTCCTCGAAGGTCTCGCTCGCGAGGATCGAGGCACCGCCGATGCCGTCGCCGCCGGTGCGGGCGCCGAAGAGCACGACGAGGTTGCCCAGCCCGGTCGCGTTCGCGAGGTGGATCTCGTCGTGCCGCAGGACGCCGAGCGCGAGCGCGTTGACGAGCGGGTTGCCCTGGTAGCAGGGGTCGAACGCGACCTCGCCGCCGATGTTCGCCAGGCCCAGGCAGTTGCCGTAGCCGCCGACGCCGGCGACGACGCCGGGGGCGACCCGCTGGGTGTCCGGGTGGTGCAGGTCGCCGAAGCGCAGCGAGTCCATGACGGCGACCGGGCGGGCCCCCATCGAGATGATGTCGCGGACGATGCCGCCGACGCCCGTCGCGGCGCCCTGGTAGGGCTCGACGAACGACGGGTGGTTGTGGCTCTCGACCTTGAAGGTGACGGCCCAGCCGTTGCCGATGTCGATGACGCCGGCGTTCTCGCCGATCCCGACGAGGAGCTTCGAGCGCATCTCCTCGGTCGTCTTGTCGCCGAACTGCCGAAGGTGCACCTTGCTCGACTTGTACGAGCAGTGCTCGGACCACATGACCGAGTACATGGCGAGCTCGGACGACGTCGGGCGGCGACCGAGGATCTCCCGGATCCGGTCGTACTCGTCCTCCTTGAGGCCGAGGTCGCGGTACGGCTGGACGACGTCGGGCGTCGTCGCGGCGTGCTCGACGGTGTCGAGGGTCGGTCCGGACGGCGTTCCACCGCTCGGCGTCGGGGTGCTCACGGTCGATGCGGTCGATGCGGTCGGCTCGGTCGACTCGGTCGTCTCGGCGCTGGTCACGGTCTCCGGTCCAGGGGGATGCGCGGGGTCGGACGGCGCCCACGCTATCGCGACGGGCGCGGCGGCACCTGGTCCGGTGGTCGACCGAGCACGANCCCGACGACGGCGTGGGCGGCGTCCGGCCCGCGGCGGCGCGGGCGCCCCACGCCGTCGTCGGGCCGACGTCGTGCTCGGTCGACCACCGGACCAGGTGCCGCCGCGTCGAGGTGGCGATGCCGTGGTGCGCCCGGCCGCCGGCCCGCAGCAGCGGGAGCAGCGCCCCGAGGCCGGGCTCCGTACCGCGGTCGAACCAGACCGCGGACGGCGTCGTCCCGGCCAGCGTCTGCGGGCTGCCGACGAGGACGACGCGGCCGCCTCCCGGCCCGTCGAGGTCGAGGACGACCCGGCCCTGCACCTGCCGGCGGCGCCGCGGGGCACGGTCGAGGACGTCGACCCGGGTCCGCAGCTCCCACTCGCCGTCCCCGACGATCGTCACGGTCTGCGCGACCATGACCGACTCCGTCACCGAGCGCACGGCGAGCCGCCAGACCAGGTCCTGCCCGCCCGGGGCGGGTCCCGGCGCCGGCGGCAGCGCCACCGTGGGCGGCTGGACGACCACGCGCGCAGCCATCTCAGGCCGTCGCCGCCGGGGTCGCCGCCGGGGTCGCCTCCGGAGTGGCCGTCTCGGTGGCGGTCGCCGCACCGGACGCCGCGGGTGCCTCGGACGCGACGGGCGGCAGACCCGGGTGCGTCACCGGTGCCGTCCGCACCGCCCGGGCGCCCTGCGCGGGGGCGCCGGCGGAGACCTCCACGGTGGACGCCGCGACCGGGACCTCGACGGCGCAGACCACCTCGGCGGTCGCTCCCGGCGCGAGCAGCGTGCTGATGTCGTCGCCGTCGGCGGCGTCCTCGCAGCGCTTCATCGGCACCGAGACGCCGTCGACCACGGCGCGCAGGTCCTGCCGGAAGGTGAAGTAGACGCCGGTGCCGTAGTAGGTCGGCACGCGGCGGTGGGCGATCTGCAGCCGCAGGTTGAGGAAGCGGGTGCCCGTGCGCGCCCGGCCGCCGTACGCGGGCAGCCCGTCGAGCCCGAACGAGGCGTCGGTCACGGTGACCGTCGCACCGCCGCCGCCGTTGCCGGTGAGGACCTTCCCGACCGGTCCGACGGTCGCCGGCACCGGGTAGCCCTGCGCGGCGCCCTGGGTGCCCGCCGCCGGGAAGACCGCCGGGACCGTCCCGGACTCGTGGACGTCGAGGGTCCAGCCGTCGAGCGACGCCGGGTCCACGGTGTCGACGTAGGCGTAGGCCTCGACCGTCGTCCCGGACTGCACGACCGACTCGCCCCGGGCCGGGCGGATCCGGGCCTCGGCGGAGTCGGCGCCCTTCGTCAGACCCAGCTGCGCCAACGACAGCTGCCACGTCTCGGTCGTGTTCCGGACCCTGAACCGCACGAGCACGCCGGCCGGGTCACCGGACGGGAACGGCGTCGGGACCGCCGTCGACCCGGTGACCGTGTCGCTGTCGGGGAAGGGCGAGTGCAGGACGACCTGGGTGACGGTGTACTCCATCCCCGCGTAGTCGACGGGGCCGGGAAGTGCCGGTGCCTCCAGCGGCGTGACGCTCGGGGCCGGGCGGGACGACGTGGCGGTGCCGCCGTCGGCGGGCCCGGCGGTACCGGCGCCCGCCCCGAAGGGCAGGGCGCAGCCGGACAGGAGCAGCGCGGGGACGATGGCCGCGGGCAGGGTGCGGCGCAGGGGCATCGAGGTCATGCGGCCGGACGGTAGGCAGCCGCGGTCACCGCCGGGTCACCACCGGGTCACCGCCCGGCCGCGACCCGGTCGCGGTCAGCGGGCGTAGCGCTCCGCGGCCCGCGCCCGCGCCTTGGCCGCCTCGACCTCGCGGTCCTTGGGGGCGCCGTGCGCGACGAGGGCGTCGAGCAGCCGCTGGGTGGCGGCGGCGACCTCCTCGACGGCCCGGTCGAACGCCTCGGCGTTGTCCTTGGCCGGCTTCGGCGAGCCGCTCACCTTGCGGACGTACTGGACGGCGGCCGCGTGCACCTCGTCGGGCGTCGCCGGCGGCGCGAAGTTGTGCAGGGGGCGGATGTTTCGGCACATGCGTTTCTCCTATGTCAAGCCGCAGCCGGCAGGGTGCCGGCAGCGCTCGACGGGTTGTTCTTGAGG
>NZ_MWLL01000016.1 GCF_002198675.1 Kineosporia sp. R_H_3 | reverse complement strand
CGTCGGGTCGTCCGGCAGGCCCGCGGCCCCGGCGACCGCCGCTCCGGCGGCGAGCGACGCGACCGGCGCCGCCGCCGGCAGGCCAGGGCCACCGAGGAGCGCCAGGAGCACCTGCTCCGAGGTCGGCCGCGCGTCGGGGTCCTTCGCGAGGCAGCGCACGACGAGGTCGTGCAGCGGCTCGGGGACGCCGTCCGTGTCCGGGTCGGCGTGGACGACCTGGTACATCAGGGCCACGAGGGTGTCGCCGCTGAACGGCGAGCGGCCGGTCGCCGCGAACACGACGGTGCAGGCCCACGAGAAGACGTCCGCGGGCGGGCCGACGACGAGCCCGGACAGCTGCTCGGGCGACATGTAGTTCGGCGAGCCGACGATCCGCCCCGTCGACGTCGTCTCCAGCGAGAGGTCGCGGGCGATGCCGAAGTCGATGACGCGCGGCCCGTCGGGGCCGAGCATGACGTTCGAGGGCTTGAGGTCGCGGTGCACGATCCGGGCCCGGTGGATCGCGGCGAGCGCCGTCGCCGTCGCGACCGCGAGCCGGTCGAGCGCGGCGCCGCGCAGCGGCCCCCGCTCCTTGACGTGCTGGGAGAGCGACGGCCCCTCGACGAACTCGCTGACGATGTAGGGGGTGTCACCGTCGACCTTCGCGTCGAGCACCTGGGCGACGCAGAACCGGGCCACGGTCCGGGCCGCGCCGATCTCCTTGACGAGGCGCTCGCGGGCGCTCGGCTCCTCGAGCCAGCCCGGGTGCAGCAGCTTGAGCGCGACGAGGTCGTCGTCCGGGGTGCGCGCGAGGTAGACGACGCCCTGCCCGCCCTGGGCGAGCCGCCGCACGACCCGGTAGCCGTCGACCTCGAGGGGGTCGCGCGTGCCCAGCGGCAGCTCCGCACGCACGGGCCGGATCCCCTCCCCGATGTCTCCTGCAGTGTCGTGCCCCCGCGGACACCCGGATCATGATGCCGCTGCGGCACCGCCCCGTCGAGGCCGCCGCCGTACGGCGGGTGTTCGGGCAGTGTCAGGACGGGCCGGTCAGACCCGCCGCAGCACCCCGCAGCCGGTGACGGCGACGGCGTACCCGAGGCGCGCGTTGACCGCGCGCATCGCGGCGTTCGAGTCGTCGTTGCCGGTCCAGGCCTCGGTGTAGCCGGCCGCGGCCGCCGCGCGCAGCGCCGCGATCTTCACGAGGCGGGCGAGCCCGCGGCCGCGGGCCTCGCGGAGCGTTCCGGTCATCCCCGACCACACCGCGCGGCGCTGCGGGTTCGTCTCGAGCAGCGCCAGCGAGAGCACCCGGCCGTCCGGGTCGACGGCGCCCCGGCTCAGCGCCCGGTCGAACCCCGGGGCGTCCCAGACGTCGGCGCGCCACTGGTCGAGGTCCATGGCGTCGAAGGTGACGTCGCCCGGCATGTCGAGGGTCGCCGCGGCGTCGCAGGCGTGCACGGCCTCGGCGGTGAGGTCGGCCACCGGCACGACGCGGACGCCGTCCGGCGGCGGCGGGGCGGCGGTGACGCCGGGCATGGTCTCGAGCACGGTGAGGTCGGCCCGCTGGAAGCGCTCCTGGCGGGTCACCGTGAACCCGTGCCGCCGGGCGAAGGCGACCGACCCCGCCTCGTCACCGGTGCGGCTGTGCAGGGTCGTGGCCCCGACGGCGAGCAGGTGCGCGTGCGCCCCGGCGAGCAGCGCGCTGCCGATGCCGCGGCGCCGGTGGCCGGGGTCGACGAGCACCGTCAGGTGTCCCTGGCCCGGCTCGGAGGTCTCGAGGTTCAGCCGCGCCGAGGCGTAGCCGACGACCCGGCCGCCGGACACCGCGACCCGCTGCACCCGCCGGGCCTGCGGCGAGACCACCGCGGCCAGGTGCCGCAACCGCTCCTCGGTCTGCAGGACGAGGTGCGGGTGGGTCTGCGTCCACAGCCGGACGACGTCGGGCAGGTCCTCGTCGACGAGGTCACGGACCTCGACCCCCGGGACCTCGACATCCCGGACCTCAGCGTTCATTCCGGACAGGCTAGCGGCGCCGGCACCCGAGGGGCGGCACACTGCTCGGCATCGTCCGCACGGGAGGCCCGCCATGCGCACACACCCGACGCGGCTCGTCACCGCCGGCGCCCTGCTCCTGCTCGCAGCGCCTCTGGCGGCCTGCGCCGACGAGACGGAGGCCGGTCGTGAGCGGCTCGCGCGCGCCCGGGCGACCTGGGCCGCCGCGGGCGTGACCGACTACGACCTCGTCGTCGACGGGTCGTGCTTCTGCACGTCGGCCGGTCTCGTCCGGATCCAGGTCCGTGCCGGTACGGCCACCGTGACGGGCGTCGAGCTCACGAACGAGGCCGGCGGCACGACACCGCCGGAGGGCACCCCGACGACGGTCGAGGCGCTGTTCGACGTCGTCGCGCGCTCGCTCGGGACCGCCGAGAAGGTCGGGGTGACCTACGACGGGCGCGGTGTCCCCACGACGATCGACATCGACATGATCCTGGCCGCCGTCGACGACGAGGTGACCTGGACGGCGTCCGTCACCCCGCGCTGACGACGCGCGTCAGCCCGCGAGCAGCTTCGCGAGCGGCTCGCGCGCGTCCGCCGGGTGCAGGCCGAGGCCCTCGAGGTCGTCGGCGGTCGCCCAGACGAGCTCGAAGCTGTTGTCCGGGTTGTTCTTCTCCAGCTCGGGACCGCCGAGCGTCGGGGTGCCGGTGACGTCGGTCATGAGGAAGTACGTCGCCTCGCGCTCGTTGTGCCGGCCGGTCCAGAGCACCCGCTCGATCCGCCCGACGAGGGACGTCTCCTCGGTGAGCTCGCGGACGACGGCCTCCTCGAGCGGCTCGCCGTCCTCGACGTGCCCGCCGGGCAGCACCGCGTAGTGGTGGCCGGGGCAGCGCGGGCCGGCCGGGCCGGGGACGGCCGTCCCGAGGGTGCGGCACATGATGCAGAGGTCAGGGCTGGGCTTGTGCAGGTACCGCTTCATGAGCAGCACCCGCTCGCCGTCGACGACGACCGCGACCGCGCGTTGTCCCGCCACGTCCTGAGTCCCTTCGCGAACCGCCACCCCGCGGGCAGCACCTCGGGTACCCGTCGGCAGCAGCGCCGGCGGCCTGAACCGATCCTCCCCCGAGGACGGCCCGACCCGTCAGGAGTTGCCGTCGAACAGGCTCGTCACCGAGCCGTCGTCGAAGACCTCGCGGATCGCGCGGGCGATGAGCGGGGCGATCGACAGGATCGTCAGCTGCGGGAACCGGCGGTCCTCGCCGATCGGCAGCGTGTTCGTGACGATGACCTCGCTGATCTTGCTCGAGCGCAGCCGGTCGACGGCCGGGCCGGAGAGGATCGCGTGCGTCGCGGCGACGATGACGTCGGCGGCGCCGTTCTCGACGAGCGCCTCGGCCGCCTGGGTGATCGTGCCGGCGGTGTCGATCATGTCGTCGACGAGCACGCACGTGCGGCCCTCGACGTCACCGACGACCTCGTGCACCTTGACCTGGTTCGGCACGCTCGGGTCGCGGCGCTTGTGGATGATCGCCAGCGGGGCGCCGAGCCGGTCGGACCAGTGGTCGGCCACCCGCACCCGGCCGGCGTCCGGCGAGACGACGGTGAGCCGGGCCCGGTCGACCCGCTTGCGGACGTGCTCGGTGAGCAGCGGCAGCGCCCAGAGGTGGTCGACCGGACCGTCGAAGAAGCCCTGGATCTGCGCGGTGTGCAGGTCGACCGACATGAGCCGGTGCGCGCCCGCGGTCTTGAAGAGGTCGGCCATGAGCCGGGCCGAGATCGGCTCCCGGCCGCGGTGCTTCTTGTCCTGCCGGGCGTACGGGAACGACGGCGCGATGACCGTGATCCGCTTGGCCGACGCCCGCTTCAGCGCGTCGACCATGATGAGCTGCTCCATGACCCACTGGTTGATGGGTGCGCTGTGGCTCTGGATGACGAACGCGTCGCAGCCGCGCACGCTCTCCCCGAACCGGACGTAGATCTCGCCGTTCGCGAACTCGTACGCGCTCGTCGGGACGAGCTCGACACCGAGCTCCTCGGCGACCTCCTCGGCGAGCTCGGGGTGCGCGCGGCCGCTGATGACGACCATCCGCTTCTCGCTCGTCGACGTGATGCCGGTGCTCATCGCGGCGTTCCCTCCTGCGTCCCGGCGGGCCCTGGCGCCTCACCGGACTCCTGTGCCGCGTGCGCGCGCGCCGCCGCCTTCGCGGCGGCGGTGCCGGGGCGGCGTCGTTCGACCCAGCCCTCGACGTTGCGCTGCTTCCCGCGGGCGACCGCCATCGCTCCCGGGGGGACGTCCGAGGTGATGACCGAGCCGGCGGCCGTGTAGGCGCCGTCCCCGATCGTCAGCGGTGCGACGAGCATGCTGTCGCTGCCGACCCGGACGTGGTCGCCGACGGTCGTCGGGTGCTTGGCGACGCCGTCGTAGTTGACGAAGACGGTCGCGGCGCCGATGTTCGAGCCCTCGCCGATCGTCGCGTCGCCGACGTACGACAGGTGCGGCACCTTCGACCCGGTGCCGATGACGGCCTTCTTCGTCTCGACGAAGGTGCCGATCCGGCCCGAGGCGCCGAGGTCGGTGCCGGCGCGCAGCGACGCGTACGGCCCGACGGTCGCCCCCGCGCCGATCCGGGAGCCGACGGCGTGCGCCCGGACGACGCTCGCGCCCTCGGCGACGACGCAGTCGGTGAGCGACGTCTCCGGGCCGACGACCGCGTCGCGGCGGACCTGCGTCGTGCCGTGGAGCATCGTGCCGGGCAGCAGGGTGACGTCCGGCTCGAGGGTCACCGTGACGTCGAGCCACGTGGTCGCCGGGTCGACGACGGTGACGCCGGCCCGCATCCAGGCCTCGACGACGCGCCGGTTCAGCTCGCGCCCGAGGGCCGCGAGCTGGACCCGGTCGTTGACGCCCTCGACCTGCCACACGTCGTCCGTCGTCACCGCGGCGACGCCGAGGCCGTCGGCCCGGGCCACCGCGAGCACGTCCGTGAGGTACTTCTCGCCCTGGGCGTTGTCGGTGCCGACCCGGGCCAGCGCGCTGCGGAGCACGGCGGCGTCGAAGGCGTAGATGCCCGAGTTGATCTCGCTCACCGCGCGCTGGGCGTCGTCCGCGTCCTTGTGCTCGACGATGCCGGTCACCGCGCCCGAGGCGTCCCGCAGGACCCGGCCGTAGCCGGTGGGGTCGGCGACGTGCGCCGTGAGCACGCTCGCGGCCGCGCCGGACGCCGTGTGCCGGGCCACGAGGTCGGCGAGCGTCGCGCCGTCGAGCAGCGGGACGTCCCCGTAGGTGACGACGACGGTGCCGGCGAGATCGGCGGGCAGCACCTCGAGGCCGCACTCGACGGCCCGGCCGGTGCCCTTGACCTCGTCCTGGTCGGCGACGAGCGCGCCGGGGTCGACGGCGGCGACGTGCGCGGCGACCCGGTCCCGCTCGTGCCGCACGACGACGACGAGGTGCTCCGGGTCGAGGGTGCGCGCGGCGGCGATCGAGTGCCCGAGCAGGGAGCGGCCGCCGATGGGGTGGAGCACCTTCGGGGTCGCCGACTTCATCCGCGTACCTTCGCCGGCCGCAAGGACGACGACGGCAGCCGGGCGGTGCTGGCTCACGCGGAGATCCCCCTCGGCGCCAGTGGCTGGTAAGGCACCGCGATCCTACCCGCCGGCCGGGGCCGGACCGGCCGACAGGGCGTGAGGCCGACCACGGCCGACCACGCCCCGCCGGCGCCGGTCTGCTCCGCCCCCAGGATTCGAACCCGGCCCTCAAGGCACCAAAGGCCTGTGTGCTGCCGCTACACCAGGGCGGAACGCCCGCTTCGTCCGTGCCGCACGCGCTGCCCGCGCGTCCGGACGGTCCGCGGACCGGTGCAAGTGTGCCAAGTCCCGGGCCCGGGTTCACCCCCGGTCCGGCGCGGCGGGCCCGGCCGGGCCGGGCGACCGTGCCGCGGGGCACCCCGGCGTGCACGGCATGATGGGCGCGTGACGACGTCCCGGGAGGCCCGCGACGCCGGCCCCGGCCGGCCCGCGCGGTCCGCGCCGCGCGCCCGGATGACGGGCAAGCAGCGGCGCGAGCAGCTCCTGGACGTCGGCCGCGGGCTCTTCGCGGAGAAGGGCTTCGAGGGCACGAGCGTCGAGGAGATCGCCGCCACGGCGCAGGTCTCCAAGCCGGTCGTCTACGAGCACTTCGGCGGCAAGGAAGGGCTCTACGCCGTCGTCGTCGACCGCGAGATCGCCTCGCTCCTGGACGCGATCAACCGCTCGCTGCAGACCGGCGCGCACCCGCGGCTCATGCTGGAGCAGGCCGCGTTCGCCCTCCTGGACTACATCGAGACCTCGACCGACGGCTTCCGCATCCTCGTGCGCGACTCCCCCGTCGCGCAGTCGACAGGCACGTTCGCCAGCCTCATCTCGGACGTCGCGAACCAGGTCGAGTACCTGCTCGCCGCCGAGTTCAAGGCGCGCGGGCTGGAGCCGAAGGCCGCACCGCTCTACGCGCAGATGCTCGTCGGGATGGTCGCGCTCACCGGGCAGCACTGGCTCGACGTCCGTAAGCCGAAGAAGGCCGAGGTCGCCGCGCACCTGGTGAACCTCGCCTGGAACGGGCTGTCCGGGCTCGAGCGGCGCCCCCGGCTCAAGGGGCCGCGGCCGTGACCGACGCCTCCCAGGACGCCGTCGTCGGCGACGAGGTCGACCGGATCGTCGCCGCCTGGCGGCGCGAGGTGCCCGGCGTCGACGTCGGCCCGCTCGAGGTGCTCTCCCGGGTGAGCCGGCTGGCGCACCACCTCGACCGGCACCGGGCCGCCGCGTTCGCCGGACCGGGCGTCGAGCCGTGGGAGTTCGACGTCCTCGCGGCGCTGCGCCGGTCCGGGGCGCCCTACGAGCTGTCCGCGGGCCGGCTCACGACCGAGACGCTCGTGACGAGCGGGACGATGACGAACCGGGTCGACCGGCTCGCCGCCCGCGGGCTCGTCGTGCGCCGTCCGGACCCGGACGACGGCCGCGGCGTCCTCGTCGGCCTCACCGACGCGGGGCGCACCGTCGTCGAGGCCGCCCTGGCCGCCCTCGTCGACCGCGAGCGCGCGCTCCTCGCGGACCTCTCCCCCGCGGACCGCACGGCCCTCGCCGGCCTCCTGCGCCGGCTCGTCGCCCCCTTCGACACCCGCCCCTGACACCGACCGGCGGGGTCAGCCGGTGGCGTCGGCCAGCTCGAGCCAGGTCTCCTCGAGGGCCTCGCGCTCGGCGGCGATCGCGCGGAGCTTCGCGTCGAGGGCGAGCACGGCCTGGTGGTCGGTCGCCTTCTCCGCCATCTCGGCGTGGATCTTCTCCTCGGACGACGTGAGCTTGGCGATCTGCCGCTCGATGCGGGTGAGCTCCTTGCGGGCGGCCCGGACGTCGCCGGCGTTCGGGCCGGGCGCCGCGGATGCCGCCGGCGCGGCCGCGGCCGGTGCACCGGCCGTCGAGCCGACGCCCGTGCCGGAGCCGGACGCCGCCCCGAAGGCGGAGGGGGCGGCGAGGGAGCCGTGCGCGGGCCGGGCGTCCTCCTGGGCGCGGCGCAGCTCGAGGTACTGCTCGACGCCGCCGGGCAGGTCGCGCAGCCGGCCGTCGCCGAGCAGGGCGACCTGGCGGTCGGTGACCCGCTCGAGCAGGTACCGGTCGTGGGAGACGACGAGGAGCGTGCCCGGCCAGCCGTCGAGGGTGTCCTCGACCGCGGCGAGGGTGTCGGTGTCGAGGTCGTTCGTCGGCTCGTCGAGCGCGAGCACGTTCGGCTCGCCCATGAGCAGGCGCAGCAGCTGCAGCCGCCGCCGCTCGCCGCCGGAGAGCTCGCCGACCGGCGTCCAGACCCGCTCGCGGGTGAACCCGAGCCGCTCGAGGAGCTGCCCGGCCGTGACGTCCTTGTCGCCGATCCGCACCGAGCCGCGGACCTTCTCGACCGCCTCCTGGACGCGCAGGTCCGCGACCGCGTCGAGCTCGCGGACCTCCTGCGTGAGCATCGCGGCCTGCACGGTCTTGCCGCGCTTGACCCGGCCGGCCGCCGGCTGCAGCTCGCCGAGGAGCAGCCGCATGAGCGTCGTCTTGCCCGAGCCGTTGACGCCGACGATGCCGATCCGCTCGCCCGGGCCGATCCGCCACGTGACGTCGCGCAGCAGGGTGCGCGCGTCGCCGCCGGAGCCGACCGTCATCGTCACGTCCTCGAGGTCGAGGACGTCCTTGCCGAGCCGGGCCGTGGCCATCCGCTCGAGCGCCAGCCCGTCGCGGGGCGGCGGCTCGTCGGCGATGAGGGCGTTCGCGGCGTCGATCCGGAACCGGGGCTTGCTCGTGCGCGCGGGGGGGCCGCGGCGCAGCCAGGCCAGCTCCTTTCGGAGCAGGTTGCGGCGGCGCTCCTCGGTCGCCGCGGCGACCCGGGACCGCTCGGCGCGGGCGAGCACGTAGGCGGCGTAGCCGCCCTCGAAGGAGTCGACGACCCCGTCGTGCACCTCCCACGTCCGCTCGCTCACGGCGTCGAGGAACCACCGGTCGTGGGTGACGACGGCGAGCCCGCCGCGGCCCTTCGGCCAGCGGTCGCGCAGGTGCCGGGCGAGCCAGTCGACGCCCTCGACGTCGAGGTGGTTCGTCGGCTCGTCGAGCAGGACGACGTCGTGCGGGCGGGTGAGCAGCGCGGCGAGCGCGACCCGCCGCCGCTGCCCGCCGGACAGCCGCCCGACGAGGGCGTCGAGGCCGCCGACCGCGGGTGCGTCGAGGCCGCCGAGCAGCCCCGTGAGGACGTCGCGGACGGCGGCGTCCGCCGCCCAGACGTGGTCGGGGACGTCCCCGACGACGGCGTGCCGGACGTCGGCCGCCGGGTCGAGGTCGTCGCCCTGGCTGAGCATGCCGAGATCGAGGCCGCCGGAGTGGGTGACCCGGCCGGCGTCGGGCTCCTGCTGCTTGGCGAGCACCCGCAGCAGGGTCGACTTGCCGTCACCGTTGCGGCCGACGACCCCGATCCGGTCCCCGTCGTCGATCCCGAGCGAGACGGCGCCGAGCACCGTCCGGGCGGCGAAGGCCACGGTGACGGACTCGACGTTCAGCAGGTGCGCCATCGCCGGACCTCAGAGCAGCCGGGCGCCGGGGACCGGACCGCGGCAGCGACGCACGTCGTCCGCCGCACCGGACGCCGTGAGCGCCACGCTGATGTCGAGGGCCTGCTCGTGGTCGCGCACGAGGAAGGCCACGGTCGGGCCGGAGCCGGAGACCATCGCGCCGAGCGCGCCGTACTCGCGGCCGACCTCCAGGGTGCGCTCGAGGGCCGGGGCGAGCGAGCACGCGGCGGGCTGCAGGTCGTTCTCGAGGGCCTCGCCGAGCGCCTCGGCGTCCCCGGAGCGCAGCGCCTGCATGAGCCCGTCCGGGACCGTCGGCGCGGGCACGTCGCGGCCCGTGCGGAGCCGGTCGAGCTCGCCGTAGACGGCCGGCGTCGACAGGCCCGCCTCGTTGAGCGCGACGACCCACTCGTACTCGCCGCGGGCCAGCGCCGGGGTGAGCCGCTCGCCGCGGCCGGTGCCGACGGCGGTGCCGCCGACGAGGGCGAAGGGGACGTCGCTGCCGAGCTCGGCCGCGAGCCCGGCGAGGTCGTCGCGGGACATCCCGGTCTGCCACAGGGCGTCGCACGCGAGCAGTGCCGCCGCGGCGTCCGCCGAGCCGCCGGCCATCCCGCCCGCGACGGGGATCTGCTTCTTGATGTGCAGGTGCACGCCGTCGTCGACGCCGGCCCGCTCGGCGAGGAGCAGGGCGGCCCGGACGGCGAGGTTCGTCGCGTCGCAGGGCACGCTCCCGGCGTGGACGCCCTCGACGCTCACGGTCACGTCGTCGGCCGGGGTCGCGGTGACGTCGTCGACGAGGGAGACGGCGTGGAAGACGTTGACGAGCTCGTGGAAGCCGTCGTCGCGCAGGGGGCCGACGACGAGCGCGAGGTTGACCTTGCCCGGCGCACGGGCGGTCACGCCGCGGGCGGTCGGGTGGCTCGTGGTCATCGGCTCGACCCTAGGGCATCCCCGGCGCCCTGCAGCCGGGCGGTGGCCACCGCGGCGAACTGCTCGACGGAGAGCATCTCGCCGCGGGCCGACGGGTCGACCCCGGCGGCCCGCAGGACGGTCTCGGCGGCGGGTGCCGAGCCGGCCCAGCCCGCGAGCGCCGCCCGCAGCGTCTTGCGGCGCTGCGCGAACGCGGCGTCGACGCACCGGAAGACCTCGGCACGGGGCGCCGGGGTGGTCGGCGGCTCCCGGCGGGTGAACCCGACGAGGCCGGAGTCGACGTTCGGGACGGGCCAGAAGACCCCGCGCGGCACGGTCCCGGCGCGGCGGACGTCGGCGTACCAGGCGGCCTTGACCGACGGGACGCCGTACGGCTTGTCGCCGGGCCGGGCCGCGAGCCGGTCGGCCACCTCGAGCTGCACCATGACGAGCCCGGTCCGCAGCGACGGCAGCCGCTCGAGCAGCTGGAGGACGACCGGGACGGCGACGTTGTACGGCAGGTTCGCGACGAGCGCGGACGGCGCCGCGCCGGTCGTCGGGCCGGTCGGCAGCGCGGTGACGGCGAGCGCGTCGGCCTCGACGACGACGAGCCGGTGCGCGACGTCCGGCGCCCGCTCCGCGACGGTGCCGGGCAGCGCCTGCGCGAGCACGGGGTCGATCTCGACCGCGACGACGTCCGCGCCGGTCGCGAGCAGCGCGAGCGTCAGGGAGCCGAGACCGGGCCCGACCTCGACGACGGTGTCCCCCGGGCCGACACCGGCGAGCCGGGCGATCCGGCGCACGGTGTTCGCGTCGTGGACGAAGTTCTGCCCGAGCGTCTTCGTCGGGCGCACCCCGAGGGCCTCGGCGAGCCGGCGGACGTCGGTGGCGCCGAGCAGCGCGACGGCGTCGTGCGCCGCGGGCTGCGGCGCGACCGGGTCGGACATGGGGCTACCTTCCCAGACGGCCGCGCCCGGCGGACCGAAGGGTCCGCCGGGCGCGGGACGTCGTGGCCGGGCCGCGGGCCGGGCTACGGCTGGTGCAGGGTGCGGGCCGGTCAGGTGAAGAGCCGGGGACCGCAGTGCGGCCACTGGCCGGCGCCGGCCTTCTTGTAGAGCAGCTTCGCTCGGTACGTCTGCTCGGCCGCCGACGCCTGGCTCGGCAGGCCGGAGCCGCCGACGGCGCGCCACGTCGAGACGCTGAACTGGTAGAGCCCGTGGTAGAGCCCGTTCGAGCTGACGATCGACGGGTTGCCGCCGGACTCGCACTTCGCGAGCGCGGCCCAGTTGAGGCTGTCGGCACCCGCGACGGAGCCGCCGCCGCCACCGGACGAGGACGCCGGCCGGGCCTTCGTGCCGACCTGGACGACCTGCGTCACCGGCTTCTTCGTGACGGTCGCGTCGACGAGCTTCTTGCTGACGACCTTGCCGTCGGCGAGGGTCACGGCGTACGTCGCCTTGCGGCTGCCCTGGACGCCCTCGGTGACGACCTTCTTCTCGCCCTTGTAGAGCTTGGCGCTCTTCACGGACTTCGTGGTGTACGAGACCTTCTCGGTCTTCGTCACGGTCTTCTTGTCGATCCGGGTCACGGCCACGACGAGGCCCTTGACCGTCGGCGTCGACTCCAAGACCGAGAGCTTGTCGTCCTTGCCGAGCGTGAGGCCCTGCTCGTCGAGGAGGTCGCCGACGGTCGGGGCCGTCGTCGTGACCTTGGCGCGCTTGCCGTCGGCGACGAGCGTCACCTTCTTCGGCGTCGTGACGACGAGGGCGAGGCCCTGCCGGCCGAGCGGGAGCGAGCGCGACGCGGAGAGCCGGGCCCCGTCGGCGCGGATGCCGACGGCCCGCAGCGCGGAGTCGACGGTGAGCTCCGTCGTCCAGAAGGTCTGCGTCTTGCCGTCGACCGAGACCTCGAGCTGGCGCGCGTACCGGACGACGACGTCGTCGCCGTCCTCGATCTTCGCCGCCGGCGAGGGGGCGACGACGTCGCGCGCACCGAGCCGGATGCCGCGGGCCGCGAGCAGCTCGCCGACCGTGTCGGCGTCCTCGGAGACCAGCGTGGTCCTGCCGTCGACCGTGAGGTCCACGTCGGTGTCCTGGTTCGCGAACGCGACGGTGCCGCCGACGACCGCGGTGAGGACGGCCGCCTGGGCGCCGAGCCGCAGGACGCGGCCCTTGCCGGGCTTGCCGATGAGAACGTTGAGCACGACGCTCCAGACCTTGCGATGTCCGAGCACGGCGACCGGGGGCGGGCGCATCTTCGTCTCGTCGCATCCGTGCGACGGTGGAGGACGCCTGCGTGCCCCCGGTACGCGCTCCCTGCCGTGGGGAGGTCGTCCCGGTGGCGGTGCGGTGCGCGTCGCGCGTTGCCCCCGAGGTCGACCGACCCCGGCTGTCGGGCGCCAACGTAATCGAAACGAGACCGGGGACCAAGCCACACAGCGTCGCGAGAACGGCCCCCGACACGCCGCACGACCTGACGCTCCGGAGTCTTCGCAGGTCAGAGCCGGGTTGCTCCGGGTGTTCGAGGTCACAGCAGTTGTTACACGCAGATGACCTCCATCGCCGTGTCGCGCGTGTCGGCGTGGTGTTCGAGAGCCGTTCCCGGCATGCCGGGCGGGGCGGATGTGACTGGTGTGACTGGTGTTTCGCGCTGCGTGCTCACCATGGGCCGTACAGGGCCTCGGACGTCGCGTCCAGCCGCGCGCAGAGCGCATCCAGGTCGACCTCGAGCACCTCCGCCATGCGACGCACGGTGAGCGGCACGAGGTAGCCCGCGTTGACCTTGCCGCGGTACGGCGCCGGGGTGAGGTACGGCGCGTCGGTCTCCACGAGCACCTGCTCGAGCGGGACGGCGCGCAGGGCGTCGCGCAGCTCCTGCGCGTTCTTGAACGTCAGGGTGCCCGCGAAGGACAGGAACCACCCGTTGTCGGCGCAGACCTTCGCCATCGCGGCGTCCCCGGAGAAGCAGTGGAAGACGGTGCGCGCGGGTGCGCCCTCGGCGGCGAGCACGTCGAGGACGGCGTCGTGCGCGTCCCGGTCGTGGATCTGCAGCACCTTGCCGAGCCGCTTGGCGAGGTCGACGTGCCGCGCGAACGACTCGACCTGCGCCGCCCGGCCGGCGGTGTCGTCGGCGTCCACCCAGTAGTGGTCGAGCCCGGTCTCGCCGACGACCCGCACCCGCGGGTGCGCCGCGAGCGCCTCGATCTCGGCGAACGCCTCCTCGAGCGCCTTCCGCCCGCTCACCGGATCCGGTTGCGCCGCAACGATCCTGGTCGCCTCGGTCGGGTGCAGCGCGACCCCGCCGAGCACCTGCGGGAAGCGGTCGACGACGTCTACCGTCCACCGCGCGGACTCGAGCTCGCAGCCGATCTGCACGTGCCGCGTCACGTTGACCGCGGCCGCCGCGGCGATCGCGTCCGCGACGTCGAACGGCTCGTCCCCGCCACGGGTGTGGTCGAGGTGGGCGTGGTTGTCGACGACGGGCAGGGGCAGCGGCTCGGGCGCCGGCGGACGGGAGAAGGCCACGCCCCGATTCTGCCGTCCCGATGTCACCACCTCGTTCACATCATGTGGTGAGGACCGGCCACCACCTCGGCGCCTACGTTCCGAGCACCCGCAGTCCCCCGGACGATCGGAACAGGAAGCGCCATGACTCTCTCCCCCACCACCCTCAGCCGGTCCGCAGGCCTGGCCGCCGTCGCCTCCGGGCTGCTGTTCATCGGCGTCCAGGTCGCCCACCCGCACCTCGACGCGGTCACCGTCACGAGCACCGAGATGCTCGTCCGCGACAGCCTCAAGGTGGTCATGGCCGCCCTGGCGCTGCTCGGCATCACCGGCATGTACCTGCGCCAGGTGCGGCAGGCCGGGGTCCTCGGCCTCGTCGGCTACCTCCTGCTGGCCGCCGGCTACCTGCTCATCGCCTGCACCGCGTTCGTGGCGGCGTTCGTCCTGCCGTCGGTCGCGGCCGCCGTCCCGGCGTACGTCGACGACGTCACCGCGGTGGCGACCGGCGGCCAGGCGGTCGGCGACATCGGCCACCTCGCCACGGTGATCAAGCTCCAGGGCGTCGCCTACCTCGGCGGCGGTCTGCTCCTCGGCGTCGCGATGTACCGGGCCCGGGTGCTGGCCCGGTGGGCCTGCCTGCTCCTCGCCGTCGGCGGCGTCGTCTCGGCGGCCCTGACCTTCATGCCCGACGCGTTCTTCCGGCTGCTCGCGTTCCCGAACGGCATCGCGATGATCGCGCTCGGCTGGTCGCTGTGGAGCGTCGGCGGCAGCACCACCGGCACCGGTGCGGCCGCCGGGACGTCTCCGGTGCTCGCCGCGACGGCCGTCGAGTGACCCGCGCCGCGGGCGGGTGGCGGGTGCCGCTGGCCCTGGTGGCCCTGGTGGTCCTCCCGCTCGCCGCCGGGTCGCTGCGGATCGTCGAGATCCTCGGCGGCCCGCGGCTGCTCCCGGAGAACCCCCGGGTGGACGCCGTCCCGGTGCCGCTCGTGCTGCACGTCGTCGCGGCGGCCGTCTACGCCGTCCTCGGGGCGTTCCAGCTCTCCGCCCGGCAGCGTCGCGCGCACCCCGACCGGCACCGCCGCAACGGCCGGGCGGCCGTCGTCGCCGGTGCCGTGGTGGCCCTGTCCGGGGTCTGGATGACGCTGTTCTACCCGGACGCGCCGGGCGGCGTGCTGCTCCAGGTCGTCCGGTTCGTCGTCGGGACGGCGGTCGCCGCCGGCGTCGTCCTCGGCGTCACCGCCGTGCGCCGGCGGGACGTCCCCGCCCACCGCGCCTGGATGATCCGGGCGTACGCGCTGGCCGTGGCCGCCGGCACCCAGACCTTCACGCAGGGCTTCGGCAACGCGCTCTTCGGCACGGGCGACCTCAGCACGGCGCTGTCGCTCACCGCGGGGTGGGTGCTCAACGCCGTCGTCGCCGAGGTCGTCGTCCGGCGTCCACGCGCCGGCCGCAGGGCCGCCGTCGCCGTCGCCGGGGACGCCCCCGGGGATACTGTGGGCGTCCGGACGCGGTGACGGCGTCGGCGGGAGCCCCCGCCGCGACGCCCGGTGACGGGAGACGTCATGCCGGCCCCTCTGCTGCGGACCAAGCTGTACCTGCCCCGGCCGCGGGCGGGGGTGGTGCCGCGCGCGAGGCTCCTGCGACGGCTGGACGGCGCGGCAGGGGCGAAGGTCGTGCTCGTGTGCGCCCCGGCCGGCTTCGGCAAGACGACGCTGCTCACCCAGTGGCTGGCCGGGCAGGAGGCGCCGCCGCGCGGCCGGCGGGCGGCGTGGCTGTCGCTGGACCGTGGCGACGACGACCCCGTCACCTTCTGGACCTACGTGGTCACCGCGCTGCGGACGGTCGCGCCGGAGGCCGGTGCCGACGCCCTGGCGCTGCTCGGCAGCGGCGGACCGGTGCAGACCCGGCTCGTGCTGACGACCCTGCTCAACGACCTCGCCGCGCCCGGCGGCGAGGTCGTGCTCGTGCTCGACGACTACCACCTCGTCGAGGCCCGCGAGGTCCACGAGGAGATGGCGTTCCTCGTCGAGCACCTGCCGCCGCGCGTCCGGCTCGTGCTCGCCGGCCGCGCGGACCCGCCGCTGCCGCTGGCCCGGCTGCGGGCCCGCGGCGAGCTCGTCGAGGTCCGCGCCGCCGACCTGCGCTTCACCCCCGACGAGGCCGCCGAGTACCTCGTCGGGGCCATGGGGCTCACGGTCACGGCCGGGGACGTCGAGGCCCTGGAGGACCGCACCGAGGGGTGGATCGCCGCCCTCCAGCTCGCGGCGCTGTCGATGCAGGGCCGTGAGGACGTCACCGGCTTCGTCGCGGGCTTCACCGGCGACGACCGCTACGTCGTCGACTACCTCGTCGAGGAGGTCCTGCACCGCCAGCCGGCGCCGGTCCGCGACTTCCTCCTGCAGACGTCCGTGCTGGCCCGCCTCACCGGCCCGCTGTGCGACGCCGTGACCGGCCGGCAGGACGGCCGCGCCGCGCTCGAGGCGCTCGACCGGGGCAACCTCTTCGTCGTCCCGCTCGACGACCACCGCCGGGCCTACCGCTACCACCACCTGTTCGGCGACGTCCTGCGGGCCAGGCTCGTCGAGGAGTCGCCCGGCCTCGTGCGCACCCTGCACCGGCGCGCGAGCGACTGGTACGCCGCGAACGGCGACCCCGCCGAAGGGATCCGGCACGCGACCGCCGCGCAGGACCACGAGCGCGCCGCCGACCTCGTCGAGCTGGCGATGCCCGACGCGCGGCGCACCCGGCAGGAGGCCGCGCTGCGGCACTGGATCGAGCAGCTGCCGGCCGGGCTGGTCCGGGCGCGGCCGGTGCTCGCCAACGGTCTCGCGGGCGCGCTGCTGTCGACCGGTGAGGTCCGGGGCGTCGAGCAGCACCTGCGCGACGCCGAGCAGGCGCTGGCCGACGGCCCGCGCGCCCGGGACGAGCAGGAGCTGCGCCGGGTCCCGGCCGGGATCGCCGTCCACCGGGCCGGTCTCGCCCTGGCGCTCGGCGACCCCGCCGCGACCGTGACCCACGCCCGGCGTGCCCTGGGGCTGCTCGAGGAGGACCACCACATCGCCCGGGGCGCGGCGACCGCGCTCGTCGGACTGGCGTCCTGGGTCACCGGGGACCTCGACGCGGCCGTCGCCGGGTACTCCGAGTGCCTCGTGAGCCTGGAGCGGGCCGGGCACGCCTCCGACGTCCTCGGCTGCTCCCTCTCCCTCGCCGACATCCAGGTCACGCAGGGCCGGCTGCGGGACGCCCGGCGCACCTACGAGCGGGCGCTGCGGCTGCGCCCAGCGGACGGCGGCCCGCCGCTGCGCGGCACGGCCGACATGCTCGTCGGGCTCGCCGCCCTCGACCTCGAGCAGGGCGACCCGGAGCAGGCGGGCCGGGTCCTCGCGCAGGCCGAGGACCTCGGCGAGCACAACGGGCTGCCGCAGAACCCGTACCGCAGCCGCGTCGTCCGGGCCCGGCTGCTCCAGGTGCAGGGCGACCCGCTCGAGGCGCTGGCCCTGCTCGACGAGGCGCGGCGCCGGTACGTCGGGGACATGGCCCCGGACGTGCGCCCCGTCGCGGCCGTCCGGGCCCGGGCCCTGCTCGTCCAGGGCCGGCTCGCCGAGGTCCTGGACTGGGTCCGGGAGCGGGGCCTGTCCGTCGACGACGAGCCCGACCACCTGCGCGAGTACGAGCACGTGACCCTCGCCCGGGCGCTCCTCGCCCGGCACGGTGCCGACGGGGACGGCGACGCCCTGGCCGCGGCCGCCTCGCTCCTCGACCGGCTCGCCGCGGCCGCCGATGCGGGCGGGCGCACCGGCAGCCTCGTCGAGGTGCTTCTCCTGCGAGCGCTCGCCGCGCGTGCGGGCGGCGACGCCCGCGGTGCGCTCGAGCCGCTCGGGCGCGCGCTGGCCCTCGCCGGGCCGGAGGGCTACGTCCGCCTCTTCCTCGACGAGGGCCCGCCGCTGGCCGCCCTGCTCCGGGCGGCCGCCGAGCGCGGCCCCGCGGGCGGGTACGCCGCGCGGCTGCTCGCCGCCGGCGGCGCGGACGCCCCGCGGCCGCCGGCCCGGCAGCCCCTCGTCGAACCGCTCAGCGACCGGGAGCGCGACGTGCTGCGGCTGCTCGCGACCGAGCTCAGCGGGCCGGAGATCGCCGGGGAGCTCGTCGTGTCGCTGAACACCGTGCGCACGCACACGAAGAGCATCTACGCCAAGCTCGGCGTCAACAGCCGGCGGGCCGCCGTCCGCCGCGCGCAGGAGCTCGACCTGCTCTCCCCCGGGGCTCCCCGGCACAACCACCACATGTGGTGATCCGGGCTCACCACATCCGTTCCTAGCCTGCGGGCATGGACGACACCGACCTCCCGCACGGCGCCCCCGACGGCCCCCACGGCCCCCACGGCCCTGACGGACCTGACGGACCAGACCGACCCGGCGCCGGCCACTACGAGATCCGGGTCCGGGGGCACCTCGCCGGCCGCTGGGCGGCCTGGTTCGACGGGCTCACGCTCGACCGGCTCGGCGACGGCACGACCCGGATCGCCGGCCCCGTCACCGACCAGGCGGCCCTGCACGGCGTGCTGCAGAAGGTCCGCGACACCGGGCTCGCGCTCGTCTCGGTCGAGCAGGTGCCCGCCGCGGCACCCTCCCACAAGCGGCCCACGTCGTGATCGCCGTCGACGCTCTCACCCGCCGGTACGGCGGCTTCACCGCCGTCGACGACGTGACCTTCGCCGCGCTGCCGGGGCGCGTGACGGGCTTCCTCGGCCCGAACGGCGCAGGCAAGTCGACGACCCTGCGGATCCTCGTCGGGCTGTCGACCGCGACGTCGGGGACGGCGACGGTCGGCGGCCGCCGGTACGTCGACCTGCCCGACCCGGGACGGGAGGTCGGGGTGCTCCTCGACGCGTCCGCCCAGCACGTCGGCCGCACCGGCCGCGAGACCCTGACGGTCGCGCAGCGCTACATGGGGCTGCCCCGCGGCCGGGTCGAGGAGATGCTCGCCGTCGTCGGGCTCACGCCGCAGGAGTCGTCGCGTCGCGTCCGTGACTACTCGCTCGGGATGCGGCAGCGCCTCGGCATCGCGACGGCGCTCCTCGGCGACCCCGCCGTCCTCGTCCTCGACGAGCCGGCGAACGGGCTCGACCCGGCCGGCATCCGCTGGATGCGCGGGCTGCTGCGCGACTTCGCCGACCGCGGCGGGACCGTCCTGCTCTCCTCGCACCTGATCCACGAGATCGAGGTCGTCGCCGACGACCTCGTCGTCCTCGCCGGCGGCCGGGTCGTGGCCCGCGGCACGAAGGCCGACCTGCTCCGGGCCGTCGGGCCCGCGGCGGACGGCGGCGGCCTCGAGCAGCTCTTCCTCGACCTCACCGAAGGAGTCGTCGCGTGACCACCCTCGACACCCTCGCCGCGGGCCCCGGGCCCGGCGGGCCGCCGTCCGCCCGCCCCTCGATCCCCCTGCGCCGCATCGTGACGACCGAGGTGCGCAAGCTCTTCGACACCCGCTCCGGGTTCTGGCTCGTGGCCGGCGTCGGGCTGCTCGCGCTGCTCGCCTCGGCGGCCGTCGCCGCGCTCGCCTCGGACGCGGGGATGACGTACCGCGCGTTCACGACGGCCGTGGACTACCCGCTCACCCTCGTGCTGCCGGTCGTCGCGATCCTCTCCGTGACGTCCGAGTGGAGCCAGCGCAGCGGCCTCACGACGTTCACCCTCGTGCCCCGGCGCGGCCGGGTCGTCGCCGCCAAGGCGGTCGCGTGCGTCGGCGTCGCCGTCGCCGCCGTACCGCTCGCCCTCGGGGCCGCGGCGCTGGGCAACCTCGCCGGCAGCTCGCTCGCCGGCATCGCCCCGGTCTGGGACGTCACCGCGACGAGCATGCTGACGATCGTCGGTTCGAACGTGCTGGGCGTCCTCGTCGGCTTCGTGCTGGGGGTGCTCCTGCGCAGCTCGGTCGGGGCGGTCGTCGCGTACTTCGGCTACGCGCTCGTGCTGCCGGCCCTGGCCGTCGTCCTCGCCGGCTCGCAGGCCTGGTTCCGCACCGTGCAGCCCTGGGTCGACCTGCGGTACGCCCAGGGGACGCTCGTCGACGGCACGCTGACGGCGGCGCAGTGGGAGCACCTCGCCGCCAGCGCCGCGGTCTGGCTGCTCGCCCCGCTCGTCGTCGGTCTCTTCGCCGTTGTGCGCGCCGAGGTCAAGTAGCCCCGTGACCACCCGGCCGGGGACTTCCGCTGCGTGCAGCGGCGCAGACCTTCAGCCGGTGGACGACGCCTGCTCCGCGAGCGTGTGCGCGACGATCGCGTTGGCGTGCCCGTGACCGAGGCCGTGCTCGTCCTTGAGGAACGCGACGAGATCCATGTGCCTGGCCGGGAGCCGCTCGACGACGAGGGCCTTCCAGTACGCGACCGGTTGGCCGTACTTCTTCTCGATCGAGGGGAAGTACGACGCGGGGCCCTGGACCTTGGGCGTGTCCTCGGGCGCGGGACCGTCGCTCACGAGCCTGCCTTCTCCTCGAGCCGGGCGATCTCCTCGGCGACGACCGAGTCGTCGAGCTTGGTGAAGACCGGCACCGGGGCGGGCACCGGGGTGCCGGGCACGATCGGGACGGGCTTCCACTCGGCGAGGGTCTCGCCGCGGGTGTAGTCCCCCATGAGGACGGGGTAGCCGGGCCCGCCGTCGAGGTCCTCGACCTCGCGGATCTGCGGCATCGGCGAGACGGTGCCGACGCCGCCGAACGCCTCGTGGACGGCCTGGGCGCTGTGTGGCAGGAACGGCGAGAGCATCGTGCGGCAGTCCGAGATCGCCTGTGCCGCGACGTGCAGCACGGTCTTCATCCGCTCCGGGTCCTCGTTCTTGAGCTTCCACGGCGCCTGGTCGGACAGGTACTTGTTCGCCTCGGAGACCACGCGCATCGCCTCGGCGACCGCCTGCTTCTGGCGGTGGGTGCCGAGCAGGTCGCCGACGTCGCCGAAGCCCGCCTCGGTCGTCGCGAGGAGCGCGTGGTCGGCCTCGGTGAGGACGCCGCGCTCGGGGATCGCGCCGAGGTTCTTGTGGATCATCGACGCCGTCCGGTTGACGAGGTTGCCCCAGCCGGCGACGAGCTCGTCGTTCGTGCGGCGGACGAACTCCGTCCACGTGAAGTCGGTGTCCTGCGTCTCCGGGCCCGCGGTCGCGATGAAGTAGCGCAGGGCGTCCGGCTGGTACCGGGCGAGCATGTCGCGCACGTAGATGACGACGCCGCGCGAGGAGGAGAACTGCTTGCCCTCCATCGTGAGGAACTCGCTGCTCACGACCTCGGTCGGCAGGTTCAGCTCGCCGAGGACGCCCGGGGTGCCGCCCTTGTCGCCCTTGCCGTTGTAGGCGAGGAGCTCGGCGGGCCAGATCTGGCTGTGGAACGTGATGTTGTCCTTGCCCATGAAGTAGTACGACCGCGCGTCGGGGTCGTTCCACCACAGCCGCCAGGCGTCGTCGTCCCCGGTCCGGCGGGCCCACTCGACCGAGGCCGACAGGTAGCCGATGACGGCGTCGAACCACACGTAGAGCCGCTTGGCCGCGTTGTCCTCCCAGCCGGGCAGCGGGACCGGGATCCCCCAGTCGATGTCGCGGGTCATCGCCCGCGGCCGGACGTCGTCCAGCAGGTTCAGGGAGAACTTCAGGACGTTGGGGCGCCAGTCGCTGCGGGTCTGGAGCCACGCGCCGAGGGTCTCCGACAGCGCCGGCAGGTCGAGGAAGAAGTGCTCGGTCTCGACGAACTTCGGGGTCTCGCCGTTGATCCGGCTGCGCGGGTTCTTCAGCTCCGCGGCGTCGAGCTGGTTGCCGCAGTTGTCGCACTGGTCGCCGCGCGCCCCGTCGTAGCCGCAGATCGGGCAGGTGCCCTCGATGTAGCGGTCGGGCAGCGTGCGGCCCGTCGACGGCGAGATCGCGCCCGTCGTCGTCTTCTCGATCATGTAGCCGTTCTTGTGGACGACGCGGAACAGCTCCTGGGCGACCGCGTAGTGGTTGCGGGTCGTCGTCCGGGTGAAGAGGTCGTACGCGAGACCGAGACCGTGCAGGTCCTCGACGATGACGCGGTTGTAGCGGTCGGCGAGCGCCTTCGGGGTCAGTCCCTCCTGCTCGGCCTGGACGAGGATCGGCGTGCCGTGCTCGTCGGTGCCGGAGACCATGAGGACGTCGTGCCCGGCCATGCGCATGTAGCGGCTGAAGACGTCGGAGGGGACGCCGAAGCCGGCGACGTGGCCGATGTGGCGGGGGCCGTTGGCGTACGGCCAGGCGACCGCCGAGAGCACATGCGTCATGGACCGATCCTATTGACGCACCGACGGCCCCGCGGGCCGCCCCGCCGTGCGCCCGACCCAGCGACAGTCCGAAGAGAGGATGTGACCCTCGGTCACCAGGTGGAGTACTTGTCTACGGAGCGCGGCACCGTGAACACGTCAGGTGACGGTATTTTCCGACGTTCTGTCTGCTCTGCACCGTGTGCGGGGGTGCCGGACATTACATCTTCGCGTGGCGGCCAGATCGCCTGTCATGTACGGCCACGGCCGTCAGACGTCAAGGCACCATGGTCACGGGACAAGGGGAAGTCCGCACACCAGGCCTTCGGGCACCGGTCGGGCACCGGGCGGACGGCGGGTCACAGCGGCGGGGACACCGCTGGAACCCGCGGATGGATGGGGCACATCATGGACGTCACACGTTACTCGCAGCACCTGCCGAGCCAGCCGCTGGACCGGTCGGCGACGACGCCCGCGGGCACCGCCGACACCGGGCAGGAGGACGCGCCGCTGCGCGTCGCCATCATCGACGACCACCGGACGATGGCGGACCTGCTCGCCTTCGCGCTCGCCGCCGAGACCGGCTTCGTCTTCGTCGGGCACGCCCCGACGGTGAGCACGGGCCTGGACCTCGTCGGCCGGATCCTCCCCGACGTCGTCCTCCTCGACCTCAACCTGCCCGACGGCAACGGGATGTGGCTGGCGCGGGAGATCTCGACGCTCTACCCGTCCGTCCGGATCGTCATCCTCACCGCGGAGACCGACCCGAGCCTCGTGAGCCGGGCCGCCGAGGCCGGCGCCTGCGGCTACGTCGCCAAGACCGGCGGTCTCGCCGAGGTGCTCGAGGCGCTCCGCAGCGCCCGCAAGGGCTCGATGGTCGTCGACAACCGGCTCATCGCCGCGCTCGGCCGCCCGCGGTCCGCGACGACGTCCGCCGCCCCGTCGCTCACCTCGCGGGAGATCGACGTCCTCCAGGAGCTCGCCGCCGGCCGCGACGTCACCGCCGCGGCCCGCCGGCTGGGCATCAGCCCGCACACCGCGCGCGGCTACGTGAAGACGATCCTCACCAAGCTGGACTGCCACTCCCAGCTCGAGGCCGTCGTCACCGCCGCCCGGCTCGGGCTGCTCCGCCTCCACCAGGCGTCCTGACCGACTCCCCGCACGTCCACCGAGTCCACCGGATGGCCATGCTCGCGCGCGGGCCTCGTCCGCGCGCCCTCGACGACCCGCTCTACGTGCCGCGGTCACCGCTGTCCGCCGACGAGGAGACCGCCCGCTCGGAGGCCCGCAGGATCGTGCGGCGCGCCCTCGTCAGCTACGCGGTCGCGAGCCTCGGCGCGCTGCTCTTCGTCGGCGTCGGGGCGTCGGTCGTCGCGGAGACCGTGGCCCGGGACGGTGCCGTCCACGACGCCGGCTTCTACACGCAGAAGTTCGCCCAGCTGACCGTCGCGCCGCTCGTCACCGACGAGCTCGCCGCCGGCGACCCGCAGGCGATCGCCCGGCTCGACGAGCTGGTCAAGCGCCAGATGGCCGAGCACGAGGTGCTCCGGGTCAAGGTCTGGTCCGCGGACGCGCGGGTGCTCTACTCCGACGAGCCGCGGCTCATCGGTCGCACGTACGAGATCGAGCCCGACGACCGCGAGGTGCTCGAGACCCTCGGGCTCGACGCGCACGTCTCCCCGAGCACCAAGCCAGAGAACGAGTTCGAGTCCGGCTTCGGTGAGACGCTCGAGGTGTACGCCGGCGTCACGGCGGCCGACGGCGAGCCGGTGCTCGTCGAGGCCTACCTGCCCGTCGACCGGCTCGACGCCCTGCGGGAGAACCTCAGCGACCAGATCACCCCGCTCGTGGTGCTCTCGCTGCTCACCCTGGAGCTGCTGCTCCTGCCGCTGGCCGTCGTCCTCGCCCGCCGGATCGCCCGCGGGCACGAGGAACGGGCGACCCTGTCCCGGCTCGCCGCGCACGCCGCCGAGTCCGAGCGGCACTCGATCGCCGCCGAGCTGCACGACGGCGTCATCCAGGACCTCGTCGCCGTCGGGTTCGGCCTGGGCACCGTCCGGGCCGTCGCCGACCGCGAGGGCCAGGCGGACATCGGCGCGGCGGCCCAGCAGCTCAACGACATCGTCCGCGAGGACGTCCGGGTGCTGCGCGGCCTCATCGGCTCGCTCGCCGTCGGCGACCTCGCCGCGACCCCGCTGGCCGGCGTCGTCACGCAGGCGGCCCTGGAGGCCGAGCAGGCGGGCCTGCTCGTCGAGCGCGACGTCGTCGACGTCGAGCCGCACAGCCGCGACGTCCACACGGCACTGAGCCTGGTCGCCCGGGAGGCGATCCGGAACGTCGTCCGGCACGCGGCCGCGACGCGGCTCGTCGTCCGGCTCGCGCGGCAGGACGGCCACATCGTCCTCGAGGTCACCGACGACGGCCGCGGGTTCGACCCGGCCGGTGCGACGACCGCGGCCGACGGGCACCTCGGCCTGACCCTCTACGCGCGGGCGGCCCGGGCCGCCGGCGGCGGCTACACGCTGCGGACGGCGCCCGGCTCGGGCACGACCCTCGTCGTCCGGGTGCCGACCGACGGCGTACCGCAGCGGCCCTGGTGGCGGCGCGCCCGTCAGGGCTGACGCAGGTCGCGCTCCCGCCTCGGGACCTGCGCCGGCGACGGACACCCGGCGGCAGGAGCGGCACCCCGAACGTGCAAGACCCCCTGGCCGGGGCGGGCCAGGGGGTCTTCGCACCGTTCGCCTGCCGTCGGCGTAGGGCGAGCCGGCGGTCGACGTGGTGCACGGCCCGCGGACCGGGTCGGGTGGGGCGCCCGAGCCCGGGCCCGTGCTGCGGGCCGGGGCGGTCGGCCGCTGAGCCAGGGGTGCTCAGCGGCCGACCGGTGTCACCGGTGGGGACGGGGCAGGGTCACTTGCCCGTACCGGTGAGGGTGACCGTCGTCAGGCGGGGCAGGGAGGACGCTCCGCCGTCGATGGTCAGCGTGCCGTTGTAGGTCTGCACCGCGGTCGGGGTGAACGTGACGCTGATGCCGCACGTCTTCCCCGGGGCGACCGCCGTGCCGTTGAAGCAGGTGCTCGTCGCCGGGTTCACGACGACCCCGAAGGGCAGACCGCTGACGACCGTGGTGGCCGCGGCGATCGTTCCGTTGGCCGTGCCGGTGTTCTTCACCGAGAGGGTCGACGTCTTCGTCGTCCCGCGGTTCACCGTGCCGAACCCGACCGGGCTCGGCGAGACCGACCAGCTGGCCCCGGCACCGGTGCCGGTCAGCGAGACCACGGTGCTCCCGCCGACGGCGTTGTGGCTCAGGGTCAGCGCCCCGGTCCGCGCCCCGATCGCCGTCGGCACGAACCGCACGGTGACCGTGCAGCTCGCCCCACCGGCGACGGTGAACGGTGCGGCGCCGCACGTCCCTCCGGTGACCGCGTAGTCACTCGCCCCCGAGGTCACCGTGGCCGCGCTGACGGTGAGCGGCGCCGTCCCGGTGTTGGTGACCGTCGTCGAGAGCGACGACGGTCCGGGGGCCGTCACGGTGCCGTAGGACAGGACGCCCGGCGTCACGGTGATGCTCGGCCTGGCCACCTCGTTGGCGACACCGGTGAGGGAGACCGTCGCCGACGGGCCCGTGGCCGGCTTGAGGGTCAGGGTCGCGGCGAGCGGCCCGGTCCCGGTCGTCGGGCTGAACCGGACGACCACCGTGCAGGTCGCGTCCTGGGCGACCGCGGTACCCGCCGCGCAGGTGCCGCCGGTGATCGCGAACTGGCTCGCACCGGTGCCGGTGAGGCTCGGCGTGACCCCGGCCGTGTCCGCGCCGACGTTCGTCACGACGACGGTCTGCGTCGGGCTGGACTGCCCCTGGTCGACGGCACCGAAGTCGAGCGCGAACGCGTCCGGCGCCAGCGGACCGGCGATCTTGCCGGCCACCTGCCAGCGGTCGGTGCTCGCCAGGACGCGGGTCGTCGGGTCCTGGATCTCGAACCCGTTGAACGCGCCCGTGGCACCCGGCTTGACGTAGGTACCACCGATGACCTTCTGGAAGCTCGTCGCGTCACCGAGGTAGCCGGCGGGCGGCGTCGCCGCGTTCGGGTCCCAGCGCAGGAAGCCCTCGATCGGCGTCGCCGCGTTGACGAAGACCGCTCCCGGGCTGGCGAGCGCGTCCCCGAAGGCGCACGGGGCGGCCCCGCAGCCGGTGTCCTGCGTCTGCGCGTTCGGCCGGACGGCGCCGTTCGCGTCGGTCGTGAAGGCGAACGTCCCGTACGGCGTCACCGCGGTGTACGGAGCGTCCGGGCCGACGTTCGGGCACAGCCCGCTGGCGACGAGCCGCAACCGGGTGAACGTCGTCTGGTCACCGGCCACCGGCCCGGCCGTCGTCGCGAACGAACCCTCGAGGCCGGACACGAGGAACGCGCTGCCCGCCGGGTCGCCGGGGTTGCAGCCCGGGATCGAGAGGATGTCGCTCGTCGCGAAGGCGTAGAAGAACTCGTCCGGGAAGTTGTCCGGGAGGGCGAGCGGCTGGTCGGGCTGCGGGACCCCGAGGAGCACGCAGTTGGCCGGGTCGAGGCACGGCTCGAGCCGGGTCCCGTTCGAGTCCTGGTAGAAGGTCGGGTAGCCGAACCTGCCGACGCTCGCGGACACCGACTTGGCACCGGCGAACCCGCTGCCGGTCAACGCGATCGAGTGCTGGCCCGCCCCGACGTTGTCCGAGACGAACAGCGTGGCGTTCTGCGCGCCGCCGGCCGTCGGGGAGAAGACGACGTCGACGGTGCAGCTCGCGTCCGGCGCCACCGGGTCGGCGCAGGTGCTGTTCGTGAAGGCGTAGGAGCCGGGCGCCGCGCCGCCGAGCGTGAACCCGCTGACCACCAGGGGTGCGGTCCCGCCGGCGTTGGAGATGGTCACCGTCTCGGCGCTGCTGGAGCGCCCGATGCCCAGCTGCCCGAACGTCAGCGACCTCGGGGCGAAGCTGATCGCCGCACCGGTCGGGTCGCTGCCGGTGCCCTCGAGGGGCACGACGAACGGGTTGTTGAGCCCGTTGTTCGTGAACGTCAGGGTCGCTGCCCGGACCCCGGTCGCGACCGGGGCGAAGGTGACGTCCACGGTGCACGTGTCACCGGGCGCCAGGGTCGTCGTCGCGGTGCAGGTGCCTCCGGCGACCGCGAACTCCGCTGCGTCGACACCGCCGACGGTGATGCCCGACAGCGTCACGCGGCCGTCGGAGCCGCCCGGGACCGCGACGCCGGTGTTCGTCACCGTGAGCGTCTTGGCCGGGGAGACGCTGCCCACGGCCGTGGTGTCGAGGACGAGCTTGCCCGCGGCGCTGACGCCGCCGGTCGCCTCGAGCGGGCCCTGGAGCTTGCCCATGACGGAGAACTGCGAGGTTTGCAGCCCGGCGGGCGGCAGGCCGGGGCCGGTGATCTTGAAGTAGTTGGACGGGTTGACCCCGTCCTCCTTGAACGGGGCGCCGATGACCTTGTGGAACGACGCCGCGTCACCGATGTAGCCCGCCGGGGCGGCCGGCGCGACGGCCGGGTCCCAACGGAGGATCCCGCCGAGGACCGGGGAGCTGAGCGCCTCGGAGAAGTCGCACACCGCCGGCGCGACCGGGGCGCACCCGATGTCGACCGTCGACGCGTTGCGGGCGATCCCGCCCTTGGCGTTCGACTGGATGACGGTGCGCCCGTACGGGCTCGTCACCGTGTAGTTCGTGTTGGGGCACAGGCCGCTCGTCACGAAGAACCGCTCGCGGCCGAACACCATCTGCTCGGTGTCGACGGGGTCGCCGTTGACGAACGTGCCCTCGATGGCGCTGCGGTAGGCGGCCTTGCCCGGCGCCGTCCCGGCGCAGCCCGGGGTCGTGAGCTGGTCGGAGTCGGCGACCGTGTAGAAGAACTCACCCGGGAAGTTCAGCGCCTTGCCGGGGGCCGCGGGCAGGAAGCTCAGCGGCTGGCCCCGGGTGAAGGTCGCGTCCGGCAGCACGACGCAGAACGGGTCGTCCGGGTCGATGCACTGCGAGACCTTGACCCCGTTCTCGTCGCGGTACCAGGTCGGGAACTCGTCGACGGGGAGCTTGTCCGTCGCCACCGCGGCGACGCCGCCCGTCGCGTTGCCGGTGACGGTGACTCGGGTCGGCGTGGCCACCACGTTGCTCGCGACGAGGACGGTCGCGGTGTGCGGCCCGGGAGCCGTGGGCGCGAACATCACCGAGACCGAGCACGAGGCGCCCGCGGCGACCGTGACACCGGTGCACGTCGTCGAGGCGACCCGGAACTGGTCCGCCTCGCTCCCCGGCGCGAGGTCGAAGTCGACCGAGGAGACCGCCAGCGGGGAGGTGCCCGAGTTGGTCACAGTGAAGGGCAGGGTGGACGTCGTCTTGATCCGGACGTCACCGAAGGCGAGCGGGTTCGGCGTCGCCGTGACGACCGGCTGCGCGCCGGCCGTCGTGCCGGTGCCGAGCAGCGGGATGTTCAGCGGCGACCGGGACCCGCCGGTGAAGGCGACGTTGACGCTGTTCGCCGTGGACGGGCCGAGGACGGGCGGCTGGAAGTTCACGCCGAACGTGCACGTCGCGTTCCGGGCGAGCACCGCGCGGTTGCAGGAGTTCGTGCCGTTGAGCCGGAAGATGTTCGCCGGGCCGGCGATCGTCACACCACCGTTGGGGATGGTGAGCGTCGCCTTGCCGAGGTTGGTCACGGTGACCGTGCGGGTGGTGCTACGGACCCCCACGGCCTGGCCGCCGAAGTCGAGCGGGCTCGGGCTCGCCACGGTCTCGGCGAGCCGGCCGGCCACGGTGAACAGGTTCGTCGTCCCGGTCCAGACGCCGCCGGCGCCGTCGGAGCCGGAGACGGTGAGGTTGTTCGCGCTGCCGGGGCCGTTCGCGCCGACGATCGGGTGCGGGGTGACGCCGTCGCCCAGGTAGCCGGGCGGTGCGGCCGGCCCGACGGCCGGGTCCCACTTGAGGAAGCCCGCGGTGGCGCTGCCCATGACCGGCGAACCGGTGGCCAGGGAGAAGTTGCACAGCACGAGGGTGGTCGGGACGCAGCCGACGTCGACGGTCGCGCCGGGGGTGTTCACCGGGATCGCGCCGGCCGCGTTGGCGGTGAGGGTCACCGTGCCGAACGGGTGCTGGAAGGTGTACGCCTGGCCCGGGCAGAGGCCGCTCGTCGCGCGGACCCGGACGCGACCGAAGGTCATCTGGTCCCCGGCCTTGGGGGCACCGCCGATGAAGGCCCCCTCGATCGCGAGCGTGACGAACGCCCGACCGGCGGGCGAGGTGCCGCAGCCGGGGGTCGCGACGTTCGAGGACTGCGCGTACGCGTAGAAGAACTCGCTCGGGTAGTTCGTCGGGAAGCTCAGCGGGGCAGCCGGGTTGTAGTCCGGCTCCGCACCCGGCAGGACGCAGTTCGGGTCGTTGGCCTCGATGCAGGCCTCGACCCGGTTGCCGTTGTTGTCCTCGTACCAGGCGGGGAACCCGCTGCCCGGCAGGGTCTGGGTGGCCGGCGCCACGGCGGCCGCCTGCGCGGCAGGGGCGCCCACGGTCACGAGACCGAGGACTGCGAGGGGCACTGCCACTGCGGTGGCGACCAGTCGACGCAGCCGGGTGGACCGACGCGCACGCGCCGCCACAGTCGCTGCCGGGTTGTTGAACACGGGCACCTCCGCGGTGCTTCCTTCGCCCCACCGGACCGGCTGCTGCACGGTCCGGGAACCGTCCTCACCGACCGAGCCCATGGCGGTGGGACGCACTGTGTTGCCTGAGTTCCACCACGCCTGACCGCCCCGCGGAGGGCGTGGTTTTCCACTGCACCGAACCCTCGTCCAGGGACCGAGGTCCCTGGCAGCCGCGCAGTGGTGGTGGCAGTGCCGAAAGTTGGGGGGTATACGTGATCGACGCACAGTGATATGGCGCCGGCGACGCGGACGGCGGGACCCCCAGGCCGGGGCAGACCTGGGGGTCCCGGCGGCTGCGACAGGCACAGGGCGGACCTGTCGTCGCCGCGTCCGGCCCGCGGGCCCGGTGGACGAGTGGGGCGCTCGTCGTACCGGGTCGGTACGGGCCTTTCGGCCGGCCGCGGAGTCCGGGGGCTCGTCCGCGGCCGGCCGTGGCTCAGGCTCCGGTCACTTGCCCGAACCCGTGACGCTCACCGACACCGACGCCGGCAGCGACGTGTTGTCGCCCGTGACGACGAGCGTCCCGCTGTAGTTCACCAGCGCGGTCGGCCGGAAGGTCACGTTCATCGTGCAGGACCGTCCGGCCTGCACGACCTGGCCGATGCAGGTGCCGTTCGTCGTGCCGAAGATGCCGGGGGTGGCGCTGTTGACCACGGCCGCCGTCAGCCGGACGGGGATCGTGCCGGTGTTCTTGATGGACACCGACGACGACTTCGTCGTGTTCCTCGACACCTTGCTGAACCCGATCGGGTTGGGCGACAGGCTGAACTGCGACCCGAGCCCGGTGCCGGTGAGCGACACGAGCGTCGAGTTGCCCTGGGCGTTGTGGTTGATCGTCAGCGTCGCGACCCGGGGACCCTGTGCCGACGGCTTGAACCGCACGGTGACCGTGCAGGTGCCCGCCGGGGTCACGACCGCCCCCGCGTCGTCGAGGACCGCGGCGGCGAGGTCCGCCGCACAGGTGTTCTCGAAGATGCTGTAGTCGGACGCCGCGGGCCCGGTCACCGTGACCGACCCGACGTTCAGCGGTGCGGTGCCCGTGTTCGTGATCGTCGTCGTGCGGTCCGCCGTCCCGGGTGCCGTGACGGTGGTGAACGACAGGATCCCGGGGCTCACCGAGATCGCCGGTGCTAGCGGCGGATCCGCAAGACCGGTGAGGTCGACGACGACCGTCCGGGCGGCCGGGTCGCCGTCCGCCGTGATGACGAGCCGGGCAGGGCCGCGCGCCCCGGAGTCACCCGTGGGGGCGAACCGGACCTTGATCGTGCACGTCCCGTCGGTGGCCGTCACCTCGGTGTCGCAGGTGCCGGAGCCGTCCAGGAGGAACTGGTCGGCGTTGAGCCCGGTCTTGGCGACGTGGACCGTGGTGTCGGGCCCGACGTTGGTCACCGTGACCGTCCTGAGGCCGCTCTGCGTCCCGGACGGCTGGTGCCCGAAGGCGACGGCGGCCGTCGAGGCGTAGAGCGGGCCGGCGATCTTGCCGGAGACCGCGAACAGGTCGGTCCCGGCGATCGTGTTGTCGGCGAGGTCACGGATCTCGAACCGGTTGGTGGGGCCGGTCGCCCCGGCCTCCTGGTAGGTGCCGCCGACGACCTTGTGCAGGGTCGTGGCGTCACCGAGGTACCCGGCGGGGGCCGCCGCCCCCTGGTTCGGGTCCCACCGGAGGAAGCCGTCGATCGGCGTCCTCGGCAGGTTCGGCGCGACCCGGTCGGCCGCCACCCCGGGCGAGCCGGCCGGGACCGGGCTGTCGAGGGCGTCGGCGAAGACGCACGGCGTCCCGACGACCGCGGGGCAGCCGATGTCGATCGTGCCCTCGTTGCGGGGCAGCCCGCCGACGGCGTTCGTCGTGAAGCTGAAGACGCCGTACGGGGAGACCCACTGGTAGGGCACGTTCGGGCACAGGCCGCTGTTCGCGGTGAACCGGATGCGGGTGAACGTCATCTGGTCGTTGAAGCTCGGCGAGCCGTCCGCGAAGGTGCCCTCGAGGGCGACCCGCAGGAGCGCCGTGCCCGGCTCGGTCGCCCCGCCGCAGCCGTCGAGGGCGACGACGTCGGAGTCGGCCACCGCGTAGAAGAACTCACCGGGGAAGTTCGTCGGGAAGACGAGCGGCTGGTTCGCCTTGTACGTCGCGTCCGGGAGCACGACGCACTTGCCGTTGGTGTCGAGGCACGGCTCGATCCGGACGCCGTTCTCGTCGGTGTAGAACCGCGGGAACCCGTTCGGGTCCACGGCTGCGGACACGCCCTTGCCGGCCGCGGACGCCGTCCCGGTGAGAGCGACGGAGTGCGTCGTGCCCGGGGCGTTGTCGGTGACGACGAGGCTGCCGCCGATCGCGCCGGCCCGGGTCGGGGTGAAGACGACGTCGACCCAGCAGGTGCCGCCGGGGGCGACCTCACCGTCCCGGCAGCTGTCGTCGACGATGGCGAAGTCGTCCGGGGCGCCGCCGACGGCGAGGTTCGAGACCGACAGCGGCAGGCTGCCGCCGACGTTCGAGATCGTCACCCGTGCCGCCGCGCTCGCGCTGTTCACGGCGAGCTGGGCGAAGGTGAGCGACCGCGGCTGGAAGCTGATCGCCGCCGTGTCGCCCTCGGCGCCGCCGATGCCGTCGAGCACCGTGACGACGGGCGAGTTCATCCCGGAGTGGACGACCCGCAGGTCCGCCGTCCGGTTGCCCGTGGCCGTCGGCGAGAAGCTGACGTCCACCGTGCAGGTGTCGTCGACCGCGAGCGTCGCGGAGGAGCAGGAGTCACCGGCGACGGTGAAGTCGCCCGCGTCCGTGCCGCTGATCGTCACGGCGTCGGGGCCGATCTCGATCGGCTCCAGGCCCGTGTTCGTGTAGACGACGTGCGCCGTGCCGGACGTCGACGCCATGGCGACCGCGCCGAGGTTCACGTGCCCCGCCGCGTCCACGCCGTCCGTCACCTCGAGCGGGCCGCGCAGCTTGCCCATGACCGTGAACGTGTCGCTCTGCGCGAGGGTCGAGCCGTCCGCCGGGTCGAGGATCCGGAAGTAGTTCGCCGGGTTGCCGGTCTCGTCGAGGTACGGCGCGCCGACCACGGGGTGGAAGGTCACCGCGTCACCGAGGTAGCCCGGCGGCGCCGCCGGGGACACCGCCGGGTCCCAGCGCAGGAAGCCGCCGAAGACCGGGCTGCTCAGCGCCTCCGAGAAGTCGCACGTCGCTGGCGGCAGCGGCGCGCAGCCGATGTCGACGGTGCCCTGGATCGGCTTGATCGAGCCGTCCTCGTTGGTCCGGATCGTCGACGTGCCGTAGGGGTGGACGAACGTGTAGTCGGTGTCCGGGCACAGCCCGCCCCGGACGACGATGCGCACCCGGCCGAAGACCATCTGCTCGTCAAACGCCGCGGAACCGTTGACGAACGTGCCCTCGACCGCCGACCGGATGAAGGCCGTCCCCTCCGGGCCGCCGTCGCAGCCGGGCGTCGTGACGGGCTCGGAGTCGGCGACCGTGTAGAAGAACTCACCGGGGAAGTTGGTGGGGAAGGCCTGCGGCGCGGACGGGTCGTACCCGCCATCCGGGAGGACGACGCAGTACGGGTCCTGCGGGTCGATGCACTGCGAGACCTTGACCGCGTTCTCGTCGCGGTACCAGTACGGGAAGCCGTCGTACGGGTCCTCGGTGGCCGAGACCGCCGCCGTGCCGCCGGTCGCGGTGCCGGTGACGTCGATCGTCGTGAGGCCGCCGTCGACGTTGCTCGTCACCTCGACGACGGCCGCGTGCGCACCGCGGGAGAACGGCCGCATCGTGACGGTGACGTCGCACGTGCCGCCGACCGGGATCGTCCGGCCGCCGGTCGTGCAGGTCTGTGCCGCGAGCCGGTACTGCGAGGCGCCGTCACCGGTGAGCGCGACGTCCGCGACCCGCAGCGGGGCCAGACCGTTGTTGGTCAGCGTCGCGGTGAGCGACTTCTCCTCCCGGATCCGGACGTCGCCGAACGCGAGCGGGTCGACCGGGGCGATCGCGGGCGCGTCACCGGCGTTGATCCCGGTGCCGCTGACGTGGATGGACAGCGGGGACCGCAGACCACCCGTCGAGGCCAGGTCGACGATGTCCGACACCGCCGGGTAGTCGTCGGGGCTGAACGTGACGTCGAGGGTGCAGGTCCCGTCGACGGGGACCGTGACGTCGCCGTCCGGGCTGACGCACGACCCGTCGGCGGAGGGCGCGACGGCGAACCGGGAGCCGGGGTCGCCGAGCACCGTGGCCGCGCCGGGTGCGACGGTCACCGGCGTGGTCCCGATGTTCGTCACGGTGACGGGGCGGGTCTGGCTGGTCCCGACGGCGACGCCGCCGAAGTCGACGCCGTCCGACACGAGCGGCCCGGCGAGCTTGCCGGACACCGTGAAGAGCGAGGTGCTCAGCGGGTTGCCGGCGCCGTCGTCGAGCGCCGTCCCGGCGCCGTCGAGGATCGCGAACTCGTTGACACCGGTGCCGCCGGTGATCGCGTGCGGGGTGACGCCGTCGCCGAGGTACCCGGGGGCGAGGGCGGGGTCCGCGGTCCACCGCAGGAAGCCGTCGCCGGCGCCGAACACCCGCGAGGAGAGCGCGTCGTGGAAGTCGCACGGGACCGTCGCCGTGGGGACGCAGCCGATGTCCTCGGTGCCGAGCGTCGCGGTGACGGCGCCCGCGTCGTTCGTGCGGATCGCCTCCTCGCCGAAGGGGTGCCTGAAGAGGTAGTCGGTGTTCGGGCACAGGCCGCTGGAGACCCGGACCCGGATCCGGCCGAAGACCATCTGGTCGCCCGGGGCCGGGTCGCCGTTGATGAACGCACCCTCGAGCGCGAGGACGACGGACGCCTTGCCGGCCGGCGACGTGCCGCAGCCCGGGGTGGTCACCGTGTTCGACGCGGCGTAGGCGTAGAAGAACTCGGTCGGGAAGTTCTTGGGGAACGACAGCGGCAGGCGCGGGTCGTAGCCGGGCTCGTCGCCGACGGCGGGGAGGATGCACGTCGTGTCCGCGGCGTCGAGGCACGGCTCGACCCGGTCGCCCTTGGTGTCGGCGTACCAGAGCGGGAAGCTGCTGCCGGCCATGAGCGTCGGCGCCACGGTGCCGGCCGCGCCCGCCGGCCCGGCGATCGTCACGAGACCCGTGACGACCATGGGCAGCGCGACGAGCGCGGCGACGGCCCGAAGGACCTTGGTTCGTGCCGAGAGAACGCGTCGGCCGTGCGTCGCGTGCCGGCCCCGGGTGGTCGTCATGGTCGCCTTCCTGGCAGTCCGTCATACCCCTGCCCGGACCGCAGGCGGGCGGTCGCGAGCCGACCCGGGACGTGGCACGTCCCGGACCGTGTCGCGCAGTCAGCCCCTGCGCGTGGCCGTCGAACCGGTGCTCGAGGACGCCCCGTCCTTGATCACACGTGGGCCACGGTGGAGGAGCCTGACGGAGGGACCTAGGTCTCTGGCAGCCGTCGGCGGGGGTGTCGATGCCCGGGAACCGGGGGAATGATCACGTCACCGTCGGTGACAACCTGCAGGTCACGCCGAACGGCGGAGGGAACCGCTCCACCGTTCGGACGACCCTGCGTGCCGTCCGCTGCGGGACGGCTACCGGTCCTGGAGCCAGGACCCGCGGACGTCGACCGGCCCCTGCCCGGTGTGCCTCGCCGGCCGGAGCGTCACGAGCTTCCCGGCCGCCGCGCCGTCTCGGACGACGAGGACGGCAGTGCCGTCGAACGGCGCGGTGACGAACCCGAGACGTCCCTCCACGGAACCGCCGACGGGCACCCGGACCGGTGCGAGCGCCCCGAGGGTCGCCGGGACCTCGCGGCCGTCCGGACGCCGCAGGACGACGGACGCCGGGTCGAATCGCCCGCTGCCGCCGGTGGGCACGAGCCGGACCATGACCTCGACGAGGACACCGCCCTCGGCGGCGGGGGCAGCGGCGGCGGAAGCGGGGGCGGACCGGTCGTACTGCGTGGCCCCGAGGACCACGAGCCGCCCCCACGACGCCGTGACCGCGGGCGAGGCCACCGTCATGGTGATCGGCTGGGCGGCCGCCACGGCCCGGCTGACCTGCCACCCGCCCCCGACGAGGACGGCCACGACGACGAGCGGGAAGACCGCGGCGCGCAGGCGGGCCGGGCCCGCCCGGCGCACGGGGGCCGGCGGCCGGCCGGGGAGGAGGTCGACCCGGGCGGTGCGCCGGCGGACCTGCTGGCGGACCCTGCTCCGGGAGGGGGACGCGGCGCGGGGCCTGGGGCGCGGAGCGGGCGCGAGCGTCGTCACCGTGCGTCCGCGCACGTCGAAGCCCTGCTGCCCATCGCCCCTGCACCCTTCGCCCGGGTCCGCCGCACCCTTCGCCCGGTGCGTCGTCCGCCGCCCGACCTGCCCGGTCGTCGGCAGGGTCCAGGGTCGCCCAGGGACCTAGGTCCCGATCAGCCTGGCGTGGGGGGAGTCGCCCGGCCACCGTCCGTGACGCCCGCGCGCGGGGTCCGGACGGCGGCGTCGTACAGGTCGCGCTTGTGGACCCCGCTGCCCGCGGCGACCTGGGCGACGGCGTCCTTGAGCCGCGTCCCGGCCGCGACGAGGTCGTGCACCCGGACGACGAGCCCGGGGACGTCGTCCGGCCCGGCCTCGACGGGCGGCGCGCCGGCGACGACGACCGTGATCTCGCCGAGCACCTCACCGGCGGCCGCCCAGGCCGCGAGCTCCCCGACGGGCCGGCGCAGGACCTCCTCGTACGTCTTGGTCAGCTCGCGGCACACCGCGGCGGCGCGGTCGGCACCGAACACCTCCGCCATGTCGGCGAGCGTCGCGGCGAGCCGGTGCGGGGCCTCGAAGTAGATCGTCGTCCGCGGCTCTGCGGCCAGCGCGGCGAGCGCCCGGCGCCGCTCCCCCGGCTTGCGCGGCAGGAACCCCTCGAAGCAGAACCGGTCCGTCGCGAGGCCGGAGAGGGCCAGTGCCGTGAGCACCGCGGAGGGCCCCGGGACCGCGGTCACCGCGACCCCCGCCTCGACCGCCGCCCGGACGGCGCGCAGCCCGGGGTCGGAGACGCTCGGCATCCCGGCGTCGGTGACGACGAGCACGGTCGCGCCGCCGAGGGCCGCCGCGACGAGCTCCGCCGTCCGGGTCGACTCGTTGTGCTCGTGGTAGCTGAGGACCCGTCCGGTCGGGGTCACGCCGGCCGCCGCGGTGAGCCGGCGCAGCCGCCGGGTGTCCTCGGCGGCGACGACGTCGGCGGTCCCGAGCAGGCGCAGCAGCCGGGGCGGGGCGTCGTCGACGTCCCCGATCGGCGTCGCGGCGAGGACGAGGCGGCCCGGGCCGGCGGTGTCGGTCACCCGAGGCATCTTCCTCCGCCCGTGCCCGGGGCGCGCCGCCGGGCGGCTTACGATGTCGCGGGTGACGTCCCCGCCGCAGACGCTGAGGCCGGACCTGGCCCGGAGCGAGGGGCCCGGTGCGCCGGTGCCCCCACCGGGTCCGCTGCTCGCCGCCCAGCAGGCGCTCGCCGCGAAGCTGCTCGGCGTCCGGCTCATGGACCGGTTCTGGGGCTGGGTCGCGCCGCTCGTCGTCACGGCGATCGGCGGCTTCCTGCGGTTCTGGCACCTCGAGCGGCCGCCGGGCCTCGTCTTCGACGAGACGTACTACGTCAAGGAGGCCAAGTCCCTCCTCGACGTCGGCTACGAGCTCGTCAACGACCCGGACATCAAGGAGCCCGACAAGCTCTGGAACACCGGCAACACCGACGTCTTCGGGACGGCCGCCGACTTCGTCGTCCACCCGCCGCTCGGCAAGTGGATGATCGCGTTCGGCGAGTGGCTCTTCGGGGCGGACGACCCGTTCGGCTGGCGGTTCTCCGTCGCTCTCTGCGGGACGCTCTCGATCCTCATGCTGGCCCGGATCGCGCGCCGGCTGTTCCGCTCGACGCTCCTCGGGACGACGGCCGGGCTGCTGCTGGCGATCGACGGCCAGCACTTCGTCCACAGCCGGACCGGGATCCTCGACCTCTTCGTCATGTTCTGGGCCCTCGCCGCGTTCGGCTGCCTGCTCATCGACCGGGACGTCGCCCGCGCCCGGCTCGCCGACCGGGTCTCGGGCGGGGCCTCGCTGCTGCTCTTCGGGCCGGGGCTCGGCATCCGCTGGTGGCGGATCGCGGCCGGCGTGAGCCTGGGGCTCTGCACGGGCGTCAAGTGGTCCGGCCTGTACTTCCTCGTGGTGTTCGGCCTCATGACCGTCGCCTGGGACCTGTCCGCCCGCCGCGCCGTCGGCGTCCGGCACTGGCTGACCGGCACGTTCCTGCGGGACGGGCTCACCGGCTTCGTCGCGATGGTCCCCGCGTTCTTCGCCGCCTACCTCGCGACGTGGACCGGCTGGTTCCTGTCCACCGACGCGTACTTCCGGCAGTGGGGCGCCGAGCACCCCTCGAAGGTGGCCGGCTGGGTCCCGGACGCGCTGCGCGGTCTGTGGCACTACCACGCCGAGGCGTACACGTTCCATGTCGGGCTCACGTCGCCGCACCCCTACGAGTCGAACCCGTGGTCCTGGCTGATCCTCGCCCGGCCCGTCGACTACTGGTACGAGGACAAGGCGTGCGCCGGCAAGGAGTGCGCCCAGACCGTGCTCGCCCTCGGCAACCCCGTCATCTGGTGGGGCGCGACGATCGCGGTCGCCGTCCTCGTCGTCCGCTGGGCGCTCGGCCGGGACTGGCGGGCCGGTGCGATCCTCGCCGGGTTCGTCGCCGGCTACCTGCCCTGGTTCCAGTACCAGCAGCGCACGATCTTCTCGTTCTACGCCGTCGCCTTCGTGCCGTTCGTCGTCCTCGCCCTCACCTACGTGCTGGGCCTGATGCTCGGCCCGCCGGACGCCGCCCCGCGGCGCCGCCTCGCCGGCACCCTCGCGGCCGGCTCGGTCGTCGTCCTCGCCGCCCTGGCGTTCGCATGGTTCTACCCGATCTACGCCGCGCCGATCATCTCCAAGAACGACTGGCAGGACCGGATGTGGCTGCCGAGCTGGATCTGACGGCCTGACCTGCGCCGGGCCGTCGGTCGCGGTCGACGTGCTCAGAGATCGGTCCTGCTGAGGAACCTCGCCGGGACCCGGTCCACGAGCCAGACCCCGTTCGTGGCGCACGTGAAGACCCCGCCGGACGCGTGCAACCCGGCGGCGTCCACCCTGAGCACGACGGGCCGGCCGTGCCTGGCCCCCACGTCGCGCGCGGTCCCGGGGTCGCCCGACAGATGGACCTGCGTGCGACGGCCCGGGACCAGTCCTTCGGCGAGGATCGCCCCGACACTCCCGGCCGCGGTCCCGTGCCAGAGGACGTCCGGCGGCGCGAGCGGCGGGAGCCCGAGCTCGACGGGCACGCTGTGTCCCTGCGCCGCGCGGACCCGACCGTCGACGAGCTCGAACCGCACCTTGCCCGGCCCGGCGACCAGACGGTCGAGCCGTGCCCGGTCGACTGGTCGGCCGTTCGCGGCGAGGGCCGCGAGCAGCTCCGGGACCTCGACCCAGCCACCCTCCGCGAGTGCGAGGCCGACGGCCTCCGGGCGATGCCGGAGGACGTACGCGAGGAAGCGGCTCAGTGCGACGTCGTCGTCCCTCATGCCGGAGCCTGCGCGGGAACGAGATGCTCCAGGACGTCGTCCGCCAGCGCACCGCGCTCAGGGCGCCATGCAGCCCAGTACCGGACGACGGGCAGGTCCTCGATCGGGACCGCGACCAGCCCGCGAGGCGGTCGGACGCACCCGTTGACCACGGTCGCGCCGAGCCCGATCGCCGCGAAGTGCACGAGGAGGTCCCACCCGTCGACCTCGGCGGCGACCTGCCAGCTGACCCCCGCGTCACCCAGAGCCCGCTCGAGCGTGCGCCGGTGCACGCGCTCGGGCGGCGGGACGACGAGCGCGAGCCCGTCGAGGTCGACGACCCGGACGCTCCCGCGGCGGGCGAGCGGGTGCCGTCGGGCGACGACGAGGGTCTGCGGGTAGACGGCGATCTGACGGCTCTCCAGCGCAGGCGGCGGCCGGTCGTGGGCGACGACGGCGACGTCGACCTGTCCGGACGTCACGGCCCCGAGCGCCGCCTCCCGGTCGGCGGTCCGGACCCGGACCGGCCGGCCGGTCGCACCCAGCCGGCGCAGACCGTCGGAGACGACCCAGCGGAAGGTCCCTCGCCCGGCGGCCAGCGTGATGGGCGCCGCACCTGCGTGCAGCTGCGCGACGAGGTCGTCCGCCCGGCGTCCGGCGTCCCGGGCGAAGACCGCGAGCCGCTCGCCGGCCACCGTGAGCCGCAGACCACGGCCGTGGCGTTCGTAGAGGGGCACCCCGAGCGCCGTCTGCAGCCGCCCGATCTTCGCGTGCAGCGACGGTTGGCTCAGGTGCAGGACCGCGGCCGCCGCTGTGAAGCTCCGGTGCTCGGCGAACACCTCGAAGGCGCGGACGGCGTCCGCCTCGAGCAGGTCGCGGCCGAGCATGCTGCGGAGCGTACCTCAGTCATAGTCCCTGCCTATTGATTTGTCGCGGATCAATAGTTCCCCTGCCGAGGCGCACCCGTCATCGTCGTGGCATGGACACGATCACCCATCACCCCCTCCCGGCCCTCGGGATCGACATCGGCCGGGTCGTCATCGACGGTTCGAGCCACCCTCAGGGCGGCGACACCGCCTTCTTCAGCGGCGACGAGCCCACCATGCTCGCGACCCCGGAGATGCCGGGAGCCGTCGAGACGATCGCCCGGCTCGTCCCTGCCTTCGACGGGCGTGTCTGGCTCGTGTCGAAGTGCGGGCCGCGTGTGCAGGAGCGCACGCTCCGCTGGCTGGACGGGCACGACTTCTACGGACGCACCGGTCTCCCGCCCGACCACGTCCGCTTCTGCCGCACCCGCCCGGACAAGCGCATCCACTGCGAGGAGCTCGGTCTGACGCACTTCGTCGACGACCATCCCGAGGTCCATGCGGCGATCCGGGGCGTCGTCCGGCACCAGTACCTGTTCGGTCCCCAGCGCGCAACCGCTGCGCCGGGCCTGCACCCGACACTCTCGTGGAGGGACGTCGAGCGGCTCGTCACCGCGTCGCTCGCGACGGCGTGAGCACCGTCAGCGGTAGACCCACAGATGCTCGCCGACGAACAGCTTCGGCCAGAGCCGGTTCATCGCGGGCACCGTCACGCGCACGCACCCGTGGCTCGCGGCGTACGTCGGCACGGACGTCGAGCCGTGGAGCGCGTAGCCCTCGTGGAAGTAGTTCGGCCGCCACAGCAGCCCGAGCGGGCTCCGCCGCCAGCCGTCGATCCGCCGGGTGATCGTGAACGCACCCGTGGGGGTCGGCGTGCTCGCCTTCCCCGGTGAGGCGTCGACGATCCGCGTCACCGCGCCGTTCTTCGTCAGGTAGACGACCCGGCGCGCCAGGTCGATCTCGACGGCGGACGCCGTGAGCGTGTGCCGCGGCTGCGGCACCCGCGGCGTCGCGAGCGCCGCCCACGTCCGCGGGCCGACGATGCCGTCCAGGTGCAGGCCCTGCACCTTCCGGAAGGCGTAGACGCCGTGCAGCGTGCTCGTCCCGAAGTCCCCGTCGACCGGGCCGACGTCGTAGTGGAGCGCTGTGAGGCGGTCCTGGAGAGCGACGACGGCCGCGCCGTGGGAGCCCTGGCGCACCGTCGGCCGGGCGACCGAGCGCCAGGGGGTCGTCGCGACGGAGGCCGGTCGGACGGCGGGGCCGCCCACGACGACGGCCGGAGCCGCGGCGGCCGAGGTCGCGACCTGCGAGGGGGTCGCTGCTGCGGGCGGCGGCGCCTGGGCGGCGAGCGCGGACGGTGCCGCGCAGAGCAGTGCGGTGGTCGAGACGGCCGCAGCGATCGCGGCCCGGCGTGGACGTGCAGCACAGGAACGCATCGTCCTCATCCCCTCGCTGTGCGACGGGTTCCTGCTCTCCACGCTAGGCGCGTCGGAACCCTTGCCCCAGAGGCGAACGGCCGGACCTCGCACGCGCCAGGGCCCGGGTCGATGCTCGGGTCGATGCTCGGGTCGATGCTCGGGTCGATGCTCGGGTCGATGCTCGGGTCCGCGCAGCCGTGATCACGACCCGGAGAGCCCGAGCACGGACCCGAGCTCCGCGCGGCCGTCGAGCGGCCGGGCGGACCCGGGGCATCGCGAAGGGCCCCGGACGAGAAGCATGTCCGGGGCCCTCTGCGGTGTCTCGGTGGAGCTGAGGGGACTCGAACCCCTGACCCCCTCGATGCGAACTGCAGGCGCCGTGGTCAACAAGGTACTGGTGACTTGACGAGTCGTTCAGTGCGACTCGTGGTGGGTGTCTAGGCGCACGGACGCTGCTGCACTTCTCTGCTGCACATCGCCCTCTGACCGCGGTCCCAGCCGACCGTCGCCGTCGCGTGGGAAGGGACACCACAACCGGTGACGCGGTAGCAGTCCTGACCCAGCCGGCCCGCCAAGAGCGTCGCGAGCACGTCCCCGAGTGGACCAGCACCAACGTGGCGACGGCCGGATGGTGTCAGGACGAGCGGGTAGTGCATTTCCAGCCACCATGCGGTGCAGTTTCGGGGCAGGATGTCTAGATCGGACGACACGGTCGCGCCGCCACAATATGGTCGCAGGAAGCAACCCACGAGAGGCAGCCTTGCAACAGCGTGCACCCGATGATGTCAAGCGCCTCGGCCGAGCTGTCGTATTCGTGCATCAGCACGACCGCAAGATCACAGATCCGCTCGTACGCGCCGAGGTCGAGGTTCTGCTGCTTACTGGCAAGGCGATGGACTTTGCGGCGCGCCTGAAGGGGCACCAGCCCGTCTTCAACCTCACACACGAGCTCGTACACAGGTACGCCAGGTACGTGGGTCTCGGCGCATTGGAGCTCACAAGTACTGTTCTCCCCGCGCTAAAGCGCGCGGGTCTCGTCGAGTACGCCCTGGACCAGCAAGGGCGGATCACTCACTTCGAGGAATACGTTGGGGTCTCAGCGTCGGTCGTCGAGCAGACTGTCCAACTCCTCGAGTCACTCTCACCGACCAGAGCCGATCTAGCATTTCTACACTCGGTTGAGATTGGTGCAATCGCACCGCTCTTGGAGCGTGACCACCTCGACCAGCTGATCGGTCGAGGCTTCACAGAGCAAGAGGCAACTACCGCGCTCCGCTTGGCGCGGGCTGTGGGTCTGAACCTTGGTGCGCCGTCACCTGAGGCCAACAGCACTGTGATCTACAGCCCGTACGTCTGGGGCACCCGGCAACTATCGCTGGCGAAGTTCCTTTCCGAACTCCCACCAAACGAGCGAGGCGTTCTACTTGGGATGAGCGAGCAGGTCCTCTCGACTCCTGGGCTGCACCTCTCTCGTCTCACGGCAACACCAGCCCTCGTGCGGAGTGCGCAGAACGCTGGCCTCATCCAGGCGGCCACGGTGCAGTCGTCAACCGGGGCGGCGTCCACCTACGTCTTCTCTCCACTCATCGAGGCCGAGGACAATGGCGTCAGTACCACGGAGGCACTTCATCTTCGGAAGCTCTTCGTTGCTCACATCCTGTTTGGCCACGAAAAGGCCAGGGCTGGCCTCGGAACCATCAACAACCCTGCGGTGCTGGTCAACTCCCTCGTAAACAAGGGCAGGGTCGGGCCCGCCACCAACATCAGCACGGACTACCACCTGCTCGAAGCAGCCGGGGTCGTGGCCGTAGAGACCACGGACGACCGGGCGTTCCTTCGACTAGTAAAGCCGGAGATCGCGAAAGCAGGGCTTGACTGGTTGCGCAAGCTCAGCAATCCGGAGGGCCCGCAGAGTGTCTCGCTCACGCAGCGCCCAGCGCGATTCGTCAGTCCCGAGGACGCTCGGTCAGAACAGTCCGCCGGCGCAGCAAACGAGGTCATGGTCGCGTCAGTCCTCGCCCTACGAGAGGAGATGCAACGTGCCACGCGCCGAGACGACCCGTGGTCTTGAGCCAGGCATCCTCGCCGAAGCCAGAGTTGCTCAGGCCTGGTTCTGGGATGGCTACTTCGCCCGCCGAGGCATTGATCTTCAGCACAGATTCGGCGCGGAAGCCACCACTCTCACCGACCTCGACGTTATTGGGATCAGCTTTGACCCGTCCCTAACTGCACGTCGAGAAATCGGGGAGGTAAAGACTGGTACTTCGAAGACGACCCCCCGCCCGCTGGACCGGGCTCTCTGGCTCCGCGGCGTCCGAGACTTGGTCGGCGCCACATCGAGTGAAGTAACAACAGCTTTCCGAGCCTCTACCGCGGTTCGGGACGCCTGTAGGCAACTGGGCTCTTCCGTTCAGCATCTCGAAGAATTGACTGCGCGTGAAGCCCGCCTCGCCATTCCTTCAGTGAACGACTGCGGCTCACATGGCGAATCCATGATTATCGCACGGAACAGTGTTCAGTCCTTTGTCAGATCTGACCCAGTGCTCGAGCGCGCCTACTGGTTCCTGACCTCAGAGGTGTGGTTCTTGGAGCCATTTGATGCACTTAAGAGACTCTTGGGGCTGCTGCGCGAAACCACAAAACGCTGGCCGCCAGACAACCAGCCTGAACCACTTGCCTGCGCACGTTGGATCGCGGCGGAAACGATCGCACTCGTAACACTTCACCTCGTGACGATCGCCGGGATACACAACAGGATGGACCCCGCGACTTTCAAGGAAACGGCCGCGGCCCGCCTGTCTACCGGTGATGTCGCCTATCACTCGATTCGAAAACTGTCTGATCGCGTCGATGACTACTTGGCCAAGATTCTTTCCTCGCTAGACGCTCCGGCAGATGTCCAGGTGTCCGCGATGGGAGCCTTCATGCCAACACCGCCGGACTATTTCGAGCCGCTACTCGAGTTGGTGCAGCGTCTCGCCGTCGAGGCGCGGACCACTTCTCGTCTCCCTCGACAGATGGATGTGCTGATCTACGAGAGACTGGTGCGCCAACGCGGGCTGTCATCATCGGTCGCTCGCCGCCTCGACATTGACGCGGACACGCAACGGCAGGTCCGACTCATCGCAGCATTTCTGAAGGGGCAGACAGGAGTCTCCAGCGAAACTGAGCGCGCACTCAACTCTCCGCTACCGCTACCCGCTACCTAGGGGACCAATGTGCGGCAAGAGTGACTCGACACTGCTTTCGACTCAAGACTCACGAGTCCCAGTTCCGGGCATCTGGGTCGACTATGCACACGGGCGCAGACTATGGCTCGCATGAGCCCCACTCCGGCCTCCAGAGTTCTCCGCACGCCCGTTCGCAACACCGTGGGTGAGGACACGGCAGACAAGTTCGAGTGGCAGGTTTCGGTAGCGGCCGCCGACGCCTGCCGACTTCTGCGCGAGGTCAAGACACGCTCCGCGCCACTTCCTTCCGGTGACGGTCCGGTAATCATTTCGGAACATCATGAAGACTGGGCAATCATCAAGGGCAGACATGCGGAACTCGTCTCTGCTAAGCATCGGGAGAGCAGCACCGGCGCCTGGACCCTGCCCGAGCTCGTCGCAAGCGGCGGTGTCGCACATCTCTTCCATGAATGGAGGAGGACTGGCCGCGGGGCGCGCTGTCGACTCGTGAGCAACTCCGGCCTCAAGGCTGGCCCCGCCCAGAAGGTCGGGCTTGCGACTCACCTCGCTCGATCACAGACCGCTTCCCTGTCCAGTGCACAGACACAAGCTCTCGACCTAGCGGTCGACCAGCTGACGCGGCAACTCATGATGAACGCGGAAGTGGCGCACCTTACCCCCGCAGAGCGAAGCAGCGGCCGCGATCGCCGGACTTTTTCGCCAGTGCCAGCTCTTCTTCTGGATGTCCGCCGCTTCATGGCTTCGCTTGTGTTCGATTGCGATCGACCGCAGGCCAAGTACATCGACTCCAGTTCGCCAGCGGACTATGTTCAACCGCTGATCCGAGTCCTTGGTGGGGATGTGACAAGGGCTGCCGAAGTTTGGAGAGAAATCAAGTCGCAACTGCGACCGCGAATGCAAGGCCACGGCGAGACGCCCGCCGGATCTCTCGACTACCTCTCCGCGCTCGCAAGCGATGACCCCGCCCTAAGCCTCCGCGAGGAGCACATCGCGCGACGTACGATACATATCGACGGCCTCCTCGAGGTAGTGGCAGCGATGCTCGCCACGACACCCGTCCGTCCCATTCCGACGAGCATTTATCGGGACAGGCTCTCAATAAAGATGGATCGCGGCGGCTGCTCCCCCTCTCAGATTGCGGCTGCGCAGCACCACGTAAGCGCTTGGGTAACAGCCTCGACTGATCTCGTCCCGGACGCACCCGGCTTCCATCCCGCTGTTGACAAACTGCGAATGAAACTCGAACGGGCAGCTCTGCAAGCTGAAATAGATGCGATCGACAACAGCGTCCAGGGCGACCAATACGGCCGCGGGGTCATGTCCAATCTTTATGAACAGGTAGACGCACTACAGACGTTTGCAGCGCCGCCATTCCCTCTCACATATGAAGTTGTCCTGGGCGGAATGTTGCAGCACGCAACCCAGTGTCGACTCTGGTTCGGACCCCGTTTCACGATTGAGCCGGACGCGGTCGACGGCGCCAGCCTGAAACCGAGCGGAGAAGGGGGGCAACATGACGGCCGATAGTTTGCAGGCCGCAATTGAGGACATTAGATATCACGAGTGTCGAGTGCTTTTGCTCCTCGGGGCCGTTGCGCTCCATCATGCCACGGGAGAAGTTGAAGGCATCACGAAACTGGTCCGAATGGACTTCTTCGTTCGCTATCCAGCATTAGCGATCCCAGCTTTGGCGCTGTCCGATGAAGAAACGGCCTCACTCACGCTTGCGCCTGCGGAGCGAAAGCAGGTGGAATCACCGATGATTCACTACAAGTACGGACCGTGGGATCACCGCTTTGTCCCTGTTCTCGGCGCACTGGTGGGACAAGGCCTCGCGGCAATCAGGCTTGCTCCCACGTCGGGCATACGTCTGATCACCATTACAGAGGCCGGCAAGGTCCGATTCAGCCAGTTGACTCAGCGGCCGCTTTGGGAGATCACGGCGGCCCGCTGTTTCGCAGTGGCCGCGCAAGCTAGTCGACTGGACGCAGCCGCACTGGGTGCTCGAATCAACGCACATATCTCGCGGCGGCGCGGGGACAAACTTGGAAGCGAGATCGTTCTTTGACCACTCATTTCCGCATTGATTCACTCGCGCTTGACACCGACGGCGGGCCAACAGTCATAGAGTTCGATGGCCCGCTCACCTTCCTGGTCGGGCCGTCCGGGGCAGGGAAGAGCACTCTTCTTGAGTTGATTCGATACGGATTGGGCGTGCGCAACGCGCTACTCACTCCAGTGGCGACCGAACACATCCAAGCTGTGACCGTGAAGATCTCACTGGCAAGTGGGAGATACGCACTTCAGCGACCTATCGGAAACGCGAGGGAGTCCGTTCTCGTCACGGATCTGATCACGGCTGAATCATTGGGCCCCTTTCCCGTGGTCCCGCCAACCGGTGAGCAGCAAAGCATAGGTCAGTGGCTTATGAAGGAAATGGGCTTCCCGCGACTTTCAGTCGTACAACGTCATGCTCAAAGAGTTGTGGAACTCGGTTTCAATCACCTCTTTACCTACATGTACGTCGAACAGCTTGAGATCGACCGTAGCGTCGCCCATCATAGAGAGCGAGATTCAGAGCCGCTTCGGAAAGGGATGTTTAGATTCCTGTTTGGACTTACCAATTCAACACAGGCGGACCTCGAGGCAAGGCGCTTAGAAGCGAGGGTCGAACGGAAGCGGGTTGCTGACGAGGCGAGTCTTCTTCGCTCTGTCCTGCTTCAAGCCGGCTATCAGTCCGCCTTCGCAACCGAGGCCGCCGCCGACGACCTGCGAAAGACGATCGCCTTGCTTGAGTCACAAGCAGAGGCGCTGTCCTCGGAAGGGCGTCCTCGAAGCGGCAAGCTGTCAATGCTGCAGCAAGCCCTGTCTTTGACCGAAAGCGAGTGGCAAGAGGCCGACGAGCTCTGCGTATCGCTTGACCGCGCGATCGCGGCTCGAGAAGCGCAGATTGGTTCCCTGGAACTGGAGCTTGGTCGGCTTCAGCGGGTAGCCGATGCCTCTCAGTTCTTCGCGCTACTGGAGTTCCAGTCCTGTCCGCGATGCGCTCAAGAGCTCCTCGAGCAGCAGGACACGGGGACTTGTCGACTTTGTCGGCAGCCCGAGCCGGTGCCCCTTGTCGCGACTTCAGGAGAACCGGACTTGTTGACTGACCTGCAGCCAAGTCCCCATCCGAGCCTGACACCGGACATCGAGCGCATGCTCGCTGAGATGCGTGGGGTACAGCAGCGAGACCAGGCGGACCGTACAGCGCTCGGCGACCGACGTGATGCGCTGCGGGATCGCACGGCCGAGTACTCCGGGCGAATCAAGGTGTTGCTCGAGGACTTCATTGGCGATCGATTGGAGAGTTACAGCGATGTGCGGGCTCAATTGGCGGCAGGACGCGAGCGGCTTATTCACCTAGAGTCTGATCTCCTCAACTGGGATCGAGTTGCGGATTCTGAGCAGCGTGCCCAGTCGTTGATCGTCGAGATCCGACGTCTCGACCAGTCGATCGCGTTTGGGGCGGACTCACTTGCGGGCGACCGAGCCAATGTGATGACTTCCCTTTCGGAGCGATTCGCGGAAATCTTGGCCGAGGCTCAAATTCGCGGCGTGACCAGCGCGGAGATTTCTTCAGAGAACTACCTGCCATATGTCAATGGTATTCGCTTCGACGCGTTTACCGTTGGCGGCGGGACACGCACGGCAATCGTCGTGGCTTACTGGCTAAGTCTCATCTCGGTTGCCCTCTCTGTACGCGACACACTCCTTCCTGCTTTTCTGATCATCGACAATCCTAGAAAGGCGATAGGCCCCTCTGAGGCAATGGCCGAGAATCTGTATAGAACTCTCGACAACATTGCACACACCACCCAGTTCCGTGGCCGCGACATGCAGGTGATCGTTGCGGACAACTATGTCCCAGAGGACGTTGCGGCCAATTGGCAACTCCTCGTTTTCGATTTCGAACACCCCACGGTGGCGTCCGTCGCACACCCTGGCGAGGATCAGGTGACGACCGTGGAGGGGCTGGCAAGCAGCGCGGCTGCACGGACCAGGCGACGGAGGGCGAGGGGAGACTAGCTGTGGAGGGACAACGGCATCGCTTGGCCGCGCGACGACGTCGATGGCGTTGCGGCTGGCAACGGTGGTACTCGCCTTGACGAGTCGGCCACCGTTCAACCCCTTCCGGGCCGACGGTTGGGACGTCCTCGCCTCGCCCTCGGCGCGCGACGTCAGCCCAGCGCGGGCCAGACCGATCCCCTACGGCGGGCGGCGAGTGCGGCGAGGTCGACAGACCGCGCACACTGGCCCCTGCCACCCTCATGGTCTGCAGGGCACACACAGGCCGGGCTACCCCAGACTGGGCAACTCCTCGAGCACCCGTGACCAGGGGAAGGCCACCGTCGGTTGCTCGGTGGGTCCCTGACCAGGCGTAGTGGTGTGGGTCAGAACGACTCGGGCTCCGTCTGCCTTCAACAGGGCGATACTTCGGGCGTACGGGCCGGCACATGCCAGCGCTCGATTCATTGCCGGGGCCACCACCACTGGCTTGCCAGCGCCCATCGCCTCGCAGATCAGTCCGACCGCGAGAGTGTCGGTGATGCCGTTCGCGATCTTGTTGACCGTGTTGAACGTTGCCGGTGCCACTACGAAGGCATCCGCGGCCGGAAGAACGTCCGGCTCGTCGGGATGCTTGTACGCCGTCCGTACGGGGAAGCCGGTCAAGTCCTCTAGTTCAGTTGCGTCCACAAACTGCCGGCCCATCGGCGTCGGCACGACGCACACCTTCCACCCGCTGCGCTGGGCTCCACGGACGAACTCCGGGACACCACGTGCCGCTGGACTGCCGCACACGATCACGTAGAGGACGGGGGCGGCTGAGGGCGAAGTTCGTTCCACGCTGGCAGGTCCTTGTCTGGTCTCGCGTGCCGGTCACGCATAGCCTGTCAGGCGTCGTCGATCATCGGGGGATGTGAGGCTTGTGGGCGCGGATGAGGACGGCGTCGGCCCCCGCATGCGGCGGTTCCGGCGCGCACGAGGCATGAGTCTGGACCAGGCGGCTGGTCTCGCCGGCATCAGCAAGTCCTACCTCTCGCGACTCGAGCGGGGCCAGAGGTCCGTCGACTCCCGCGAGCTGCTGTTTCGCATCACCCGCGCACTCGATGTCTCCATTGCGGACCTGACCGGCCAGCCGTACGTCCCTCGTGACCGGCAGCACGCCGAGGCCCATCGCGGCGTCTCCGGCATCCGGCTCGCCCTCCTCGATCCGACGGGACCTCTGTCGGAGGAAGCGGAGGTTGCCGCAGCGATCGACGCGCTCGCCGAGACGATGGCCGCCTGCGACCTCGAAGCCCAGGGCCGGCTGGTTCCGGAGCTCCTACGGAGCGCACATCTGTACGCGGCGCTTACAGATTCGCCCGACTGGCACCGCCGCGTCGCTGCCGTCGCGCACACCGCTGTCTTCTTCCTGCGCAACCTTGGCGAGCCCGACCTGGCCGTCATCGCCGGCCAGCGGATGGCGGCCGCTGCGGAGGCGTCCGCGGACCCTGCCACGATCGCCTGGGCTGCCTACAGCCGTGCGCACTCGCTGGTCCCTGCGGGCGTCGTCCGTAGGGCCGTCGACCTCGCCGTCGGCGCGTCGGACGCAACGACCGGGGCCGACGCTGAGCAGCGTGCGGCCAGAGGTTCCTGTCTCCTGGTGGCAGCTTCGAGCAGCGCTGCGCTCGGTGACGTGGACGCAGCCCGGGAGCAGATCGCGGCGGCCGCTGAGATCGCCGCTGCGCTCGAGGTGCCGACGCTCGTGGCGAGTCACACGTCGTTCAGCGAGTGGAACTGCGTCATGCACCGTGTCTCGGTTGAGGTCGATGCCGGGAACGCTGCTGCTGCGTTGATGGCTGCGCAAGGGCTGATGAAGACCGGCGTGAGTCAACGAGAGCGGATGTCCTACTTCTGGGTCGACGTGGGCCGTGCGTACTCCCAGCTCGACCGTCACCGCGAGGCAGTAGACGCGTTCCGTCGGGCCGAGCGAGCAGCTCCCTTGCGCGTGCGGCTCAGTCCTGTCGTGCGCGACAGCGTGCGGGAGCTGGTGGACGGCGGAGCCCGGCGAGCGGCCGGCGTCGAGCTGCGCGGTCTGGCGGAGCGCTGCGGTGTGCTGAACAGGGATTGAGCAAGGTGTGGCCGCCAGGCTGTGCGTTCTCGAGGGGCCTTCGGAACGATGAACGCGGCTACTGACGTCCGCACGTCCGGCGTGCGACTGTGGACCGATGGAGCGCGCGACGGCCTGGTGCGACGGCGGCCCCGCCGACGGGGATCTCGTGACGGTGCCGCTCGACCGCACGAACCTGCCGCCGAAGTTCATCCGCCGTCCAGCCCTCGCTCTCGACGAGCAGACCGAGACCGCCTGGTGGGTGGGCGTCCGATACGGTCGCGCACCGTTCTGGCGACTCCCCCGGGCCGGCGAGCCGTGGCGCTACGTGCACATGCCGCCGCACCGGCTCCAGAGCGCCTGACGCACTGGCCTCCCCGAACCCGGCGCCCGCCCGGGTCGCGTCGCCCTTCGGTCGATGACGCACAACAGCCGACAACCACGTTCAGACCGACGCCTGCAGAGGGTTGCCAGCCAGGCAACTTCGGACGTCCAGGCGGCCCAAGACTTCTGTCATGCCCCGAAGCCACTCCCCCGCAGACGCCCCGGCCGACCGTGACGCCGATCGCCCGGGATCAGCCCTCGTCGAGGTTGAGGTGCCGCTCGATGCGCCGGATGCGCTCCTCGAGGGCAGCAAGTGTCACGCCGGCGTCGGCCGCCGGAACCGGATCGGCAACGTAGGTGCCCGAGCCGTGGATCGAGTACGCCAGCCCCTTGTTGATGAGCTCCTGGTACGCCCGCAGCGTCGTCGTCTGGGAGTAGCCGGCCTTCTGCTGGGTGGTCAGCGACGGCAGCTGACTGCCCGCGGCAGCCCGGCCGGAGCGGATCTGCCGCTCGAGCTCGTCGGCGAGCTGGCGCCACTTCGGCAGCCCGGACGTCACCACTGACCTAGTTCCCACAAGCACATCCTTGCGCACCCCTTGCGCGCAGTTCCACATCCTGTCATTCTTTACTAGTACTTAGGTAGTACTAGTCCTCAGTGTCTCTGAAAGGACTTCCCATGCAGCATGCCCGACTCCTCGAGACCCGCGGCGCCGACTGGCGCCGTCTCGGCGCGTGCGCCGACCTGGACCCGGAACTGTTCTTCCCCGAGGACGACGAACCGGCCGACGACGCGCTGGCCGCCTGTGCCGGCTGCGCGGTCCGCGTCCAGTGCCTCACCGCAGCCCTGCTCAACCGGGAGGCGTACGGCGTCTGGGGCGGGACGACCGAGCAAGACCGGCGCCGTCCCCTCGGGCAGGCCGCGCCGACCGCTCTGCCGGCCCACGAGGACGGAGCGGCAGCGTGAACAAGCCTGCGCTCCGCGAGCCCCGCCGCCCGTCGTCCACATCGCCGACCCGCGCCTGGATCCGGCGCGTGTTCCCGCTCGCCGACGGCGTCACGTACCTCATCGCCGCCGGCGTCCTGGCGAGCACCTGGACCGCCAGCGCCCTGCTCGAGGCGCTGGCAGCCCACCTGGCAGGTGCACCGTGAGCATCGCCGGCCCCCGCCCACGCACCGGGCTCGACGTGCCCGCGGTCCCGGCCGCCGTCACCTGCTGCGAGTCGTGCGGCTGGCGTCCCGCCATCGGGCGGGTCGCCCTCGACGGCGCCGAGCCCTTCTCCGTCTGCGCCGACTGCGCCCCGGCCGGTCCACACAGCACACAGCCCACCGGTGGCGCGGCCGACGGCGCCCCGGCCCCAGCGGCAGCCCACGACGCTCAGTCCCAGGGCATCGCGACGGACCCGCACTGGCAGGGCACCGTCATCCAGCAAACCAGACCCCGCGACCTCGCCTGGACCGCCACCGTCTGCGGCGCTCCCCCGCTCGCCGCGCTCACCGCCTACACGCTGACGGCCGCCCCCGCCCCGATGGTGACCGCGGGGCTGTGCACCCTCGCAGCCGTCGTCTGGCTCGACCACCGCCGACCCCGCCGACTCGGCTGACGCCCTGAACCCGGGTGGCGTCCGGAGGTTCCCCCGCCCCGGACGTCACCCGGCTCCACCAGACCCTGCACCCCGCACGGACGGCGCCCCGGCGCCGAGCCGCTACCCCGTCACGCCCAGTACAGGGCGCGGTTGACGCGTACGCGTCAACGCCGCTGCCCGCCGTCCTCAGGAGAACCTGATGATCTTCCGTGTCCTGCGTGCCCTGCGGCACCTGCCCTACCGGCCCCTCACCGCCGCCGCCGTCCTGGTCGCCCTCGCCTGGCTTGCCGGCCACGCCGAGCGCCTCGCCACCCTGACGACCCAGGCCCGCCTCGCTGCCGTCGTCCTGACCGTCGTCCTGCTCGGCCACTGGACCCTCACCTGGCTCGCCCCCGCCCTATCCACCGGCCGCTGGGTCGACCGCCGCGACGACGCCTCCATCCACGCCGGCGGCGTCGCGACCTGGACCGACATCGGCGAGAAGGCCTCCCGGTCCGCGATGCGCCGCCGCGCCGTCACCCTGCGCCCCTCCCTCGCCGCGGCATCGCGCCGCCGGCGGCGACGCACCCCGGTCACCGAGTACGCCGTCCCGCTGCTGCGCACCGGGTGGCTGCCCGTCGGCAGCACCGTCTGGTCCTCCTGCGAAGAGGTCACCCTGCGGATCGGTGGCCCGAGATCCGGCAAGTCCGCGTCGATGGCCTGCCACGCCCTCGACGCCCCCGGGTCGCTGCTCGTCACCAGCTCCCGCACCGACCTGCTCAACGCCACCCGCGGCGTCCGCGCCCGCAAGGGCCGGGTCGACGTCTTCAACCCCACCGACCTCGGCGGCGTCGAGTCCACCGTCCGCTGGACCCCACTCGCCGGCTGCACCGACTACGGGACGGCGCAGCGCCGCGCCGCCGACCTCATCCCGACGTCCTCGTCCAACGAGGGCGAGCGATGGGACGTCCAGGCCCGCGGGCTGCTCGCCACCCTCCTGCACGCCGCCGCCCTGTCCGGCGGCTCGATGCGCACCGTCCTGGACTGGATCTCCCCCGCGGACGCCGTCGCCCGCGACGAGATCCTCACGGCCCTGGGCTCGACCCCGCGCGCCCGTTCCATGGCGACGCAGATCCGCTCCCTCTACGCCACCAACGACCGGACCCTGTCCTCGATCACCGCGACCCTGCTGCCCCACCTGAAGTGGGTCAACGACCCGACGCTGGCCGCCGCTGCCGACGCGAACGTCGCCGATCCCGACCTGCTCGACGTCGGCCGGCTCGTCCGCTCCGGCACCGACACCCTCTACCTCGTCGGCCGGGACGACGGCGCGCCCACGATCATCGGCGCGCTCACCGCCGAGGTCGCCCACCAGGTCCGGATGCACGCCGCCTACCTCGGTGGCCGCCTCGACCCGCCGATGACCGCGATCCTCGACGAGGCCCCGCTCACCTGCGGCCCGATCCCTCTGCACGACTGGACCGCCGACATGGGCGGCTTCAACCTCACCCTCCACATCGCCGCCCAATCCCTCGCCCAGCTGCGCGACGTCTGGGGCCGCGAACGCGCCGCCGCGATCCTCGCGAACACCGGCGCCCTGGTCGTCTTCGGCAACATCAAGTCCTCCGACGACCTCCAGGAGATCTCCACCCTCTGCGGCAGCCGGCTCGTCGCCCTGGACGCCGACGACAACCGGCCGCTGCCCGTCATGACCCCGGCCGAGATCTCCACCCTGCCGATCGGGACCGCGCTCGTCCTGCGCAACGGCCTCCGCCCTGTGATCGGCCACGCCCCGTGGATCGGCGAACGCGACCCCTCCCGCACCGCGGCCGCCGTCCGCCGGCTCGCCGCGACCACCCGCCGCCGGATCGTCACCTGGGACGGCGAGCGGCAGACGCGCCGCGCCGCCGCCAAGGCCGCCCGCGCTGTCCTGGACGGTCGCGGCACCGTGGCCCCCGCCCGGCCGGACGGCGCCACGACGCGGCCCCTCGACGGCCGCAGCGGCAACACCGACGGCAGTCACGCAGGCGGTGGTGACACGTGACCCGCCGCTCCGTCACCACCGACCAGACCCACGCACTCGCACGCCTGGCCACCGACGTCGCCCGGCTGCGCCGGGAGGTCGACGAACTCGCCGACCTGCACACCGTCACCGCCGCCCACAGCCGCGCCCTCGAGGAGCTCTCTGCCGTCGTCGGCCGCGGCGACGCCGCCCGCACGCCCGTGATCCCCGCTGCTCGCGCCACCTCGAACACACAGGACGCGGCGGACGGCGAGGAGCCGGCCCCGGCATGGCTCACCGTCCTCGACCCCGCGGCCGCGATCAGGTGGCTGAACGAGCTCGCGGTGTGGGTGCCGCAGGTCTGGCAGCCCTACCTGCAGACCAAGACCCCGGCGTGCTGGCCGTGGCACCCCGACGTCGTCGCCGAGCTGCTCGTCGTCCAACATCTGTGGACTCTGGCCGCCGCCGACGGGGCCGCACCCGACGCCCTCGCCGCGTGGCACGACCGCTGGCGCCCCGGCGCTGCCCGCCGCGTCGAGCGGCGGATGGCCGGCTGCGACCGCTCCTTCGGCCGTCACAAGGACGACCAGCACAAGGAGAACGTCTACGACGTCGCGTGCCTCGACGAGGTCGCCGAGTGGTGGGCCACCACCCACGGCAGCGAGCCGACCCGACCGGCGCCTGGCCTCACGTTGGACGACAGCCGATGAGCGCGCTCCCGGCAGTTGCCCACAGACCAGCTCAGGCACTGCCGCCTGCGGCGACAGCCAGAGCATCGTCTGCTCACCTTCCGGGGCGCGGTAGCAGCATCGCCACCCCACCGCCAGGGCGCTCCGGGGCACATCCGTGCGGACGATCTTTCCCGCACCGCCCGGTTCTGCTCATCCGCGTCACGGCCGCCGGCCGGCCGGTCTCGGTGCCGGCCGGGACCGGGCGGCGCGGGAAAGACCCGCTGCGCTGTCCGCACGGACGACCCCTGCGGCCCTGGCGCCGGGGCCCCTACGACGCCGCTACAGGGCGGTTAAGGACGAGCCCCCACGAACAGGGGCCCGCCCACACCGCTCAGACCCCTCGCGGAAGAGGCGCCGACATGACCAGCACCGACCCAAACACCAACCCCGACATCGACACGGGCAAGTCCGCCGACCGGCCGCTGTCCTCACCGATCGTGGCCGCCCTCGAGCAGGCGTGGACGGCGATCCAGGCCAGGCACCCGCAGATCCCCGACGTCGTCATCGTCCTGGCCTCCGGCTCCGTCGGAGCGCCCCGCGGCGCCCTCAAGCTCGGCCACTTCGCCGCCATGCGCTGGACCCACGCCGAGGCCACCGAGATCGCCGAGACCGTCGGTGCCTCCGGCTCAGCGCTTGGCGAGGTGTTCGTGGGTGGCGAGGGCCTGGCGCTCGGCGCGGTCGACGTGCTCGGCACCCTGCTCCACGAGGCGACCCACGCGCTGGCCCACGTCCGCGGTGTCAAGGACTGCTCCCGGCAGGGCCGCTACCACAACCGCAAGTTCCGCGACCTGGCGGAGGAGTTGGGCCTCGACGTTCGGGAGGTCCCGGTCATCGGCTGGTCCGACACCCACGTTCCGGCCGCGACCCGGGACGAGTACGCCGCCACCCTCACCTCGCTTACGGCCGCGCTGACTCTCCACCGCCGCGCCGAAGGTGGCATGCCCGTCACCGCACCCGACGACGAGGCCGCAGGCGCAGACCCCAGCACCGGGAGCGGCTCCGCCGGTCCCAACTCCTCGCGCAACGGTGCCGCTGCCCGCTGCGGCTGCGGTCGCCGGATCCGGGTCACCGCCTCGGTCCTCGCCCTCGGCCCGATCACCTGCGGGCTCTGCGGCCAGCCCTTCAGCACCTCCGACACCGACACCCCCGACGCCTGCGAGACCAATGCCGCCGACGCCGACCGGAAGGACCCGCGATGAACCAGCCCACGAGCCTCGAGCCCACCACGCCGCCGGCCGCCTTCCAGCAGACGTGGACGCAGACCCACGCCCAGGCCGTCGCCGTGCTCACCACGGCCTGCCGGCTGCGGTACGCCCGGACACACTCCGACGGCACCACGGCAAGCAGCGAGCCGATCGACTTCGCCGACTTCCTCGCCTCCGTCCTCGCCGGCGTCACAGCAAACGTCGGATCCACGGATCGGCTCGTGGCCGGGCGTCCCGGCTCGTGGGAGGCCGGGCTCGTCGCCCAGCTCGTCACCGGCACCGTCGGGGAAGACGAGGCCTGGCTCTACGAGAACCGCACCGAGCCGGTCGTCGTCCCGCTGAACGTCCCGGCCCTGTCGTGGGACCTGCCCGGCTTCCCCGACGCCGAGGACGCCATCACCGCCACCCTGGAGCGGCTGCGGCTGTCCCCCGACCCGCAGACTGCCGCCCGGATCGGCGAGCAGCTCACGGACGAGCAGTGGCGGGAGTACGACGAGGTCCGCGACGCGGCCGAGGCCGCCGCGCTCGCCAGGTACGCGCAGCTCTACCGCGCCTACGCCGACGCATTCACCGACGCCGTCCACGCCGCCGCAGCCCAGATCGCCGGCCTGTCCGTCCCGGTCTCCGTGACCTGCGCGCACGACCCCCGCGACCCGCACGAGCAGGCGGCCGCCGTGGTTAACCCGTTCGACGACCTCGACTGCGGCGCCTCCGACGACGAGCTCACCGCCCGGCTTTGGCGGGCCGCCGCCGCAGCCGTCCCAGTTCCGGACGCCCCCGCGCTCGACCTGCCCGCGCTGCCCGGCTGGCTGACCGCGCTGCAGGCCGGCAGCGAGCCGGTCACGACGACCGGCCCCGCCGCGGCGGACGCACGGACGCACGAGGGGCAGGACCGGTGACCGCCGTCCGTGCTGCTGCGACGACCCGTGCCTGCCGGGACCGCTCGCCACACACCCAGCAGACCCCGCCGCCCACGTCGATCGCCGACTGGACGGCCGGCTACGAGGCCGGATGGTCCGCCGGCTATCTGGCCGCCCGCGAAGCCCTCGACGCGGCCGGATCGTTCCTCGCCGACACGCTGCACCCCTCACGCGCCCTCGAGGTCGCCACCACCCGCTCCGGGCTCGCGCAACCCGGCCGCCGGCCCGGGGAGCCGGACTTCCAAGACCCGGCCGCTGTCGCGGCGTACCGGGCGGCGATCCGCGCGTCCTGGGGCCTGACCTGCCCCACGGTCACCGCCCCCGGCGGCACCGCCCCCACCGGATCCGAGGAGGCCCCAGCATGAGCACCGCACCGTCGATTGTCGGCGCCAACCAGTTGTCCCGGAACACTCTTGACGCGTACGCGTCAACGCAGACCGATACGGGCATCGCGTCGGTGACCGGCGCCTCGCGCGGCGCCCCCACCGTGGGAGCGGATCGCGGCGCCGCCCAGCCGTCCGTCGCCGTGCCCGGCGCTGACGTCCGTGCGGCCGTGCTGCGCCGGGCCGCGATGGTCGTCCTGGCGGCTGTCGCCGCAGCCGGCGCCGTCCTGTCCTTCAGCAGCCTCTACACCGCGGCGGTCCCCGTGTTCGGGCCCGTGCTGGCGGCCGGGTTCCCGCTGCTCGTGGACGCCCTGTGCCTGGGCGCCTCGCTCGCCTACGCCGCCGGCGCCACCGTCGGGCGGCCGCGCGCCGGGTGGCGGCTCACTGCGCACGCCGCGGCCGCCGGCACGATCGCGCTCAACGCCCTGGCCGCCCACCGGCTCGCCGACGTCCCGTGGCACGTCACCGCGCCCGCCACCTGGTCAGTCCTCGTCGAGCTGACCGCCCGCGAGCTGCTCGGCACCTGGCGCGCCACCCACACCACGCCCCGGGACCAGATCCCCGCCCGGCTCTGGCTCACTGCCCCGATCGAGTCCACCCGCACCTGGCTGCTCATGGCCCGCACCGGCACCGTCACCCACGCCGGTGCCCGCATCGACGTCGGCGTCCACGCCGCCGCCGTCCAGGCGCTGCACCTCGCCCTCCCCGGACGACGCGCGCGCAAGGTCCGGGCCGTCCTGCGCCGCCAACTCCGGGCGGGCAGCCTGCCACCCTCCGCCGTGCTGCACGCCCTCGGCTGGACATCCCCCGACAGCGGCACCGCCGTCAGCACCACGAGTGCACCCGCTGCGGTCAGACCGACGACGGCGCTACGCACCGCCCTGGCCGGTGTACTCGCCGACCGCGCCCGCCCGCACCCGGCGGACGCCGTCCACCCCGACGACCCGCGCGACGTCCCGCACCCGCCCACGAGTACACAGCGGCCCCCAGCTGCCTCGCCCGATCCCGCCGAGTCGCGATCGGAGTACACCGCCGCGCCGTCACCGCGACCGTCACCGCGCCCAGCGACGAACAGATCCTCACCACGCTCACCGGCGAACCGCCGTCCATCCGAGCGCTCATGCGGACCCACGGCATCGGCCAGGCCCGAGCAACCCGGATCCACCGCACAGCCACCGATCGACACCACGCCGCCCGACCCGGCACCGACAAACAGGACGACGACCAGCACGAGAACCATGACACCCAGCAAGAACCGAACGAGAACACCACCGAGAAAGCCCAGCCCGAGAACGAGAACACCGAAGAAATCAAGCCGACAGAGATCAAATCCAGAAACGACCGCGACTAAGCAAGATCCACTTTCAGGGAGCACCCAAGAACAGCAAGCAGGAATCACACCCTTGCATCACCGACCGAGTAGGCCACACCAAGATCACCAAAGAATCGGCTTCGCCGGGCCAGGAAATGGCCCTGCGCGAGCAAAACAGCGGCATCCCCCTGGCGGGAAACAACCCGCGCCGGAAAAGCACGTCATCGATCAGAAAGGCATTCCTCATGCTCAGCGTCGCCACCGGGCACTCGTCGTCCTACCTCACCGACCAGGTCGGGGCAGGCATGGAGTCGTACTACACCGGCGCCGTCGCGGCCGGCGAGCCGCCCGGCCAGTGGTGGGGCAGGGGCGCCGAGATCCTCGGCCTGGAGGGCGAGGTCGACGCCGAGATCATGCGGGCGCTGTACGAGCAGTTCCGGGACCCGCGCGACCCCCGGTTCGCCGACGAGGCGACCCGCGGCGAGTCCGCCGTACTCGGCCGCGCCCCGAAGCAGTTCCGCAGCGCCGGCCAGGTCGTCGAGGACCGTATCCGCGAGTACGCCACCGCGCACGCGAGTACACCCACGCCGGAGCAGATACAGGGCTGGCGCCTGGAGGCCGAGCGGGATACACCCAAGGCCGTCGCCTTCTACGACCTGACCTTCTCCCCCGACAAGTCCGTCACCGTCCTGTGGGCGTCGTTCACCCGCGCCGGCCACGAGGCCGATCAGGCCGGCGACACCGACGCCGCCCGACTGTGGGCCTGGCGCGCCGCCCAGGTCGAGGAAGCACTCGTCGCCGCCGGCGAGGTCGGGCTCGGCTACGTCCAGGACAACGCCGGCTACACCCGCGTCGGACGGCACGGCGGCAAGGGCGCCACCGGCAGCTGGGAGGACGCCCACACCCTCACCGCAGCCCGCTTCCCCCAGCACACCTCCCGCAACAACGACCCGCAGCTGCACGTCCACCAGATCGTCCTGAACAAGGTGCTCAGCGCGGACGGCGTCTGGCGGGCGCTGGACGGCAAGTCCGTCATCGCGGCGCGCCCGGCCGCCGGCGCCGTCTCCGAGCGCGCCCTCGAGGTCGAGCTGACCCGCCGGCTCGGCGTCCAGTGGGAACCACGGGAGGACGGCATGGGCCGCCGCGTCGTCGGCGTCGACCGCTCCATCGAGGACCTGTTCTCCAGCCGCCGCCAGGCCATCACCGGCAAGGCCGCCGAGGACCTCGCCCGGTACGAAGAGGCCCTCGGCCGGAAGGCGAACAACCTCGAGCGCCGCCAGATCCTCCAGCGGGCGACCCTGGCCACCCGCGCCGCCAAGACCCACGACGCCGAGACCTGGGGCGAGATGGCCCAGCGGTGGGACGCCATGAGCCAGGGCGAGGTCGCCGGCGGACTCGTCCGCCAGGCGAAGCAGGTCGTCGACCTCACCCAGTCCCCCGCCCTGCTGCCCACCGACGCCGTCCGGACGACGTTCTCCCCCGAGGCCGTCATCGCCCAGGCCCTCGAGGCGTGCCACAGCGAGGGCGGCAAGTCGACCTGGACCCGGCACGACCTCGTCAAGCACCTCAACGACGCGCTCCCCGACGACCTCGGCGCGCTGCCCGAGGGCGGCGTCCGCGGCCTCCTGGAGTCCCTGGTCGACCAGGCGCTCACCGGCGAAGACGCCGTCCTCGTCGTCGGCCGCGAGGTCGGCACCGTCCACGCCGCCGGCCGCCTCGAGAACGGCCGCTCCAAGCACCTCGACCCGGCCGCCGTCCAGTACGCGACCCGCGGCCACCTCGCCGCCGAAGACGCCCTGCTGCGGTCCTGCGGCGTCCGCGGCCGCACCGCCATCCCCGCGCACGCCGTGACCACCTGGCTCGACACCTTCGGCGCCAGCCTCAACCCCGCGCAACGGCAGGCCGTCCTCGGCATCGCCAGCTCCGACGCAGCACTCGTGACGCTCGTCGGCCCGGCCGGCACCGGCAAGTCCTACGTCGCCGGGCTCCTCGACGCCGCCTGGCGCGAACTCACCGCCTCGCCCCAGCCGCCCGGCGGCGCCGGCGAACCCGACCCGGACGGCGGCAACCGCGGGCGCGTCGTCGGCGTCGCCACCACCCAGGTCGCTGCTGACATCCTGCGCGAGGACGGCGTCGCCGACACCGCGAACGTCGCGGCGTTCCTCGCCGCCCAGCGCCGCTTGGCCTCCGGCACCATGCTCCCGGACGACGCAGCCCTGCGGCTGACGAGCAACGACCTGCTCGTCGTCGACGAGGCCTCGATGGTCGACACCTACGCCCTCACCCGGCTGCAGGCCGCCGTCGACGCGGCCGGCGCCCGGATGGTCCTCATGGGCGACCCGCACCAGCTCGGCGCCGTCGGTGCCGGCGGCATGATGCGCGCCGCCATCGACCGGGACGCCGAGACCTACACCCTGTCCGACGTCCGCCGGTTCAGCGCCGAGTGGGAACGCGAGGCCTCCCTGCGTCTGCGCGACGGCGACAGCAGCGACATCCCGGCCGCCGTCGGGGAGTACGACGCACGCGGCCGGCTGCTCGACGCCGGCACCGCGGACGACGCCGTCGCCGCCGTCGCGCGCGCCGCCGCCGCGGACCGGCTCGCCGGCAAGGACGTCGTCGTCGTGGCCGCGTCCAACGAGCACGCCGCGGCCGTGTCCAGTTCCGTGCGCGCGCTGCTCGTCGAGGCCGGCGTCGTCCAGGAGGCCGGCGTCGTCCTCGGCCGCGACGAGACACCCGCCGGGGTCGGCGACCTCGTCCAGGCCCGCCGGATCGACCGCACCCTCGGGCTGGTCAACCGCGAGGTCTACGAGGTCACCGCGATCCAGCCCGACGGCGCCCTCGACGTCGTCTGCCGCCGCACGGGCGAAGTGCACGTCATGCCCGCCGGGTACGTCGCCCAGGACGTCGCCCTGGCCTACGCATCGACCGCGCACGGCGCCCAGGGCCGCACCGCCGACGTCGGGCACCTCCTGCTCACCCAGGGCATGGACCGCGCCGGCGCCTACGTCGGCCTCACCCGCGGCCGCGAGTCCAACACCGCCTGGGCCGTCACCGAGTCCCTCAACCCCGACCAGCCCAGCCTCACCGCACGCGGAATCCTCGCCCGCTCCCTGACCACCTGGGACGACCCGCACAACCACCCGGCAGCCGGCAACGACCTCGCCGCCGTCGACATCGCCGACGCCGCCGAAGCCCACCGCACCAACGCCGGCACCCTGCTCGCCCTCGTCGAGGAGGAGATCCGCGTCGCCTGCCGCGAACGACTCGACCGCGACCTCGACACCCTCACCGCCGACGGCCTCATCACCGATGAGGACCGCGCCCGGCTCGGCGCCGACCAAGGCACCGAGCACCTGTCCCGGCTGCTGCGCAGCTACGAGCAGGCCGGCCACGAGCCCCTCGAGGTGCTGCGGGACGCCGTCACCTCCGGACGCAGCCTCACCGACGCCGTCAGCGTCGCCCAGGTGCTCGCGACCCGCATCCACCGCTCGTCCGGGATCGATCTGCCGGCACCCGCCCTCGAGGACGCCAACGCCCCGGAAGCGGCGTCACGGACGCCGGGGCTGACCGTGGCTCCACAGCGCATCGACACAGCGCGGGCCGGCTACGTCGACCAGCTCCTCGGTCTGCTCGACGAGCGCCGCCACAACCTCGGGCAGGCCCTCGCCGACCACCCTGCCGACGAGCGACCCACGTGGCTGACCGCAACCCTCGGGCCACTGCCCGACGACGTTGACGCGTACGCGTCAAACCGTCAGCAGTGGATCGACCGTGCAGGGGCAGTCGCGGCGCTGCGCGAGGCGACCGGCTGGGACCACGAGGAGATCGCCCTTGGCCGCTGCCCAGGCGTCAGCAGCCCGGAGAAGCGGGCCGCCTGGCACGCCGCCTACGCAGCAGCCGGGATGCCCGAGGAGCGCCGCCCCGAGGCCGAGCTGACCGACGGCCGGCTCCTGGTCCGCGCCCGCGCCGCCGAACTGGCCCGCGCCGGCGCCCCCGACCCGGTCTACGACGCGCAACGCGAGCGGCACCGCCTCGCCGAGCTCGCCGCCCGCGAGGCAGTCCTCGCCCGATCCACCGGGCGAGAGGACGACGCCGCCCGCTACGAGGCCGACGCCGAGCGACACCGTCTGCTGGCCGACCACCTCGACGCCGCCGCCGACGCACGCGCCCGCTGGCTCGTCGACAACGCCGAAACCCTGTCCGCCGGGGACAGCGCCGCCGCCGAGCTCACCCGCCGCGGAATCGCCCCCGGCGCAGAGCCCGACCGCGTCACCCCCGCCGAATGGCTCGCCGCCGAGGCCGAAGCACGCGCCGCAGACGACGCCCACCGCCCCATCACCGAAGCCGACCTGGTCGACCAAGACCGGGACATGGCGGCTCATGAGGAGGTCGACCAGGTGACATCGCAGGACGCTCGAAACGACGCCCCTTCGATGCAGAGTGCGCCCCGAGCGGAGACGACCGCAGCTGAGGACGCCGCGACCACGGACCCGTTCTCCCGCTCGCTCCGCGGCGGATTCACCAAGTCCGAGCTGGCCCTCATCCACGCCACGGCCGCCCGCCACGGCGCCGCCGTCCAGGTCTGCTCGTTCATCGTGCCCGACGACACCTTCGCCAGCACCGACGCCGGCCAGCGACCCGAGGTCACGCGCATCCTCACCATGCTCGAGCGCCAGGACAGCGACGCGGTGCGTTCCGCAGAAGCAGCCCGCCCGGTCACCGGGCTCTCCGCAGACGCCACCGCTGCCGAGATCGCCGCCGTCGCCGCCAGAGCCCGCGCAGCGTTCGAGGTCACCGCCGACCATGCCTCCCAGGAACGCGCCCAGGCCGCGTCGTCCGACGACGAGTGGCAGTACCTGCGCACCCGCGGCACGGACGACAGCGCCGATCTCGGCGCCGTCTACGACTCGACCCCGGACCGCGACGCCGCGTTCGAACGTGCGTGGGACGACGCGCCGGCGGTAGGCGACACCCTGGCGGCAGGCAATGACTGACGCCGACCCCGAGGTGCGATCAGGCGACGCGACGGCCGATCTCGTCGCGGTGCGGCCGCAGGACCGCCGGCAGCGGCGCCCACCAGAAGGCAGCGACCCAACCACGGGCGAAGCACACGGCGTCGGCGGCCCCGCGCAGGTAGTGGCCGTCGCCCGCGCCCGCGAGAACCGCGCTCTGGTTCTCCAGCGCAACCAGCTCGACAGCAAGCAGGTCGTCGGACCGCAGCCCGGCGTCCACGCCACCGACGTGCCGCAGCCCAGACGGCGCCGAGTCGGTGGCTCCCAGCACCCACAGCAGCGCGTCCACCGTCCCGCGCGCGGCCGCATGCGCGCCGCCGGCACCGGCGTGGGTGCCGCTGTCGACGGCGGCCTGCCGAGCCAGCCGGCGAGCGACGGCGAACAGAAACTCGACGTCGCCCAGGCTCGGACGCGGCTCCAGCACAGGCAGCCCGCCCACACCCGGTGCCGGCGCCCGCCGCTCCGGTCGGGGTCGGATGTCGAAGCCCACGACGACCACCTCCACATCGGTGACCGCACCCAGCGCGGTCACCCGGCGCCCGCTCCCGGGCCCGAGCGGCGACACCCAGATGGCGCGCCGACCCAAGTGTCCGACCCAGCACCGACAGTCAGTCCGATCCTCCCCACCGCACTATCAGAAGGAGCGCCGCAGTGACGAACGCCCGCCGCCACGTCGAGATCACGCCCAAATGGTTCACCGTTCCCCAGGTGGCCGAGATGCTCAGTTTCAGCGTCAGCAAGACCAAGACGCTCGTCATCTCAGGCGAACTGCGCTCCCTCAAGGACGGCCGCTCCCGTCGGATCCTGCCCGAGTGGGTCGACCAGTACGTCGCCCGCCGTGCATCCGAGGCGGAGACCGACCGATGAGCAAGCCTCGCGGCCGGGCCAACGGCGAAGGTTCCATCTACGCCCGTGCCGCCGGCGGCTACGCCGCCTACGTCTGGGTGACTACACCGACGGGGAAGCGGATCCGCAAGTACGTATACGGCGCCAGCCGCGAAGACGTCCACACCAAGTGGCTGGCGCTCCACCAACGCGCAGCGCAGGCACCCGTCGCCACCAAGCTTCCATCGCTCGGCGCGTACCTCAACGGCTGGCTGCTCGAGGTCATCACGCCCAACTGCGCGCCGGCCACGATCGCCAACTACCGGATGTTCATCAAGCACTACATCGCACCAGCCTTGGGCGAGCGACGGATCGACAAGTTGCTGCCGCGAGACGTCCAGCGCTGGCTCAACGGGCTGAAGACGGCCTGCCAGTGCTGCGCACAGGGCAAGGACGCTCGCCGCCCGGCGCCGAAGTGCTGCGCCAAGAACCAATGCTGCCAACAGGTTGCCAGCGCACGCACCATCCACACCGCGTGGACCGTGCTGCGTAGCGGCCTGAGCAATGCCGTCCGGGACGAATTGGTGACGCGTAACGTGGCCTCACTTGTCCGGCTACCGCAGGCACGCCCAAAGAAGGCGAAGCCTTGGACGGTCGACGAGGCGCGGCGCTTCCTGGAGGCCGCGTTCGAAGCGGGCGATCCGCACTACGCCGCCTACGTGCTCATGCTCGTGCTCGGCCTCCGGCGTGGGGAACTGCTCGCACTCAAGTGGCAAGACGTTGACCTGGACGTGGGCACGGTGTGGATCGGGTGGCAGCTCCAGCGCGTGGACGGCCGTCTGCTGCGCCGACAGACGAAGACGGAGGCTAGTGATGCCCTCCTTCCGCTGCCCCCCATCTGCACCACCGCCCTAACGGTGTGGCGTGCGCGACAGGCCAACCGCCGAGCACAGGCGGGGTTGGCATGGCATGACCTCGACTTCGTCTTCACGACGCGCCACGGGCTCCCCGTCGAGCCTCGGAATTTTCACCGCGACTTTAAGCGGCGAGCAGCGCTGGCAGGTGTGCCGATCATCGCGGTCCACACCACCCGCAGGACGTGCGCATCACTGCTCGTAGCCCTGGACGTCCACCCCCGCGTGGCCATGCAGATCCTCCGGCACTCGCAGATCGCCGTCACCATGAACATCTACTCCGAGGCCACGTCCGACACGACGCAGGCCGCGCTGCTCGCGCTAGGAGAACACCTTGGACGGCATATCTGACCTCACACTCCCGAACCCGACTTGGCTCACTTAGTGCGCAGGGTGGGTCTTGTTCAGTGGGGGTGGCTTAGATGCTGTAGTCGGGGGCGGGCTTGGTGGCGTACATGGCGCGGTCGGCGGCGGCGAGGACGTCGGTGGGTTCTCGGTCTGTGGGGTGGGTGGCGGGGTCGGCGAGGTAGCAGCCGACGGCCAGCCGCGGGGTGAGAGTGATCCCTTCGGTGTGCAGGGGTTGTTCCACGGTGTCGTGGATGCGCTGCAGGAGGGTGTCAGGGGTCCAGTCGCCGGCGCGGCTTGGGAGGACGAGGACGAACTCGTCTCCGGACAGGCGACTGGCGGTGTCGCCGGGCTGGGTGAGGGCGGCAAGGCGGGCGCCGACGGCGCGTAGGAGGTGGTCTCCGATGCGGTGGCCGTGGGCGTCGTTGACGGCTTTGAACTTGTTGAGGTCGCAGAAGACGACACCGACCCGGTCGCCGGGTAGGCAGGTCATGAGGGCGTGCCGGAGGGCTTGCTCGAGGCGGGCCCGGTTCGGCAGGCCGGTGAGGTGGTCGTGGGTGGCGGCGTGCTCGGCGTGCCGGCGGCGGTCCTGCAGGGTGCGGCGTTCGGCCTCGTGGGCGGTGGCGTCCCGGAAGACAGAGATCACCCGGTGCTGCCCGGCGGGGGCGAGGGTGGCTTCGACGGTGACGCGCTGGTCGCCGGGGGCGGTCAGGTCCAGGCGGATCTGCTGCGGGTCCCGGGTGCGGGCGACCTGGAGGATCGCGGCGCGGATCCGGGGGTCGTGCTGGGGGTCGACCTCGGACAGTTCCCAGCCGACGACCCGGTCCGGGGGCAGCCCGAAGGGCGCGGCGGCGGCCTCGTTGACGTGTTCGACCCGGATCGTGGGGCCGCCGTCGGGGCCGTCGTGGGAGTCCAGGTCGACGTCGAACAGGCCGATCGCGTCCGGGCTGGCGTCCAGCGCCGCCCGCAGGGTGTCCCAGGTGCCCTGGACCCGCTGGTAGGCCTCGACGAGCACGCGCTCGGCGAGAGCCTGCTCGGTGACGTCCCGCCAGGTCACCAGCACGGTGTCGTCGTCGACCCGGACCGCGACGCAGTCCACGGTCACCTTGCGGCCGTACCGGAAGAAGTCGGTGCGCAGCCGGGCTGTCCCGCCGCCAGGTCCCCGGTCGGCGGCCCGCCGCAGCATCCCCAGCACCCCGCTCGCCTCGGCGTCCGGGACCACATCCACCAGGTCCTTCCCGACGGCGTCCCAGACATCGGGGTCGGCGACCAGCGCGGCACGGTTCAACGCCAGCACAGTGAACCGCTCAGCCGGCCGGTCGACCGGCTCGGCCGACTGCCCGACCGGCCCGACCGGCCCGACCGGCCCGACCGGCCCGGCCGGCCCGGTCGGTTGCGCGGCTGGTGACGCGGCGGGTTGCCCGGTGCGTTGCTGGGGCGGCTGTTCTGTCGGGTGCGGGGCGCGGTGGATCCGGTAGACGGCGAAGCCGTCGGGGCTGACGTCGAGGGCTGCGGTCAGGGTGGCGTTCGCGGTCGCGGCCCGGGTTTCGAGGTCGACGATCTCGGTGATGTCTCGGGTGCACATGACGACCGGGCCGGGCGTGCCGTCCGGGTCGGTGGTGCGGGTCAGCCGGGACTGGACCCAGCGGTGGCTGCCGTCCTTGCAGCGCAGCCGAACCCGTCGACCGGTAACGACCTCGCCGGGGGCGGTGGGTAGCTCGTGCGCCTCCACGGCGTGGTCGTCGGGGTGCATGAAGTCGACCACCGACCGGCCGACCATCTCGTGCGGGGCGTAGCCCAGGAGCCCGGCCACTGCCGGGGAGATCCACTCCAGCACCCCGTCCCGGTGCACGGAGACGACGTCGGCGATCACGGCGATCACCCGCGACTGCCAGTCAACGGTCGGCCACGCCCGCGAGGCACCCGCGGGCGACGACGCAGACGGGTCCGCCCGTTGGGCCGCCGGCTGGGCCGCCGGCTGGGCCGCCGGCACGGTCTCGAACACCTGGATCCTCTGCTTCCTGACGCGACATCCGGTTGGTCCAGACCACCGATCGTGACAGACCTTGACGTCGTTCGGGCCCCAATCCATCGTCGGCAGCCACCTGCCGCCACCTGAGGTCATAGGGGCATGTTCGCTTGTGTTCCCGGCCGGGATGGTGACGCGGTTCGTCGGGGACGACGCCGCACCGGACGCGTCTGGGCGGACCGGTTGCGGCCTACGTGAGCGATCCCGGCGAGCCCTCGCGTCAGGTCGTGAACGCGTCCAAGAGGGTGCGGATCTGCGCTGTTCCGGCGGCCACCTGACCGGCGGCGACGCGGGCCGAGGCGGCACCGGTCGCGGTCTGCTGGGTGGCGCCGGCGACGGTGTCGAGGGTTTCGGCCATGCCCGCTGCGGAGTCGGCGATCTGTGTGACGCTGCGGCTGATCTCGCTGGTGACCGCCGACTGCTGCTCGACCGCAGCGGCGATCGTGGTCTGCTTCTCGTGAATAGCGGTGATGATCCCGCTGATCCGGTCGATCGTCTGGGTGGCGCGGCCGGTGGTGTCCTGGATCGCCGTGATCTTGCTGGTGATCTCTGCTGTGGCCCGGGCGGTCTCGTTCGCGAGTTCCTTGACCTCGGTCGCGACCACCGCGAACCCTCGGCCGGCGTCCCCGGCGCGGGCGGCTTCGATGGTCGCGTTCAACGCCAGGAGATTGGTCTGTTCCGCGATCGTGGTGATCACCTTGACGATCTCGCCGATCTCGCTGCCGGCCGCCGCGAGGTCACCCATCGCGGTAGCGGTCTCGGACACCGTGGACACCGCCTCCGAGGCGACCTGGGCGGCCGAGGCGGCCTGGCCCGCGATCTCTGCGATGGACGCGGTCATCTGCTCGGTCGCCGCCGACACCGACGTCGTGGACCCGGCCACCTCACGAGCCGACTCGCCCAACTGGTCGACCTGCACGCTGACCCGCCCGGCCCCGGCGTCCAGACCCACCGACACCGCATCGAGCTCACCGGCCGAGTCCGCCATCCGGCCCGCGGACCGGGTCACGTCCCGGACGATGCCGGCGATGCTCGCCAGGAAAGTGTTGAACAGCTCCGCGACCACCGTCAGCTCGTCCCGGCCGGCCACCTCGAGCCGTGCTGTCAGGTCCCCGCCGCCCCCGGCGATCTCCTGAAGCCGGGCCCGCAGACCGTTCAACGGTCCTCGGATCGACCGAACGATCAGCACCGCCCCCACACCCAGCAGCACGGCCACCACCACGGCCGTGACCACCAGAACGGTCACCGCGGCGGCCGCCCGCCGGTCGGCGGCAGCCGTGGCCGCCCGCTGCGCGGACGTCAACGCCCGTGCCGCCGCGTCGAGGTGACCGGCACCGGCCGTGAACACCTCGATCTCACGACCCAGCACCAGCGCGTCAGCCGCCCGCCGCGACTCACGATCACCCTCGCGGTACAACGCGACGACCTGCCCGTCGACCGTCATGAAGTCCGTCAGCGCGGCCCGCGCAGCGGTCACATCCGCTGAAACGGTGCCCGAGTCTGAGTCTGAGTCTGGGCCGGTCTCCACCAGGGCCTGCAGAGCGTCCAGATGGGTGCGGGTACGCGCCACCGACCCCAGAAACGCCTTCCTCGAGTCAGCAGTGTCCGCTGCTGCGCCCGCGCCGAGACGGGCCACGTCGAACGCGTACGCGGTCTGCCACCCGTTGAAATCCGCGAAGTCGAACTGGGCCGTCTGAGCCGCCGCACGCGCCGCGGTCAACCGCGCCCCTGCCTGCTGCGCAGCCCGCAACGCCGAGACCTCGAGCACGCCGACACCGGCCAACGACACCGCGGCAAGCACCGCCAACAACACCAGCGCGACCAACCGCGACGAGATCCCGAACCGCCTCATCCCAACCCTCACTCACCGACTCGCACACACCCGGAGAACCCGTGCCCATGTGATCGGTCCCACGCAGCAAGCAAGCGACACCCAACCCTCAGACCCACCCGTTCGGCCCAACGCCCGGCCGCAGCACCACGTCCCGACCAGCGGCGAGTCACTGCCGAGCCACCACACCAGCAACTCCCGCTCGGCCTCGTCATGTGCCGAGCCCACTTGCACCATCGACCGCAAGCCCCTGCGAACCGAGCACACGATCTGCACCGCCGCCACGCCGAGGCCGTCCTAACGGGCCGTACGAGCGGCGACATGCGCCACTTAACGCCCCTGGGGCAGCCGTCTTAGTGCGCAGATCCAACGCCGTCAATCGACGAAGCCCCAGGTCACAGACCCGTCCCCCACGGAGCCGCTCGAACGTGGGCCAGTCAGGCGAGCCCTCACCACGGTCGAGTACGGCAGAACGGTCCGTTGAGGGAAGCTCTCTCACGGGTCAAGTCCCGGGGCGTGGTGTGCGGCGGCGGCCGCCGCGTGATCTTCTCGGTTAGGCGCTGATGGCCTCGGTCGTGGTGGTGGTGGTCACCTCCTGCTGCGGGTCGGCGTCGCCGGTCAGGAGGGTGACGCGGGAGCGGGCCAGGACGTCGAGGCCGAGGTAGCGGCGGGCTTCGGCCCACTCGTCGTGCTGCTCGGCCAGGACCGCGCCGACGAGCCGGATCAGAGAACCGCGGTCGGGGAAGATGCCGACGACGTCGGTCCGGCGGCGGATCTCCCGGTTCAGGCGCTCCTGCGGGTTGTTGGACCAGATCTGGCGCCAGATCTCCTTCGGGAACCCGGTGAACGCCAGGATGTCGGCCCGGGCGGTCTCGAGGTGCTCGGCCACCTTGGGCAGCTTGTCGGCGACGGTGTCCAGGAGCCGGTCGAACTGGGCGTGGACGGCGTCGGTGTCGGGCTGGTCGTAGACGCTGTGCAGCATCGCCTTCACCCACGGCCAGGACGCCTTCGGGGTCACCGACATGAGGTTGGCGGCGTAGTGGGTCCGGCACCGTTGCCAGGCTGCGCCGGGCAGGGACGCCCCGATCGCGGCGACCAGCCCGGAGTGGGCGTCGGAGGTGACGAGGCGGACGCCGGTCAGGCCGCGGGCGGTGAGGTCGCGGAAGAACGCCAGCCAGCCGGCGCCGTCCTCGCTGGAGGTGACTTGCAGGCCGAGGACTTCCTTGTGGCCGTCGGCGTTCACGCCGGTAGCGAGCAGGGCGTGCACGTTGACGACACGGCCGCCTTCGCGGACCTTGATGACCAGGGCGTCCGCGGCGACGAACGTGTACGGGCCTTGGTCCAGCGGCCGGGTCCGGAACGCCTCGACGACCGCGTCCAGGTCGGCGGCCATCCGGGAGACCTGGCTCTTGGACAGCCGGGTGATCCCCAAGGTGGCGACCAGCTTCTCCATCCGCCTGGTGCTGACCCCGAGCAGGTACGACGTCGCGACCACCGAGGTGAGGGCGGCCTCGGCACGGGTGCGGCGCTCCAGCAGCCAGTCGGGAAAGTAGCTGCCGGAGCGCAGCTTCGGGATGGCCACGTCCAGGGTCCCGACACGGGTGTCGAAGTCGCGGTGCCGGTACCCGTTGCGGGTGTTCGTCCGCTCCGGGCTCGGCTGCCCGTACGGGGCGCCGCACAGGGCGTCAGCCTCGGCCGACATCAGGGTGTCGATGAACGTCGACAGCAGCTCGCGCAGCAGGTCCAGCGACGCGTCCGACAACTTCTCTCGGATCGTTTCGGGCGTGAGCAGGGCAGGGTCGATACTGGGCACGGCGGTCACCGCGGTCTCCTTCTGAAGCACTGTGAGAGGTCTTCAAGAAAGATCACGCGGTGGCCGCCCTACGCGTCTACGCCACGCCCAACGACGGGCCTAACGGCACACCACTCTGAGGGACGCCACTCTCTCACGGCGAGAAAGCAAGCCAGGCGCATATCCTGCCGTACCCAACTACGGTTCCATGAACTCCCAGCCAAGACTGATGTCTCGGGCCGCGAGATCCTCGGGAGGAGCATCGACGCCAAACGTTGCGACCACAGCGTGGTCGACTTCGAGGTGAAACGGAACCGTTCTTCCGGACAGATCTTTACCCTTCCCCGTCGTGAGTGCCTCGCCGTCCATCTTCAACGGAATACGCAGGTCTTGACGCCACGGCCCCCAGCGGAGACGAACTAGATGGAGGCGACCGACCCTCGCAGGATCTGCCCTGAGCCCAATCCATACCCAGCCTTGATGCTCCTCTGGCCACGTATGTACAAACGTTGTGCATGCGACTCTTGGTAGCCACCGACCGGCGGTAACCTCTAGGCGGGAAACGGCATCTACGAGCCATCCGCTCATCTCGTAGTACTCATCGAGTGCGCGGGCTACGTCCCGCGGCATTGGCCGACCAGATTCGTAGCGCTGCAGGGAGGAAGACGAACGCAGCCCGCAGTCAGAGGCAACGCTTCTCAGCGTTCGGCGACCACGCTGACGCGCCAAGACAACGCCGAGGTCCACATATGTTCGCGGCGGCTCGGGAGGCGGCTCACTCAACTGTCCCATCCTTGTCCCACGATCCGGGTCGACCGCCCCCGGGAGGCGGCTGTCTGATGGTGCTGCCAGTACCACCACCGCGGTGCAGTGCACCGCCGAAAGGAGCGTCATGTCCGGACAGCACAAGGGCGGCTGGTCTGACCCCGAGCGCGGAACCATCGAAGGCCACGAGGTCACCGCAAGGTTCGGTGAGGGATCCAAGACGGGGGAGACCCTCCTGGGAGACGGCCACGAGATGAGCGACGAGGACTTCCGCCAGAGCGGGAACCACAACCACTACGGCTCCGGCAACGGCCCGAACGACAACGCCAAGGATGTCGGTCGCTACACCGGGCCAGGCCACTAGTCGATCGACGGGGGGCGGGTGAAAGACCCGGCGCCCGCCCCCTCCCACTCCGCCTATGTTCGGCGCAATACCCGCGGACTGTCGGCTCACCAGAGCGCGGCCATACGCGAGAGGGACATTCGTCGCGCAGGCCAGCGAGCGCTTCTGGCCCAGCTGACGCGAGGCGCCCAATTTCATCCGAACAAGCACACTCGGGTTTGACCGGACTTGCAGGCCATCCTCAAACCCAATCTCCCGGCGATGTGCAGCCAGCGCCAAATCAGCCATCATGTCCGGTCATGCCGCGCAAGGTCGGAGACCAGTCTAGGTCGAGGTCGAACTTGAGCGCTGCGGCGGCGGCCGGCGACGTCAAATTTTCGTAGTAGGTATCGGCAGAGCCCGTACTGACCGTCACCGCCTTATCACTAACCCATGCGTTGGCGAGACCAACTACGAGAGTGGTCAAGAGCCTAGATAGCGGCGTCGCATCCGAAATTCCCAGCAACAGGCGAGCATAGGAGCGGAACATCGGTTGGGAGAATCGGTAGCGCCCGTCGATTGCTTGGCGAACCACACGCCCACGCTCATCGCTGGTCAACTGCTGGAGGTAGCGCATGAGGTTGGCCATTGGATACTCGGCATGCGCTTTTCGGATGTGCGCGTGTATCCCTGCCGCCGTGAGGCCGTCGACGTCAGCGGCGGCCAACGCTTGAACGATGAGCCTTGTGTTGTCGTATTTGCGGACACGCTGCCGCGCAAGTGCCAACTCGAACAGTGACTTGAGAGTGTCGGAGGACTCGTCCATATAGCGCTTTATGGCGATGCCGAGGTCATTCTCGCCAATAGACAAACGTTCAGCAGCCGTTCTCTCGACGCCGGCGGAGATGCAAGCATTGAGCATAAGGTGGTGACAAACGCTCGCGAGGCCGCTTGAGAAGCTCACGATGTCTTCGACTACGTTCAGTGCATCGACGTTCATGAGCGTCACACCGTTGGCGACGATCGTCATCAGTTCCCTCGAAGTCATCAAGGGAACATGTATCTCCGCGACGCGGTTGGCCATCTCACGGTCGAACTGAACAACCTGACGTGCAGTATCCGTGGCCCCGAGGGCGACGATCCGTACCGTTGGGAACTCCTTGGCAAGATCACTGAAGACCTTCAGTGTCTGGGCGAGAGCTGTCTTTTCTTCCACCGGTACCTTATGAAAGTCCTCCAGCACCCAACACATGCCCTCAGCGCCGATAAACTGCCCTAGTCGCTGAACCGTCAGTTGCGGCGGAATAAACCTCCGGGCGCTTGAGGTCGTCTTCTCGCCAATTTGAGATTCCACAGATGCTTTGATAGCAAGAAAGTCCGCACCGAGATTGCCCTTCAATGTCGAACTTGCCTCGCGAGTTCGAAAGTCGATGTAATAGCGGTTCAACTGGTCGAATGCATCTAAAATCAGCGAATCATGGGTCGTCTGTGCCGTACAACGACTAGTCACATACGCCGGATAGAGCTCGTCAAGCTTGTGCTGCAACAGCGTGGATTTGCCGGACCCGGTCTCACCGTAGACGACGACTTGCTTGCCGGGCGTCCGCAAGGCATCGACCAGTTGATCTGTGACACTCGGACGCTCAACGAAGTTGATCGTGGCCTGCGTAGACGGCGTGAAAACATCGAAGACGCTGTACTCGCGAGCGGTCATCACTGCTCCACTCTGCAGCGCCCGGATCGCTGCTGCACTTCGCTGCTGTAACGACGCCGCAGGGGCCACCTTCCAAGACGAAAGATGGCCCCTGACCTGCGTGGAGCTGAGGGGACTCGAACCCCTGACCCCCTCGATGCGAACGAGGTGCGCTACCAGCTGCGCTACAGCCCCTTGCCCTGCGGCCTGAGCAGACTAGCAGGACCGGACGCGTTGCTCCGAATCGGTATCCGGCGTGTGTCGCCCCTGCCGAGGAGCACCGCCGGGACCCGCACGCGGCGTGCGTCAGCCGTTGACGGCGCGCCGCTTGGCGAGCACGGCGTCGAGGTCGAGGTCGTCGGCGAAGTCGCGTTCGGCCGTCCACGGGCGGGGCTGCGGGCGGGGTGCGACGGGCTTCATCGTGTACAC